>JAGCPV010000106.1 GCA_017965475.1 Prevotella sp.
ACGTAAAGGTGACCTTTAGGATGCTAGAGGTCACCTTTGGGAAGCCAGAGGTCCCCTCTAAAACTGGGGACTGGCCCATTGATAGGTTGGTAACGCGTGAGCGCGAAAGTTACTCTTTTGTCAGGTCCTCGATCTGGTCGAGGATCTCCTGATACTGGCGCTGGGTCTTGAAGTGGAGGGAGAATCCCCAGATGGCTCCCAGGATGCCGCCGACGCATCCGCCCCAGAAAAGGCCATTGCTGATAGCACCTTCATGGATCTTGTAAGCCTCGTACATAAACCAGCCCAGGAAAATGATGATGAGCGGGATGCCGATGAAGAGCCAGTTAGCATCGAACTTCTTGGCGCTGGCCATCCGGCGACGGACATCCACGAGGTTATTGGTCATCATGTTCGAGTCACTCAGGTTCCTGCTGTTGTAATAGGTGCCTCCCAGACAGACCATCATGACGATGCAGGTGAAGATCCAGAAAGGAATGGAGAAACCGGAAAGTACGACGAAGGCCCAATAGCTATAGGGGATCATCAGTAGGCAGAGGACCATGATGAAATAATACCTTCGGCTGATGTTGCCTGCGGTCTTCTTCATCGAGTGGCGGATGAGACGGTCGTTCACGATCTCCTGCTGATCCAGCTTCTTCTTCAGGGTTTCCATCTGCTGGCGCATATCCTCTAATTCAAAATTCTCGTTGTTCATAATGGGTAAGTTTTAATCGTTAGACATGTTCTTTAACTGTTCTCTGATCCTGAACAGGCGGACGCTGACGTTCTTAGTCGAGATGCCGACGATCTGTCCGATCTCCTCATAGGGGAGATTCTCAAGCCAGAGCAGGACGATGGCCCTGTCGAAGGGTTGCAACTTGGAGATACGCTTGTGGAGCATATCCACCTGCTTCGTGTCCTCGTCGCGGTCTTCAAAGAGGTTGATGTCCATGGTGAGTCGGGCAGTGGCTGCGCGTCGCTTCTTTCTGTCCTGCGAGATGCAGGTGTTGAGGGCGACGCGATAGATCCACGTCTTGATGTCACTGCGATGCTCGAAGTTGTCGAACCCTTTCCAGATGTTCACTAGTACCTCTTGGAACAGGTCGTTCACCTCGTCGGCATCCTGCGAGAACATGTAGCACACGGTGTAGATGGTGCTCTTATGTTCCTTAACGGTTTGCGCAAACTGTTGTTCTAATACGTTCATTGTCGTTCTGTTTTTGAATCATTTGACTTTCGTCGAAGATACTCACGCTCGAATTTCTGCAAATTCATTTGCGAAACCGCTCGCTTATTCGTATCTTTGCCCATTAGACGCAGCAAAGTTACGAAAAACTACACGAAAAAGTAATTTTTTATCAAGATTATTGCATTCTCCTCTGATATGTGGTTGCGGAAGGGTAAGTTACGGATTGAAAGCAGAAGCATCCGAATACTTTCAATCTGTTCGTCAAAAGCCGTTTCGCAACGACAGAATGATAGTTGGGCCTAAAAAGTTCCTGCAAAGTGTACTGCTTTTGCGTCTTTTTTCTTTCAAATTGTGTAATTTTGCAAGCGGAAACTTGCAAAATGACAAACTGACAATCAAAAGAAGAAAGATATGTGTGGAATCGTAGGAATATTCAATGTGAAGCAGCAGTCCAGTGAACTGCGACAGAAGGCATTGCGCATGAGTCAGAAGATCCGCCATCGCGGACCTGACTGGAGTGGTATCTATTGCGGTGGTTCAGCCATCCTCGCCCATGAACGACTGAGCATTGTGGATCCGGAGTCAGGCGGACAGCCGTTGTATTCGCCGGACAAGAAACAGGTGCTGGCCGTGAATGGTGAGATATACAACCATCAGGAGATCCGCAGACGTTTTGCCGGACAGTATGAGTTCCAGACAGGTTCCGACTGTGAGGTGATCCTGGCCCTCTACCGTGAGAAGGGCATCGACTTTCTGGAGGACCTGAGTGGCATCTTCGCCTTTGCCCTCTACGACGAGGAGCGTGATGAGTTCCTGATCGCGCGCGATCCCATAGGTGTGATACCTTTATATATAGGTTATGACAGCGACGGCACCGTCTATGTGGCTTCGGAACTGAAGGCCCTTGAAGGGCAGTGTGAGCGTTATGAGCCTTTCCTGCCCGGCCATTACTATTGGAGTGTGTCACCTGGGCAGAAGTGGTATTACCGTCGTGACTGGATGCAGTATGATGCCGTGAAGGACAACCCTGCCAGTGTCTCTGACATCCGTGAGGCATTGACGGCAGCTGTGAAGCGTCAGTTGATGTCCGATGTGCCTTATGGTGTGTTGCTCTCCGGCGGTCTTGACTCTTCCGTCATCTCCGCCATCGCCGAGAAATACTCTGAGATGCGTATCGAGGACGACTCGAAGACCAAAGCCTATTGGCCCCGTCTGCACTCCTTCGCCGTCGGTCTGAAGGGCGCTCCCGACCTCGCCAAGGCGAAGATGGTGGCAGACCATATCGGTACCGTCCATCACGAGATCAACTACACTATCCAGGAGGGACTTGACGCCATCCGCGACGTGATCTATTATATCGAGACCTACGATGTCACTACCGTCCGTGCCTCTACGCCCATGTACCTGTTGGCCCGCGTTATCAAGTCGATGGGTATTAAGATGGTGCTCAGTGGTGAGGGTGCTGACGAGATCTTCGGCGGTTACCTCTATTTCCATAAGGCACCCACGGCCAAGGACTTCCACGAGGAGACCGTCCGCAAGCTTGGCAAACTCTACCTCTACGACTGTCTGCGCGCTAACAAGAGTCTCTCGGCCTGGGGTGTGGAGGGGCGTGTGCCGTTCCTCGACAAGGAGTTCCTCGATGTCGCCATGCGCACCAATCCCGAGGCGAAGATGTGTCCGGGACAGACTATGGAGAAGAAGATCGTACGCGAGGCCTTTGCCGACATGCTGCCCGAGGCGGTGGCCTGGCGACAGAAGGAGCAGTTCAGCGATGGTGTGGGCTACTCATGGATAGATACCCTGAAACAGATCACCTCGGAGGCCGTCAGCGACGAGCAGATGGCACATGCCGCCGAGCGCTTCCCCATCAACCCGCCGAAGAACAAGGAGGAATATTATTATCGCTCGATCTTCGCAGAGCATTTCCCGTCGGACTCTGCCGCTCAGAGTGTTCCCAGTGAGGCCAGCGTAGCCTGTAGTACGGCCATTGCCCTCGAATGGGATGCCGCCTTCAAGGGAATGAACGACCCCAGTGGCCGTGCCGTCAAGGGTGTGCATGAACAGGCATATTAAAACCAACCATTATGGAAACTAAATACATTTTTGTTACGGGCGGTGTGGTCTCTTCATTGGGTAAGGGCATCATTTCCGCCAGCATCGGTAAGTTGCTGCAGGCACGTGGTTATAAAGTCACCATCCAGAAGTTCGACCCGTATATCAATATCGACCCAGGGACGCTGAACCCCTACGAGCATGGTGAGTGCTACGTGACGGTCGATGGCATGGAGACAGACCTGGACCTGGGCCACTACGAACGTTTTACGGGCATCCACACCACACGGAACAATAGTATCACTACGGGTCGCATCTATAAGACGGTGATCGACCGTGAGCGCCATGGCGACTATCTGGGCAAGACCATCCAGGTGGTGCCGCATATCACGGACGAGATCAAGCATCGCATGCTGCGAGAGGACGAGAAGGACGAAGAACTCGACTTCGTGATTACGGAGGTGGGAGGTACCATCGGTGATATCGAGAGTGCACCGTTCATGGAGGCCATCCGTCAGTTGCGTTGGCAGTTGGGACGAAATGCCGTCTGTGTGCATCTGACCTATGTGCCCTATCTGAAGGCTGCTGACGAACTGAAGACGAAGCCTACACAGCACAGCGTGAAGGAACTGCAGTCGATGGGTATCCAGCCCGATATCCTCGTGCTGCGCACGGAGCGCCATCTCGACGACCACGTAAGAATGAAGGTGGCTTCGTTCTGTAATGTCGATCTGGAATGCGTCGTCCAGAGCGAGGACATGCCCAGCATCTACGAGGTGCCAGTGAACATGCAGCATCAGGGACTCGACGCCGCCATCATGCGTAAGATCGGCATCCCCGTCGGAGAGACACCAGCCATGAAACCCTGGCACGACTTCCTCAACAAGCAGCGTCGCGCCACCCGTGAGGTGCATATCGGACTGGTGGGGAAGTACGACTTGCAGGATGCCTATAAGAGCATCCGCGAGAGTCTGAACCTCGCTGGTATTTACAATGACGTGAAGGCCAAACTGCACTTCGTGAACAGCGAGGAGATCACCAGCCAGAACGTGGCGGAGAAACTGGAGGGTCTGCAGGGCGTGGTCATCTGCCCAGGCTTCGGCCAGCGTGGTATCGAGGGTAAGATTATCGCTGCCGAATACACCCGTATCCACGACATCCCCACCTTCGGTATCTGTCTGGGTATGCAGATGATGGTCATCGAATTCGCCCGTAACGTACTGGGCTATCAGGATGCGAACAGCCGTGAGATGGATCCCAAGACCCCACATAACGTCATCGACCTTATGGAGGAGCAGAAGAATATCACGCAGATGGGTGGTACGATGCGACTGGGTGCCTATGACTGTGAGATACAGGAGAACAGTCGTACATGGCTGGCCTATGGGGAGCAGACCTTGGTGCGCGAGCGCCATCGTCACCGCTATGAGTTCAATAATGCCTATCTGGATGAATTCGAGTTTGGTGGCATGAAGTGCGTGGGTATCAACCCCGCCGCCGATCTGGTGGAGATCGTCGAGATCCCGGAGAAACGCTGGTATATCGGTACGCAGTTCCACCCGGAATACTCTTCGACGGTGCTGCATCCCCATCCGTTGTTTATGTCGTTTATCAAAGCATGCATCTGATATGGAACAGCTGAAGCACGAGTGCGGTGTGGCGATGATCCGTCTGTTGAAGCCGTTGTCGTATTACCAGAAGAAATATGGTACATGGGCCTATGGTTTCAATAAGCTCTATCTGATGATGGAGAAGCAGCATAACCGTGGCCAGGAGGGGGCGGGTATCGCCTCGGTAAGTCTGAACACGGAACCTGGCAGCGAATATATGTTCCGTGAGAAGGCCGAGGGCAAGGATGCCATCACGGAGATCTTCTCGCGTGTGACGGAGGAGATGGCGGGTGAACTGCTGATGGGCCACCTGCGCTATTCCACCACGGGCAAGAGCGGACTGACCTTTGTACATCCCTTCCTGCGACGTAACAACTGGCGGGCGAAGAACCTGTGTCTGTGCGGTAACTTCAACATGACGAACATCGACGAGGTGTTCCAGTTCCTGACCGCTCAGGGACAATCACCCCGTATCTATGGTGACTCCTATATTACGCTGGAACTGATGGGCCACCGTCTGGACCGTGAGGTGGAACGGCTCTATGCCATCGCCAAAGAACAGGGACTGACGGGTACGGACATCACGGACTATATCGACAATCACGTGGAGATGGCCAATGTGCTGCGCAAGACGATGGAGCACTATGATGGCGGCTACGTGATGTGCGGTCTGACAGGCAGCGGGGAGATGTTCTCCGTGCGCGATCCCTGGGGCATCCGTCCTGCATTCTACTATCGTGATGACGAGATCGTGGCCCTGGCCAGTGAACGGCCCGTGCTGCAGACGACCTTTGACCTGCAGTATGAGGATATCCACGAACTGCAACCGGGTCAGGCACTCATCGTGCGCCGTAATGGCGAGAGCCGTCTGGAACAGATCATGCCAGTCCGGGAGTTCAGTGCCTGTTCGTTTGAACGTATCTACTTCAGCAGAGGCTCCGATCGTGACATCTATCAGGAGCGCAAGCGGTTGGGCGAACAACTGACACAGCCCATCCTCAAGGCCATCGACGGTGATGTCGATCACACCGTCTTCTCCTATATCCCCAATACCGCCGAGGTGGCATACTATGGTATGACGGACGGTTTCCGTAAGTTACATGGTGAGGTACGGACGGAGAAGGTCGTCTGGAAAGACATCAAACTGCGCACCTTCATCTCCACGAACTCCGAGCGTAACGATCTCGCCGCCCATGTCTATGACATCAGCTACGGTTCCCTACAGCCCTATGAAGATAACCTGGTGATCATCGATGACAGTATCGTCCGCGGTACCACCTTGAAGGAGAGTATCTTCAAGATCCTCGACCGTCTGCATCCCAAGAAGATCGTGATGGTGTCGAGTTCACCGCAGATCCGCTATCCCGACTATTACGGCATCGACATGTCACGGCTGGAGGAGTTCTGCGCTTTCCGGGCCACGATGGCACTGATCGAAGAACGCGGCATGTGGCAGTTGGTGAATGACACCTATCTGGCCTGTAAGGCGGAGATCACACAAAAAGAACCGTCCCTTATGTGTAATCAGGTGCGACGGATCTATGAACCTTTTACGGTGGAGGAGATTAACCAGAAGATTGTGGAGATGCTTCGTCCGGAGGGGATGCAGACACCTGTTGAACTCGTCTTCCAAAGCATCGAGGGACTGCATGAGGCTTGTCCGAACCACCCTGGCGACTGGTACTTCACCGGTCATTATCCGACCTCGGGTGGTACAAGGCTGGTCAATCAGTCGTTTATCAATTACGTGGATAAAAAACTATCTTAGCCATTGTCTGATGCGCTCCAGCGCCTCTTCCGTCTGCTCATGACTGCCGAAGGCGGTGAAACGTACGTAGCCTTCGCCACTGGGACCGAAGCCGACGCCGGGGGTGCAGACGACATGGGCACCATAGAGCATCTCCTCGAAGAACTTCCAACTGCTGCTGGTCTGGGGTGTCCTGACCCAGATATAAGGGGCATTCTCACCGCCATAACATTCGAAGCCGAGTGAACGGAGGGTACTGAGCATCTTCCGGGCGTTCTGCATATAGTAGGCGATGGTGGTCTTGACCTGTTCCTTGCCCTCGGGGGTATAGGTGGCCTCGGCAGCGCGCTGGGAGATATAGCTGGTGCCATTGAACTTCGTGCATTGTCTGCGGTTCCACAGGGGATTCAGGGGGATACGCTCACCTGTCAGGGTGGCGGCAGTCACATCCTTGGGTACGACGGTGTAGCCGCAGCGGACACCCGTGAAACCGGCTGTCTTGGAATAGCTGTGGAACTCGATGGCGCACTTTCTGGCGCCCCGGATCTCGTATATACTGTGGGGGATGTTGTCATCCTGGATATAGGCCTGATAGGCGGCATCGTAGAAGATCAGCGTGTCGTTCTTCAGGGCGTAGTTCACCCACTTGCGCAGTTCTTCCTTGGAGATGACGGTACCCGTGGGGTTGTTGGGATAACACAGATAGATCACATCCACACGACGGTCGGGAATCTGCGGCACGAAACCGTTCTCCGCCGTACACGGCATATACATGACATTCGACCATTTCCCTTGTTCGTCCTGTACCCCGGCACGTCCGATCATCACGTTTGAGTCGATATAGACGGGATAGATGGGGTCAGTCACACCGATGGAGTTGTCCCAGCGGATGAGCTCCTGGATGTTACCGGTATCACTCTTGGCACCGTCGTTGACGAAGATCTCGTTGATGTCAAGGTGGATACCGCGTGGCAGGAAGTCGTTTTTCAGGATGGCTTCGCGCAGGAAGTCATAGCCCTGCTCAGGGCCATAGCCCCTGAAACCCTGTTTGGTGGCCATCTCGTCGGCAGCCTTGTGGATCGCCTCGATGACGGCGGGAGCCAGTGGTTGTGTCACGTCGCCAATGCCCAGACTGATCACGTCGGCTTTCGGGTGAGTGGTCTTGAAGGCATTCACCTTCTTGGCGATATCTGCAAACAAGTAGTTGTTCGGCAGTTTCAGGAAATGGTCGTTTACTAATGCCATATCTTTTCTCTTTTGGGATGAAGTTTGTCTGATTCTGTTGCAAAGGTAAGCCGTTTTGGAGGAAAACCAAAGGAATGATGAGCTTTTTTAATCTTCTTTTCTTTTATTTGTAACAAATTGTAAGCAAAACACTCTGTTTTGGTTATAAACTGTAACCATTTTACGGGTTATGGTGACGCGAAAGCGGGTGGAGAAGAAAAAAGTCCGTTATAATTTGGCAATCTGCGCCATTTTGCGTACTTTTGCACCCGAAACAACGAAAGTGATTATGCAGACAAACAGTCATTTATCGCGACTCATCCACGATCAGGCCCAGAAATATGGTGATCGTGAGGTGTTGATCTATAAGGACTTCGGCAGTAAGGAGTGGAAGTCATATTCGTGGAACCAGTTCTCGGATATGGTGAATAAAGTGTCTAACGCCCTGCTCAATCTGGGCGTGAAGGTGCAGGAGAACGTGGGTGTGTTCTCCCAGAACTCGGTAGAGTATCTTTTCTGCGACTTTGGTGCGTGGGGCATCCGTGCGGTGACCATTCCCTTCTATGCCACGAGTTCGGAGCAGCAGATCCAGTTTATGGTCAGCGATGCGAAAATGCGTTTCCTGTTTGTCGGTGAGCAGGAGCAGTACGACAAGGCGCGCCGGGTGCTCTCCACCTGTAGCACCTTGGAGCGTATCATCATCTTTGATAAGAATGTGCGTGTGTCGGAGAATGATGGCAACGCCATGTATTTCGACGACTTCCTGAAATTGGGGGATAACTATCCCCGTCAGACGGAGGTGGAGTCACTACGGGCCCAGGCTTCGATGGATGATATCGCCAATATCCTCTATACCTCTGGTACGACGGGTGACTCGAAAGGCGTGATCCTGACCTGCGGTCAGTATTCTGCTGCGATGGAGGCCAACAACAAGTGCGTGCCTGTCGGTGAGAACGACCGTGTGCTGAACTTCCTGCCCTTTACCCATATCTTTGAGAAGGGTTGGAAAATCCTGTGCCTGACGGAGGGCGCCAAGTTGATCGTGAACACCTATCCGTTGGAGGTGCAGCAGTCGATGCGTGAGACCCATCCGACCTGTATGTCGTCCGTACCCCGTTTCTGGGAGAAGGTCTATATGGGTGTGCTGGAGCAGATCGACAAGGCCAGTGCACCGAAGCGTAAGCTCTTCCTGCACGCTCTGAACGTCGGAAAGAAACATAACATCGACTACCTGTCAAAGGGCAAGCGTCCGCCTCTGGCCCTCCATCTGGAATATGAGATGCTGAACAAGACGGTGTTCTCACTCGTCCGTAAGGAACTGGGACTGGAGAATGCTCATTTCTTCCCCACGGCAGGTGCCACGGTGAATCCGAAGGTCGAAGAGTTCGTGCACGCCATCGGTATCAACATGGTGGTGGGCTATGGTCTGACGGAGAGTCTCGCCACGGTATCCTGCAACCATCTCGGTGAACCCTTCACCGTGGGTGGTGTCGGCATCCCCATCGAAGGCATCGACATCAGGATCAGCGACGAGGGTGAGGTGCTGTTGAAGGGTCCCACCATCACGAAGGGCTACTATAACCGTGAGGATCTGACCAAACAGTCCTTTACGGAGGACGGCTATTTCAAGACTGGCGACTCCGGCTATCTGAAGGATGGCGAGTTGTTCCTGAAGGAGCGCATCAAGGATCTCTACAAGACCTCGAATGGTAAGTATATCGCACCTCAGATGATTGAGTCGAAGTTGCTGGTGGATAAATACATTGACCAGATCTGTATCATCGCTGACCAGCGTAAGTTCGTCTCGGCACTGATCATCCCTGTCTATTCCTTGTTGGAGGAATATGCCCGTGAGCACCAGATCCCGTTCGAGAACCGTGAGCAGCTCTGTGCCGATCCGAAGATCAACGAGATGATGAAGGAGCGTGTCGATACGCTGCAGCAGTCGTTGGCCCATTACGAGCAGATCAAGCGTTTCACGCTGTTGCCCAACCATTTCTCGATGGAGAAGGGTGAGCTGACGAACACGTTGAAGATCCGTCGCCGTGTGCTCAACGAGAACTACAAGCGCGAGATCGATGCGATGTACGCGGAGTAAATAAATAATTATGATTACGCAAGACCAGTTGAAAGACGTGATGGAGAGGGCCGATGCACTGTACCGGTACCTTGAGATCGACAAGAAAAAGATAGAATACGAGGAGGAAGACCTCCGCACCCAGGCACCCGACTTCTGGGAGGACCGTAAGCGGGCCGAGGAGCAGATGAAGAAGGTGAAGGGCATCAAGAAGTGGCTCGACGGCTACAACGAGGTGCGCACCATGGCCGACGAACTCCAGTTGGCCTTCGACTTCTATAAGGAGGAGATGGTGACAGAGGAGGAGGTCGATGACGATTATGCCAAGGCCATGAAGGCCATCGAGGACCTGGAGCTGATGAACATGCTGCGCCAGAAGGAGGATCCGATGGACGCCGTGCTGAAGATCAACAGTGGTGCCGGTGGTACCGAGGCGCAGGACTGGGCCCAGATGCTCATGCGTATGTATATGCGCTGGGCTGAGGCGCATGGCCATAAGGTGACGATCTCCAACCTGCTTGAAGGCGATGATGCCGGTATCAAGAGCGTCACCATGCAGATCGAGGGTGGTGAGTATGCCTACGGCTATCTGAAAAGTGAGAACGGTGTGCACCGTCTGGTGCGCGTGTCGCCTTTCAATGCCCAGGGTAAGCGCATGACCTCTTTTGCCTCAGTCTTTGTCTCCCCGCTCGTCGATGACACCATCGAGGTGTATGTCGATCCCGCCAAACTCTCTTGGGATACGTTCCGCTCGTCAGGTGCTGGTGGTCAGAATGTGAACAAGGTGGAGTCGGGTGTCCGTCTGCGCTACTGGTACACCGATCCCGACACGGGTGAGGAAGAGGAGATCCTCATTGAGAACACCGAGACCCGTGACCAGCCCAAGAACAAGGAGCGCGCCATGACGCTGCTGAAATCACAACTCTACGACCGTGCGATGAAGAAGCGTCTGGAGGCCCAGGCGAAGATCGAGGCCGGCAAGAAGAAGATCGAGTGGGGCAGTCAGATCCGTTCCTACGTCTTCGACGACCGTCGTGTCAAAGATCACCGCACGAACTACCAGACCACCGATGTCGATGCCGTCATGGATGGCAAGATCGATGGCTTCATCAAAGCCTACCTCATGGAATTCCCCGTTAATGACGAAGAATAATTAAACAATAAAAACATTATAGATTATGGCACAGATAGCAAAAGCATCAAAGTCAACAGCCAAGAAAGAGGCTTATCAGAAGAAACAGGAAGACAATGGCAAGAAAGTGCTGGAGTGGATCTTCGGCGTACTGGTCGTACTGGCCGTCCTGTTCGTCATCTATTCCATTTTCATCGTCTCTTAATGAGTGGACTGGAGATAGAACGAAAGTTCCTTGTCCGTAATGATGATTACAAGCGGCAGGCTCAGTCGAGCAGCCGCATCCAGCAAGGTTATATCTGCAGTGGTCACGGACGTACCGTCAGGGTACGTATCCGTGACAACCGCGGATATCTGACGATTAAAGGTCCTTCGGATGCCGCCGGCCTCAGTCGTTATGAGTTTGAGAAGGAGATCACACTCGACGAGGCGGAGCACCTGATGGCGCTCTGTGAGCCGGGCAGTATCGACAAGACGCGTTATCTTGTCAAGAGTGGCACCCATACCTTCGAGGTCGATGAGTTTTATGGCGACAACGAAGGACTGGTCATGGCCGAGGTGGAGCTTGGTTCAGAAGATGAACCGTTCGAAAAGCCCGATTTCATCGGTGAGGAAGTGACGGGCGACCGTCGCTATTACAATGCCCATTTGGTCAAGAAACCCTTCAAGACCTGGGGCGGAGACGCAGGATAAGCAGTCCGATGACCGCTGCGAGCGTCACGCCCGTGGCGTTGGCAGCCACGTCGAGCCAGTCGCCGTTGCGGTGGCCTCCCGTACAGTATTCCTGTAACAGTTCCAGCACCCCGCTCATGATGATGGGTGCCAGCCAAGCCCAGAAAAAAAGTTTCTCATAGTCCGGAGCGTCGTGCTTGCGGATGTACTCTATCCATAATACGGTGAATGTTCCGCCGTACATGACGACGTGTACCCATTTGTCGATGAACCTGACATCGTCAAGGGGTGTCTCGGGGAAGAAGGGAACTAACGACAGGATCCATATCAGGGCGATACAGATGCTCGAAAAGGGGTATTTCTTGATAAAATGCAGGCAAAAATCCATATTTACTTTCAATTTCGCTGCAAAATTAAGAAATAATTTATACTTTTGCAACGAAAAAGCGAGAAATATGGATATGCTAACACAACCAATAAGCAGCCGGACCCCGGGAAAGCGGGCAAATTTCGGTAGCAAGCTGGGCGTTATCCTGGCCACGGCAGGTTCCGCCGTGGGCTTGGGCAACATCTGGCGCTTCCCCTATATGGCGGGACAGAACGGCGGTGCCGTGTTCATCATGATCTACGTGTTCTGCGTGCTGTTGCTGGGTATCCCCTGTATGATCAGCGAGTTCATCATCGGCCGTCATGGTCAGGCGAACACGGCGCGTGCCTTCCAGAAAATCTCTGGTGGTTCCGCATGGACGCTCATCGGCTATATGGGTGTGCTCACGGGTTTCTTGATCTCGGGCTATTATGCCGTGGTATCGGGCTGGTGTCTGGAATATGTCTGGGCCTCGCTCATCGGGCATCTGCAGGGTGATCCCGCGATGATTGCGGGCTACTTCACCACCTTCTCGGAGGATCCCGTCAAACCTGTGTTTTGGACGATGCTGATCCTTCTGGTCACCTATCTCATCATCGAGAACGGTGTGCACGACGGTATTGAGCGTGCCTCGAAGCTGATGATGCCCACCCTGTTGCTGCTATTGGTCATCATCGTGGGGGCCTCGTGTATGTTGCCGAATGCCGACAAGGGTATCGAGTTCCTCTTCAAGCCTGATTTCTCGAAGATCACGGGCGACGTGTTCCTGGGTGCCTTGGGACAGTCGTTCTATTCGCTGAGCATCGCCATGGGCTGCATCTGCACCTACGCCAGCTATTTCTCCCGTCACACCAACCTCACGACCTCTGCCGTACAGATTGGCGTCATCGACTTCCTCGTGGCGCTGTTGGCCGGTCTGGTCATCTTCCCAGCTGCCTTCTCCGTGGGTGTCAGTCCCGACAGCGGTCCCTCGCTGATCTTCATCACCCTGCCGAACGTGTTCCAACAGGCCTTTGGCAACATCGAAGGTCTGGGTTACGTCATCTCCATCCTTTTCTATGCCCTGCTCTCGATGGCTGCGCTGACATCGCTCATGTCGCTCCACGAGGTGAGCACGGCCTTCCTGCAGGAGGAGATGCGCATCTCCCGCAAGCGTGCTGCCCTGATCGTCACCATCTCCTGTATGCTGGTGGCTGTCATCTGTTCGCTGTCGCTCGGCGTGGGCAAGCATCTCACGCTCTATGGCAAGACCCTCTTCGACCTCTTCGACTTCGTGACGGGTCAGCTGTTCCTGCCCATCGTGGGCTTCCTGACCTGTATCTTCATCGGCTGGTTTGCCCCTCACAGGATCGTGCGCGCGGAGTTTACCAACTGGGGCACGCTGCGCAACGGAGGACTGTTCCACGTCTATCTGTTCCTCGTGAAGTACGTCTGCCCCATCTGCATCCTGTTTATCTTCTTGCATCAATTCGGACTATTATAAATGGAAAACAGAGGAAACTTCGGCAGCCGTCTGGGCGTGATACTGGCCACGGCAGGTTCTGCGATCGGATTAGGTAACATCTGGCGCTTCCCGTTCACTACGGGACAGAACGGTGGTGCTGCCTTTATCCTTGTCTATTTCGTATGTGTCCTGCTGTTGGGCATCCCTGGCATGGTCAGTGAGTTCATCGTGGGTCGTCGGGCCCAGACCAATGCCGCCCGGGCGTATGGCAGCTTAGGGCGCAAGGAGTGGCGCTTCGTGGGTTATCTGGGCATCCTCACCTCCACGATCATCCTCGGCTTCTATGCCGTGGTGGCCGGCTGGTGCCTCGAATATCTGTATGCTGCCATCGCAGGCCAGCTCAACGGTGATGCCGCCTTCGTGCTCAACTATTTCAAGACCTTCTCTAGCGATCCCGTCAAACCCTGTCTTTGGGCCGTGGGCTTCGTGCTGATCACCCATCTGGTGGTGGCATTAGGAGTCAACAAGGGCATCGAGCGCGTGTCGAAACTGCTCATGCCGTTGCTCCTGATCATCCTGGTGATCCTGGTCATCGCCTCCTGTCTGCTACCGGGGGCTGCCGCAGGTGTCGAGTTCCTACTGAAGCCCGACTTCTCGAAGGTCACGGGCGACGTGTTCCTCGAAGCCTTGGGTCAGGCGTTCTTCTCGCTGAGCCTCGGCACGGCCTGTCTCTGCACCTATGCCTCCTATTTCAAGAGCGATACGAACCTGCTGAAGTCGTCGGTGCAGATCGCCCTGCTCGACTCGGGCATCGCCATCCTCGCGGGCATGATGATCTTCCCCGCCGCCTTCTCCGTGGGTGTGCAGCCCGACAGCGGTCCCTCACTGATCTTCATCACCCTGCCGAACGTGTTCCAACAGGCTTTCGCCAGCTTCCCCTGGAACGGCTATATCATTTCCATCCTGTTCTACGCCCTGCTGGTATTCGCCGCCCTGACATCGACGATCTCCATGCACGAGATCGGTACGGCCTTTTTCCATGAGGAGCTCCACCTGCCGCGCCAGCGTGCCACGTGGATCCTCACGACGGTCTGCTCACTCATCGCCGTGTTCTGCTCCCTCTCGGCGGGGGCCTATACCGGTCTGCAGGTCTTCGGACTGTCGCTGATGGACGCCTGCGACTTCCTCACGGCCAAACTGATGCTGCCCGCCGGTGCCTTCTTCACGAGCATCATCATGGGCTGGTTCGTCAACCGTCAGTTGGTGAAGGATGAGTTTACCAACCACGGCACCATCCAGGGCTCCTTCTTCACGGCCTACCTGTTCTCCATCCGATATATCGTACCGCTCTGCATCCTGCTGGTGTTCCTGCATCAGTTCGGAGTGATCTGAATGAGGAGTGAGAAATGAGGAATGTTGATGACCTGATGCTATGAAATGGATAAAGGAATTCTTCTATATGCAGAAGTCCGACCGCAAGGTGATCATCGCCCTGCTGGTGGTCATCGCCGTCGCCTTGGGTGTGATCTTCCTGACGGGTGGGGAGAACGAAACCTCGAATGCCCTGACCGCTGCCGATACCCTGCAACGTGACACCTTCCATTCCCGCAAGCCTTATTACAAACGCGATACCGTCTATGTCCGTACGAAGGTCGTCTATCGTGACCAGCCACGGGGAGCGGCACGACCAGACTATGACAGCCGTCGGGCGCCTGTCCGCTCCGCCTCCGAACCGCGCGACTCCTTCATCCCCCGCTTTCCTGTGAAGATCAAGGAGGGGGAGCATGTCGTGCTGAACACCGCCGACACCACCGCCCTGAAGACCGTCCCCGGCATCGGCCCTTACTTCGCCAGGAAGATCGTCGAATACGGTCAGCGTCTTGGTGGCTATGTCAGTGTCGATCAACTCGATGAAATCGAGGATTTCCCCCTCGACGCGAAACGGTACCTGACGATCCGGAACGCCCAGCCCCGGAAGTTGAACGTGAACAAGCTCTCGCTCAACGAACTGAAGCGCCACCCCTATATCAACTACTATCGTGCGAAGGCCATCACGGACTACCGCCGCCTGCACGGTCCCATCCAGTCGCTCGATGACCTGCGGCTCTCCAAGGACTTTCCCCCCGACATCATCGCCCGCCTTGCACCCTACGTCGAGTTCTGAGTAAACCTCCTACTGGGGTCAGGCCCCAGCACTAAGTTTTTCGACGGTGGGGACAGGTCTCACCTCCTATCGGGGCCTGACCCCGGGACTAAGTCGAGAAAAATAATCGGGAAAATATTTGGAAGTTTCGGGAAAAAATCCTATCTTTGCAGCGTTGATTCCGCCACACCTATCTTCTGAAAAGAATGAAGTGCAACAGGGCGGAACTTTTTTAATTTTAGATCTAATATGAAATACAACAAACAAGCTCTTGAAATTCCTGCGCAGTTAGTACAATTGCAACAGCGTGGACTCGTGATCTCAAACTTGGCTGATGCCGAGAAGTTCCTGAACAATGTAAGTTATTTCCGCTTTGCAGCCTATTTGAGGCCATTGGAAGCTAATCCGCTACATCAATTCAAGCCCGGTGCCACGTTTGAACAGGCTGTAGCGCTCTACACCTTTGACGTGGAACTACGCAAGTTGCTCTTTGCTGCCATACAACGTATAGAGATATCACTGCGCTCAAGGATCATCCACCAATTTTCACTCGCTCACGGTCCCTTCTGGTTTTTTGATGCCACACTTACCGTCAGCAAACACAAGTATGCAGAGAATCTTGTTGCAATGGAGCGTGAATTGCAAAGGTCTAAGGAAGATTTCATAGCAGAGCATATCGCAAAATACGGGACGGAGGATTTTCCTCCTGCCTGGAAGATGTTGGAAATCGTCTCGTTTGGTACGCTTACCAAACTGTTTATCAATTCTTCAGACACTCAGGCGAAGAAGAAAATCGCCAGAAGTTTTGATGTCCGACAGGCCGAAGTCCTGGAAAGCTGGATGAAAAGTGTCGTGGCACTGAGAAATGCCTGTGCTCATCATGGACGTATCTGGAACAGGGTCATGTTGAAAATACCACAACTCCTGAACACTCCTACGGGAAAATGGATCAATAATATCCAGATAGAGCCTAAACGGCCGTACGCCATTATTTGTTGTATGGCATATTGGCTTAACAGCATAGACCCCGCCAATACTTTTACCAAGGACATTAAACGACTCATAAGGAAGAACCCCTTTGTTGACATTCATGCAATGGGGTTTCCTAATAACTGGAGAAAAGAGCCATTATGGATTTAGTTGATACTAGTTGTTATAAGCCAAAAACAACCTACACTTCCTACACTCCCTACACCCAGATAGTTTTGGCCTTGGTGCAGGGAGTGTAGGAAGTGTAGGATAAAAAGTAAATATAGTAACTATACACACATGTACGTACATACGTGCGTGCGCATATTAGTCAAATGGTTTTCCTTTATAGGTGTCACATAACTATCGTAAACTACACCTGATCCATAAAGGGGGACCTTTGGGAGTTGTAGAGGTGACCTTCAGCTTCCTAAAGGTGACCATCACGCTGCTAAAGGTCACCTTTAGAAAAGTCCCGATGGCCGGGACAAGACTATCCTACGCGCGCGTACATGTGCGCGCACATTTATAGTTGCTATACTTACTTTTTATCCTACCTATCCTGCTCATCCTACACCTAGAGCAAAAATACTTGGGTGTAGGATAGGCAGGATGAGCAGGTTATTTTCTATGTTTTTCTACTACCGTGCGCGCTCGCGCGAGAGAAAACCTCCTATTGGGGCCTGGCCCCAGCACTAAGTTTTTCGACGCAGGGGCCAGGTCGCACCTCACATGACTCCTGTTTCCGTGTGTCATGTGTCAACTTCAGAACGCCAGCACAGGGCGGACGTAACAATTCTCATAGTCCCTTTTACTATCATACGTTATAAGCAAGCCTTGCTGACCGTCATTGTCTTGTTCAATTGGCTCGACAGTTATATCTGCCGAACCTCCAGCGGTACTCTCGGAACTTGACCAGTAAATCCTATCGCTGTCGGACATGCCGTCGTAGGCGGTGCCCTTGGCTCCGGCCTTCTCCATCGCTGCTTCCAGATTATGTAGTGTGGTCAGGCTGGGGTCATGCCACGGCAACATCCATACGATGTCGGATTCACTCATTCCACCAAGGCCCGTCAGTATCTTCACCCATTGCTGGATGGTGGGCATGAACCAGCCTGTGGTCGTGGCGGGGGCAGTAAGCACCGAAAAATTCCAGGCTTGGTATGCAGCGGGATAGTTTGATTCCGCATCCTGCTTCTCTGCCAGTAACTTCGTGTTGGCATAGCCGCTGACATTGGTAGTGCGCTTTAGGTCGCCTGTGTCATTTACATAGGCATCAGGAGAGAAGTCATCCACGGTTGGCGGCCCACCATCCGATTGGCTTTTTCTCCACTTCACATTGACTATATCTTTCAGGCAGAGCACAAGGCCGTGGCTCTGGAGCGTTGTCGAATTGTCGCGCAGGGTGACGCCGTTCTCGGTGAATGCATCCGTGCCGAGGTAGGCAATCACGCCGATGGCCGTCTTTCCATCAATACCCGTCGAACTGTAGCATCCGTCACTGTAGAAGAGGTCGCCGAGTGTGGGAGCGGGTGCCCACCGGGCCACGTTATAGACCTTGCCTGTGAGTGATTTTGCCGATGTGCCGCCGAAACTGATGGCGGGATGAGAACCGACGGTCACCGTGGCACCGTCGAGTGTGGTCGTGGCGGCTACGGGCAGCACAAAGTTCGCCATCACGTCGCTGCTGACCGTCGCGGTCGTCACCGTGGCGGTGGAGAGCGTCGTCTCGCCGTTCTTTACGGTGGCGGTGATGTCGGTAGCGGTGGCCGTGCCGTCCTTCATTGTCAGCGAAAAGTTGAGGAAGGCCGTCCCCTGCGTCAGCGAAAACGAGCGCGCGCCGTAGGTACTCGTACCCGTCAGGTTGCTGTATTTCTCGACGGCGTCGTTCACCGTGGAGCAGAACGATGTCGAGGGATAGACGATGTCGCCCTCGATGGCCTTGCCGTCGCTGCTGATGGTGAAGCCGAGGTTGGCGGTTCCCACGAGCGTGGCCTTCACGCCGAGGTCGTCCGACGGGTCGGCTCCTGTGTATTCCAGCGTACCCGTGAACGTGGCACCGCTGGCCTTGCCCTCGTCGCCATCGTTCAGCGTGAGGTATCCGCGCAGGTCGGCGCGGCTGTCGGAGGTGATAAAGAGTTTGTCGCCCGAGGCGAAGCGCAGGGTCTTCATGTCGGCATCGACGGTGGCGCGGGTCTGTGCGTCGCCGCTCTGACTCACGGTCACGGAATAGTTGATGGTCTTCACCTCGTCCGTCTGCGGCGTTCCCGTCTGCGGAGTCTCGGTCGTATTGTCTTCGCTGCTGCAAGCAATCAGCATGAGGGCGGCCACCAGTGTCGGCAGCAAGCCCAGTATCTTATGTATCGTCTTCATTGTATTCATCAGTTTAGGGTTTTTTAGATGTCCTCCGGGTCTCCCATCGGGTTAATGCCGTTCCCGCTTCCGGCCAGGAGCCTCGCCCTGCCCTTCAACTCGTACACCTGCATCGCAGGCTTCTCGTACTTCAGTCGTTTCTTGCTGTCTTTAGGTTTCATATCTTAATGGTTTGGTATCTGGGTGCAAAGATAAGAATAATTTCTGAAAGTCGCGCGTTTGCGGCGGAAATTTGCGCAAACATTTTGTTAATAAATCATAGAGAACGCTTGCGGTGTCGGAGATTTTGCTTATCTTTGCCGATGTAAACTTAAAACTTGGCAAATATGTTTGGAACATTGTTGTTGTTTGGCCTCGGCATGCAGGAGATACTGATCATCGCTTTCATCGTGCTGCTGCTCTTTGGCGGCAAGAAGATCCCTGAGCTGATGCGCGGCATGGGCAAGGGCGTGAAGAGCTTCAAGGAGGGCATGAACGAGGTGACGGATATCAGCAAGGGCGAAGAGAAAAGTGAAGAGTCGAAAAGATGGGAAGGTGAAAAATGACACCTCACCCATGACCTTCTGGGACCACCTCGACGAACTGCGGGGGGTGATCATCAGGGCACTCCTCGTGACGACGGTGGCGGCAGCGGTGGCCTTCTGCCTGAAGGAGCCGCTCTTCGACATCGTACTGGCACCCCGTTCGGGCGACTTCATCACCTACAGGCTGTTGGGCGTGGAGCCCTTCGAGATCAGTCTGATGAACACAGGACTGACGGAGCAGTTCATGATCCACCTGAAGACGGCCTTCTATGCGGGTCTTTTGGTGGCCTCGCCTTACATCATCTACCTGCTGTTCGGCTTTATCCAGCCAGCGCTCTATGACAACGAACGGCGTTACGCCACGACGCTCGTGGGCAGCGGCTACCTGATGTTCATGGTGGGCACCCTGCTGAACTACCTGCTGATCTTCCCGCTGACGGTGAGGTTTCTGGGTACCTATCAGGTGAGCCCCGACGTGGCGAACATGCTGACCATCCAGTCGTATATCGACACCCTGCTGATGATGAGTCTCGTGATGGGCATCGTCTTCGAACTGCCCGTGGTGTGCTGGCTCCTGGGACGGATGGGACTGATTAATGCGCGGATGATGAGCCAGTGGCGGAAGCACGCCATCGTGGCGATCCTGGTAGTAGCAGCGATTATTACGCCAACAACGGATGCGTTTACGCTCTTCGTGGTGGCGCTGCCGATATGGCTGCTGTATGAATTGAGCATACTCATTGTGAAATAAATTAGGCTTATGTTAAAGAGAATTAGAACGATTTTGGCGGCGGTGGTCTTCGTATTGATCACCCTGCTGTTCCTCGACTTCACGGGCACGCTGCATTGTTGGCTGGGATGGCTCGCGAAGATCCAGTTCTTGCCCGCTGTGATGGCACTCAACGTGGTGGTCATCGTGGCGCTGGTGGCGCTGACGCTCGTCTTCGGACGCATCTACTGTTCCGTAATCTGTCCGTTGGGCATCCTGCAGGATATCCTCGCACGGCTGCGCCGCAAGAAGAACAAATACAGTTACTCTCGGGAGGTGCGCTGGCTGCGCTATCCCGTGCTGGTGGTGTTCATCATCGCCCTGGTGGCGGGCGTGGGCGTCATCTTCCAGTTGTTGGCACCCTATAGCAGCTACGGCCGTATCGCCACGATGATCTTCCAGCCGCTGTGGATGCTGGGCAACAACGTGTTGGGCACCATCGCCGAACGCGCCGACAGCTACGCCTTCTACACCGTCGATGTGTGGATGAAGTCGCTGCCCGTGTTCATCCTCGCCCTGGTGACGCTGGTGATCTTGTTCATCCTCGCCTGGCGAGGGGGGCGCACGTATTGTAATACCATCTGTCCCGTGGGAACCATCCTCTCGTTCCTCGCCCGCTTCTCACTGCTGAAGATCCATTTCGATGCCGAGAAGTGCAAGAACTGTTCGATGTGTTCGAAGAACTGCAAGGCCGC
The DNA here is from genome assembly GCA_017965475.1 of Prevotella sp. Lineage (GTDB taxonomy): Bacteria > Bacteroidota > Bacteroidia > Bacteroidales > Bacteroidaceae > Prevotella. The sequence goes on from JAGCPV010000106.1 coordinate 20,973, forward strand.
CTGTATCGACTATAAGACGCACACCGTCGATTATAGCCGCTGCGTGGTCTGCGGCAACTGCATCAGCTCCTGCAAGTTCGGGGCGCTGAGGTATGATTATGCCAAACAGCATGCGAAGGCCAATACGCCTGTCGATAGCTCGAAACGCTCGTTCCTCGTGGCTTCGGCCCTCGTCTCTACCGCGGCCCTCGCCCAGAAGAGGGAGAAACTGATGGACGGTGGTATCGCCGAACTGGAGGACAAGGTCGCCCCCGAGCGCCAGACGCCATTGACGCCCCCGGGCTCATTCTCTTTCGACCATTTCGCCCAGCACTGCACGGGTTGTCAGCTCTGTGTGTCGGAGTGTCCCAACGACGTGCTCCGTCCCTCTACCGACCTGATGCACTTTATGTTGCCGGCGATGTCGTACGAGCGGGGCCACTGCCGTCCCGAGTGCACGCGCTGTTCGGAGGTCTGTCCAGCAGGCGCCATCAGACCCATCGACAAGGATGAGAAGACGTCGATCCAGATCGGACATGCCGTGTGGATCAAGAAGAACTGTGTGGTACTGACCGATGAGGTGGAGTGCGGCAACTGCGCTCGCCACTGTCCCGCTGGGGCCATCGAGATGGTGCCGCTCGACGAGAACAACGAGGAGTCGCCCTTTGTGCCCGCCATCAACGAGGCCGCCTGCATCGGCTGTGGCGCCTGTGAGTATGTCTGTCCGTCGCGTCCCTTCTCGGCCATCTATGTCGAGGGGCATGAGGTGCATAAGCATATTTAATGGATAATTGATAATTGATAATGGATAATGGATAATTGATAATTATGGGTACTTCTAAAGACAAACATATATCGAGACGGAGTTTCCTGAAACTCTTCGGAGCGGGAACCGTTGGGGCTGCCGCCACGCTGGCAGGCTGTAAGGGTGGCGACAAAGCAGGCGAACAGGCCGCAGAGGAATATAAGAACCAGGTAGAGCCTCCCGTAGGCAAGATGACCTACCGCGAGAACCCCAAGACGCATGAGAAAGTGTCGCTCCTGGGCTATGGCATGATGCGCCTGCCCATGAAGCCCGACAGTCAGGATGAGTTCGATCAGGACATGATCAACAAACAGATTGACTACGCCCTGGAGCACGGACTGAACTATATCGACACGTCGCCCGTGTATTGTCAGGGTCAGTCGGAGCGCTGTACGGGCATCGCCCTCAGCCGCCACAAGCGCAGTGAGTACTATGTCGCCACGAAACTCTCCAACTTCAACCGCGAATACTGGGCTGCCGACAAGGCGAAGGAGATGTACCACAACTCGATGAAGGAACTGCAGGTCGATTACCTCGACTACTACCTGCTCCACGCCGTCGGAGGATCGATGGAGGAGTTCAATGGCCGCTATGTCGATAACGGCATCATGGACTACCTGCTGAAGGAGCGCGAGGCGGGCCGCATCCGTAACCTCGGCTTCTCGTTCCACGGCAAACAGGAGGTCTTCGACGAGGTCATCGCCCTGCATGAGAAGTACCACTGGGACTTCGTGCAGATCGAGCTCAACTATCTCGACTGGAACTATGCCAACGAGATTAGCGGCAATAATGTCGATGCCTCGTATCTCTATGCCGAACTTCAGAAACGCGGTATCCCTGCTGTGATCATGGAGCCGCTGCTGGGTGGCCGTCTGGCCAATCTGCCACAGTATCTCGTGAACGAACTGAAGAAGTTCGACCCCACGAAGAGCGTCGCCTCTTGGGCCTTCCGCTATGCGGGCACCTACGAAGGTGTGCTCACCGTACTCTCTGGCATGACCTATATGGAGCACCTCAAGGATAATCTGCTCTCCTATTGTCCGCTGGTGCCGCTGAAGGAGAAGGGTATGCGCTCGCTCGACAAGGAGATTGCCGAGCGTATCGTGGGTCTGGAGAATATCCCCTGCAATGACTGTAAGTACTGCATGCCCTGTCCCTACGGCATCGATATCCCTGCCATCTTCGTACATTATAATAAATGTAAGAACGAGGGTAATTTGCCTTATGGCACAGGCGATCCGAATTACCGCAAGCACCGTCGCCAATATCTCATCTCGCTGGAGCGCGTCGTGCCCCGTGAACGCCAACCGGATCACTGCATCCAGTGCGGCCAGTGCGAGCCCCACTGCCCGCAGAGCATCCGCATCCCCCGCGAACTAAGAAAAATCGACGAAATGATCGAAAACTTGAAGCGCGATCAATAAAAAAGAGCCCTGCCGATTGGCGGGGCTCCTTGATTAGAGGGGCCTGTCCCCAGAACAGAGACCTGTCCCTCCTGTCGAAAAACTTAGTGCTGGGGCCAGGCCCCGGCACTAAGTTTTTTACTTGAAGAGCAGCTGTGCGAACTGGTAGAGGCTGCGGCGCCAGGTCTGCCACTCGTGGGCTGTCTCGGGCGAGATGTAGCTGTGGGCGTTGATGCCGATGGCCTTCATGTCCTCAGCGGCCTTGATGACACTGCCGTCTCCCTCGGCCATACCCGTCTCACGACCACCAGCGCTCATGAAGAGCACCTTGTTGGTCTTCTTGAAGTCGGGCACTTCCGTCAGTTCATCGGGGCCGATGGTGCCACCGCTGAAGATACCGACATAGGCGAACGTATTGGGGTTGTTGAGCGTGATGCCGTGGGTCTGCATGCCACCCATCGAGAGTCCTGCCATCGCACGGTGCTCGGTGTCGGCAATCACACGGTAGTTCTTCTCGACCATCGGGATGATATCCTTGATCAGCACTTCCTCGAAGGCACCACCCATGCGACGGGCCATACGGGCGAAGTCAGCACCACTCATGCGGGGACGCTGACCACCAGGGCCTCCCTGGGGACCACCGGGACGGGGACCACGAGGGCCTCCCTGAGGTGCACCCTCGGGACGGGGACCTCCAGGACGGGGACCACCAAAGCCCATCGGCTGCTCACCCGGCTTGCGGGCGTTCAGACCATTGTCCATATAGATGATGAAGGGCACGGCCTTGCCCTCGGCGATCAGGTTGTCCATGATGATACCTGTCTTACCCTGGGCACTCCAGCCTGTCTCGTTCTCACCCATGCCATGCTGCAGGTAGAGTACAGGGAACTTCTTGTCGGGATTGGCATAATACTCTGCGGGCAGGTAGATATAGCCGTGGCGCATCGACTGGGTGACGGACGACCAGTAATAGACCTCGTTGATGGAGCCCTGCGGCACGTTCTTCACGGTGTAGAAGTCCTCATCGGCTGCCGGCACGTCGATACCACTGCCCCAACGGCTGGCTCCATAGTAGTACTTGCTGCCGGGATCGGGCACGGAAGCGCCGTCGATGTTGAGCTGATAGTAGTGGAAACCCTCGTCCTGAGGTTCTGAGGTACCGGTCCAGACACCGTTCTCGTCCTTGGTCATCGCATAGATCTTACCAGCGATGTCGAGGCCCACGAAGGAAGCCGTGGGTGCCGTGATCTGGGCACGGACCATGCGCTGGGAGTTGATCATCGGGTACTGTTTGTTCTCCTGGTTGGTGGTGGCAGGCTTGAAGTCTTCTACCACATTCTCTGTTACTGAGGGAACCGTAGGGTTCTGAGCGACTGCTGTGAGGCCTATGAAAGCCATCAGCGATAGAAAAAGTCTTTTCATAAGATAAAGTTTGGTTATTAATACTGAGTTAATTGTTACTTTTACACTTCTATGGTCTTTGACACAACTCAGGGTGAAAAGTAAAAACGGCGGCTGTGATTGTTATGGAAGATTAACATTTGACCAACGAATAATGGCAGCCAGCTGGCTGCCATTATCTTGCTTAACCTTTGTTGGACCCTTTGCAAATGGTCGGGATGAGGCGACTCGAACGCCCGACCCCTACGTCCCGAACGTAGTGCGCTACCAACTGCGCTACATCCCGTTGAGGGGTTTCGGGGTTAAGCGGCTGCAAAGGTACGGCAATTTTTTGAAATACGTGCATAAAACGCGAGAAATTTTCAAAAAACTTCCTGTTACCGCTTGGCAAAGTCCTTCAGGAACAGCGCGTACTCGTCGCAGCGGGTGACATAGCCGCTGAGCTCCGAGGTATGCTGCTTGGCGAAGGCCGCGAAGGTGGCGAAGGCCTTGTACTGTGCCGATTGCGGATTCGTCTTACGGTCGTACTCGTAGGTCTCGCTGTTCCAGACACTCTCGTACCACGGCGTGGGGTTCATAAAGACGTAGGCCCTGGCGAAGAGCACCTTCTCCTTCAGGAGGAAGTCCTTGGGATCGCCGGCCTTCTTCAGGTAGGAGGCTGCCTTGGCGGCGAGATCGACCTCGTTGACGCGGACGGTGTCCATGACGCTCTTGCCATCGCGCATCAGCCACCAGCAGTCGCCTGTGTAGCTGGCCTGGGCATAGCGCACGGCGAGCTCGTAGTATTGCTTTTTCTGTTCCTCGCCAGACAGCACGCTGACTTCGCCCTCCATCTTCTGCACCTCACGGGAGAACTGGAGCTTGGGGTTCTGGCTGAGGCTCCAATTGTGGTCGCCGTACTGCTGGTCGCTTGTCAGCCACTGGCGCTTGATCCAAGGGCCGAGGTTGTAGCGGCGGTTGGCGGCATAGGCGGCATAGC
>JAGCPV010000107.1 GCA_017965475.1 Prevotella sp.
ATCGCCTGTCCGTTCAAGGAATACGGCATGGTGATCCTGCCCAACTACCCCTATGGTGGAATGGAGCATCCGGGAGCCATTCAGTTTGATGACCGTCAGATCTTCCTGGAGAAAAATGCCACACAGGAAGACGAGCTGACCCGTATGGAACTGATCGCCCATGAGACGGCCCACCTGTGGTTCGGTGGTCTGGTGTCCCTGAAATGGTTCCACGACCTCTGGGCCAATGAGGTACTCGCCATGTTCATGGCCTCGAAGATCACCCGTCGTCAGTACAGTCAGGTGGATCACGACCTGAACTTCATCAAGACCTTCCAGAACAGAGCCATCTTTACCGACCGCACAGAGGGTACACACCCCATCGCACAGGAACTCTCCAACGTCAACCATGTCAGTCTGCTCTACGACAACATCCTCTATGACAAGGCACCAGTGATGATGCGGATGATGGAGCAGATGATGGGCGCTCCCACCCTGCAGAACGGTCTGCACAAATACCTGGTGGATCATCAATTCGACAACGCTACCTGGGACGACCTGATTACCACCCTCGACAAGGAGGCACCCAGTGCCGGCATCCGTCAGTTCAGCAACATCTGGGTGAAGGAGAAGGGCTTACCTACCATTCATACCAGTTACAAGGACGGACAACTGGTCATCACCCAGTCCGATCCCTTCAACCGTGGTATCTTCTGGCCCCAGAAGTTCCAGATCAAGGCGATCTACGACCTGAGCAAGAGCCGTACGATCGTGGTCGATATGCAGAAGCCGACCATGACGATCAAACTGCCGGGCAAACCCGACTATATCATCCCCAATGCCGATGGCAAGGGCTACGGCCGCTTCACGCTCGACAGCGACTATACCCTCCTGATGCCAAAACGTCTGATCACCACCCGTAATGACCTGAACCGCTACGCTTTATTACTGGCCATCCATGACAACTATCTGATGGGCAGGATTCCTCCCTCACACTTCTCGGAGCTCTTCCGTATGCTCGTGAAGGAGAAGAACCCGCTGATCATGTCAACGGCCATCAACCACATGTTCAAGATCGTCCGTGACGTCTCACCCGAACAGCGCACCTCTCTTGAACTCTGTGTGATGGACCTGTTGGGTGAGAACAAGACGAATGCCTGCCACCAGTACATCCTCCGTAAGATGGCTACCTGTGCTTCCTCGCCCGAGGTTCTGGCTCAGATAGAGAAGATCTGGCGTCAGCACAACGACCCGTTGCTCAACGAATACGACTACATGGAGATGGCCTATCGTCTGGCCATCATGCGCCCCCAACAGTCACAGGAGATCCTGAGCAGCCAACGGGCCCGTCTGCAGAACGAAGAGCTGAGGAAGGAGTTCGACTACGTGAGCCGTGCCTGTAACCCTGATGCCAACAAGCGCACGAAGGTGTTCAACTCCCTGCTCCATCCAGAGAACCGCCAGCAGGAGCCTTGGGCTTTCCATACCCTGCGACTGCTGAACTGCGATGTCTATGAGCCGCAATGCAACAGCTATATCGAACCCAGTCTGAAGTCGCTCGAATACCTACAGCAGACCAGTGATGTCTTCTTCCCCGAGAAATGGATGAAGGCACTGATGGCCGACCATAAGAGTCAGGAAGCCGCACGGATCATCGACAACTTCCTGAAGGGCAATCCCAATTATCCCACCAACCTGAAGAACAAGGTGCTGGAGGCCTCATGGATCCTGATGAAGCAGGTGCCCTACGTAGAGCCCCCGAAGCCGGCAGCCCCTGCCGCTACCACAAAGCCGAAGGCTAAGACGCAGAGCAAGACGACGAAGGCTAAGACCCCTGCCAAGTCTGCACCTGCCAAAAAGACAACCAAAAAGAAGTAACAGAATTCAAAATAGTAAACAAGACATATGATACGTTTCTTTCAGACCCCACAAAAGACGGTGATCGCCACTGAGACAGATCACACATTCAATGAACAGGAGATTAAGGAATTAAACTGGCTGTACGGTGGAGCAGAGTTGCTGGACACCGACAGTCTCGAAGGATTCTTCATCGGTCCGCGCCGTGAGATGGTGACCCCATGGAGTACCAATGCCGTGGAGATTACACAGAACATGGGTCTCAAAGGCATCAGCCGTATCGAGGAGTATTTCCCCGTAGCCAGCAAGGATGCAGAACACGACGAGATGCTGCAACGCATGTATAACGGCATCAATCAGGACATCTTCACCATCAACATCAAACCAGAGCCCATCAAGTATGTGGATAATCTGGAGGAATACAACGAGCAGGAGGGTCTGGCCCTCTCACCCGAGGAGATCGAATACCTGCACAGCTTGGAGAAACAGAACGGCCGTCCGCTGACAGACTCTGAGATATTCGGTTTCGCCCAGATCAACTCGGAACACTGCCGTCATAAGATCTTTGGTGGTACGTTCATCATCGATGGCAAGGAGATGGAATCAAGCCTCTTTGCGATGATCAAAAAGACCACCCAGGAGAATCCCAACAAGATTCTCTCGGCCTATAAGGATAACGTTGCCTTTGCACAGGGTCCCGTCGTGGAGCAGTTCGCCCCGAAGGACCAGAGTACCAGCGACTATTTCCAGGTGAAGGACATCGAGAGTGTGATCTCGCTGAAGGCTGAGACACACAACTTCCCCACGACGGTGGAGCCTTTCAACGGTGCTGCTACGGGTACGGGTGGTGAGATCCGCGACCGTATGGGTGGTGGCGTCGGTTCCTGGCCAATTGCTGGTACTGCCGTTTATATGACGGCTTATCCCCGTCTGAAGGATGACGATAAAGTTACGCGCGATTGGGAAGACATCCTCCCCGTTCGTCAGTGGCTATATCAGACCCCGGAACAGATCCTCATCAAGGCCTCCAACGGTGCTAGTGACTTCGGTAATAAGTTCGGCCAACCGCTGATCTGCGGCTCCGTCCTCACCTTTGAGCATCAAGAACCCAACGACACAAAGTACGCCTACGACAAGGTCATCATGCTGGCTGGTGGTGTCGGCTATGGCACCAAGCGCGACTGTCTGAAGAAAGAGCCCCAGAAGGGTAACAAGGTGGTCGTGGTCGGTGGTGACAACTACCGCATCGGCCTTGGTGGCGGTTCTGTATCTTCTGTGGATACTGGTCGCTATAGCAACGGTATCGAACTGAATGCCGTACAGCGTGCCAACCCCGAGATGCAGAAGCGTGCCTACAATCTGGTGCGTGCGCTCTGCGAAGAGGATGTGAACCCCGTAGTAAGTATCCACGACCATGGTTCTGCCGGACACCTGAACTGCCTCTCAGAACTCGTTGAGGAGTGTGGCGGTGAGATTGATATGACCAAACTGCCTATCGGAGACAAGACGCTTTCGAGCAAAGAAATCATCGCCAACGAGAGTCAGGAGCGTATGGGCCTGCTCATCGACGAGAAGCATATCGAACACGTACGTAAGATTGCCGAGCGCGAGCGTGCCCCACTGTATGTGGTCGGTGAGACAACGGGCGATGCCCACTTCTCGTTCAAGCAGGGCGACGGTGTGAAGCCTTTCGACCTCGATGTGGCTCAGATGTTCGGTCATTCGCCAAAGACCGTCATGAAGGATAATACGGTAGAGCGTCACTACGAAGACGTGACCTATAGTCAGGATCAGATTGACGAATATCTCGACCGTGTGCTCCAATTGGAGGCTGTGGCTTGTAAAGACTGGCTGACGAATAAGGTTGACCGAAGTGTGACAGGTAAGATTGCCCGTCAGCAGTGTCAGGGTGAGATCCAGTTGCCATTGAGCGACTGTGGTGTGGTCGCCCTTGACTATCGTGGTGAGAAAGGTATCGCTACCGCTATTGGCCATGCCCCTCAGGCCGGTTTGGCAAATCCTGCTGCAGGCAGTGTACTCTCTGTGGCCGAGGCCCTGACCAATATCGTCTGGGCTCCTCTCGCCGAGGGTATGGACTCACTGAGTCTCTCTGCCAACTGGATGTGGCCTTGCCGTTCTCAGGAGGGTGAGGATGCCCGCCTCTATGCTGGTGTCAAGGCGCTGAGCGATTTCTGCTGCGACCTGCACATCAACGTACCAACTGGTAAGGACTCGCTCTCACTCTCTCAGCAGTA
>JAGCPV010000012.1 GCA_017965475.1 Prevotella sp.
ATCTAGGCATCTGCCTCCTCACTCCCCACGGCCATAATCTCTAGCAAAACTACAAAATCATAGCCGTAAGTCCTAAACTTATACGATGTTTAACATCGGACATTTAGAACATTATCTATAATCTGGTGCAAAGGTAAGAGGTACCTGAGTAAGTGGCCTCTTTAGGAGGTTTCCCACGCGCGGGCGCGCGGTAGTAGGGAAACTCAGAAAATAACCCGCTCATCCCGCTCATCCCACACCTAACTTGAAAATTTCTGGGTGTGGGATGAGCGGGATGAGCGGGTTAAAAAGTAAGTATAGCAACTAATAAATGCGCGCGTGTATGTACGGGCGCGCGTTATGGACAAATTGTTTGGTGGGTTGGGTGTTGGTTATTGTCCCAGCCATTGGGACTTTTGTAAAGGAGCCCTTTACGAGTCTAAAGGGCTCCTTTACGTCGCTAAAGGTCACCTTTAGGAAGCTGAAGGTCGTGTTTACGCGTAGGTACGCGCGCATATACATAGTTGTTATATCCACAAATTATCCTACACTACCAACACTTCCTACACCCTGATCATTTCGAGTTAGGTGTAGGAAGTGTGGGTTGTTTTCTGCTTAAAACAACTGTCGCGCGCCTGCGCGCGAGAAAAATGTGATAAATTACTCAGGCTTGAACTCGTCTTTGCCGACACCGCAGACGGGGCATACCCAATCGTCGGGGATATCCTCAAAGGCTGTTCCTGGTTCGATGCCACTGTCGGGATCGCCTGTTGCGGGGTCATAGACATAGCCGCATACTTCGCAAACGTACTTCATAATTGTAAGTGTTTAGTTATTAATAATAGATGTTATTCTCTCAACAATCCGCTCTGGCGGAATGTTCTGTAGGCAGGCATAGTCGCCACGCTGACACGGCTTATTGCCAAAGATGCTGCAGGGGCGACATTCGAGATTGAGCTGGATGGCATTGTCCTTAGACTGGTTGAAGCCGAAGAAGCCGGCCATGGGATGAGTGGCTCCCCAGATGCTTACCACAGGTGTACCTGTGAGTGAGGCCAGGTGCATATTGGCAGAGTCCATCGAGACCATCACGTCGAGATGACTCATGACGATCAGTTCCTGATACATGTTTTCGCAATGTTCACTGGCATTGACGCACGATGGGTACTGGCTGCACCACTGCTGGAAATACTGGTCTTCCTGATCGCCTTTTCCAAAGAGGAAGATACGAGCTTTAGGATATTTCTGGATGAGTTGGGTGATGACCTGTTCCATCAACTGAGGTGGGTAGATCTTTCCCTTATGGGCAGCAAAAGGCGCAATACCGATCCACTGCTCTTCGCTCTTCTTGGGTCCGAAGATGGCTGGCAGCAGACTTAGGTCGCCGCCTTCTTCTGGGAAGATGGAACGGAACTGATGCACATCGACGGGATATCCCAAACGGGCAAACACTTCCGCATAGTTCTCAAAGGATGAGGGAAGTGGTTCTTTCACCTTATTCTTATATGAGATCAGTCTGCGACGCTGTTTCCGATGCTTGTCGATATGCTCCACACGGTATCTGCCCAGATTGAAGCGAACCCTGAGATATTCGGAGCGGAGCACATTGTGGAGGTCGGCTACTTTCGTAAACTGTTTGGCTGTCAGGCGACGGTACAGGGCATTCAGTCCTTTGACCCCATGGTATTCCCTTTTCAGGTCAGCTTCCATGAAACTGATGTTGGGGGCCAGATCCTCGAAGAGCACACGGGCAAAGCCTCTGCTCAATACCGTGATGCGGACATCGGGATATTGGTGCGCCAGAGTCCATACCACAGGTACGGCCATCGCCACATCGCCCAATGCGGAAAAGCGGATAACGAGTATATGCTCTTTTCTCATCTGTTACTTTTCACTCTTATACAGCACGGGATTCGTCGCAGGATCGTTATACATCTTCATCTGTCGATAGACTTTCATGTACTTCCTTCCTGCCTCGATATCCTCCAAGAGCTGATCGATGGCCAGCGACAGGTCTTTCTGCTGCTCCAGAAGGATGTCCAGCTTCCCCTGACACTTGGCAATATGCTCTGGTGAGGCATCCTGGCGCTCCACCTGTTCCTGCATGTGGTAGATCTTCAGGGCGAGGATGCTCAGACGATCCACGGCCCAGGCAGGACTCTCCGTGTTCAGACGGGCATCCGGCAGCGGCTTGACTTCATTATAGGTATGGCGGAAATGGGAGTCGATCTCCTCCACCAGATCCGTACGGTCCTGATTACTCTGGTCGATGCGCCGCTTCAGCGACAGTGCATCGACGGGGTTGATATGCGGGTCGCGGATGATATCCTCGTAATGCCACTGGACGGTGTCGATCCAGCATTTGAGATAGAGACTGTGCTCGATGCTGTTCTTGGCATACGGATTCTTGATGGGAGTATTGACATCATCGGTGACGTGATAGTCGTTAATTGCCCGCTTGAAAATCTGATTAGCTTGTTCTGTAAATGTCATGGTTCTTGTTTTATTCCGCAAAACTACTGAAACTTTTTCAAATAGCCAACGAAATCTTCATAATTTCATCAAATTTTGCAAAATAATTGCTGGTAACGCACACAAAAACAGTCGTTTTATGCACAATTGTACCCCATTTGTGCAAAAGAGAGTAAGTTTTTCTTAAAAAAGTTTGCGTAAGTGAAAGAAATTGTGTTACTTTGCACCCGATTTCAGCGAAACGCTGGAATTTTTCAAGATAGCAAAGTCATTATTAACATTTTAAAGAATTAAAATTATGTCAGAAATTGAAAGCAAAGTAAAGGCTATTATCGTTGACAAACTCGGTGTTGATGAATCAGAGGTTAAGGCAGAGGCCAGCTTCACAAACGATCTGGGTGCAGATTCACTGGATACCGTTGAGTTGATCATGGAGTTTGAGAAGGAGTTTGGTATTTCTATTCCCGATGATAAGGCTGAGAAGATCGGTACCGTTGGTGATGCCATCGCTTACATTGAGGAGAACGCAAAATAAATAAAGTTCACAACATAATGGTTGTTTCGTATATGCGAAGCAACCATTATGCTTTAATCTGAGTTTATGGAATTAAAAAGAGTAGTTGTAACAGGTCTTGGCGCTGTGACGCCAGTCGGCAACACTCCTGATGAGATGTGGAAAAACCTGCTCAACGGGGTTAGCGGTGCTGCACCTATTACACATTTCGATACAACCTTATTCAAGACAAAGTTTGCCTGTGAGGTGAAGAACCTCGACGTGAACGAGTATCTTGACCGCAAGGAGGCCCGTAAGATGGACCGTTATACCCAGCTGGCCCTGATTGCTGCCAAGCAAGCTGTTGAGGACAGTGAGATGAATCTGGAGACAGAGGACAAGGATCGTATCGGTGTTGTCTATGGAGTCGGTATTGGTGGAATTAAGACCTTCGAGGACGAGGTGAAATACTATGGTGTCCATGAGGCCGATGGTCCTAAGTTCAATCCGTTCTTCATCCCGAAGATGATTGCCGACATCGCAGCCGGACAGATTTCCATCATGTATGGTTTCCATGGTCCCAACTATATCACGGCTTCTGCCTGTGCCTCATCATCGAATGCGCTGGCTGATGCCTTCAACCTCGTTCGTCTGGGTAAGGCCAATGCCATCCTGGCAGGTGGTGCCGAGGCTGCTATCTGTGCCTGTGGCGTAGGTGGCTTCAATGCCATGAAGGCCCTCTCTACCCGCAACGATGAGCCCGAGAAGGCCAGTCGTCCGTTCAGCGCCAGCCGCGACGGATTCATCATGGCCGAGGGTGCTGGTTGTCTGATCCTGGAGGAACTGGAGCACGCCAAGGCTCGTGGTGCGAAGATCTATGCCGAGATGGTGGGTGCTGGCATGAGTGCCGACGCTTATCATATCACCGCCTCTCATCCTGAGGGTCTTGGTGCCAAGCTCGTGATGAAGAACGCCCTTGAGGATGCAGAGCTGAAGCCCGAGGATATCGACTATATCAATGTTCATGGTACCTCTACCCACGTGGGTGATATCTCTGAGGCCAAGGCCATCAAGGAGGTATTCGGTGATGCAGCCTTTAAGCTGAACATCTCTTCTACGAAGTCGATGACAGGTCACCTGCTGGGTGCCGCCGGTGCCGTGGAGGCCATGGTTACCGTGCTGGCTGTTCAGAACGATATCGTTCCGCCTACCATCAACCATGAGGAGGGCGACGAGGATCCTGAGATTGACTATAATCTGAACTTCACCTTCAACAAGGCGCAGAAGCGCGTGGTTCGTGCCGCACTGAGCAACACTTTCGGTTTCGGTGGCCACAACGCTTGTGTGGTATTCAAGAAGTATGAGGCTTAACGATATTATTGATAGAATAAAGCTCCCTTTCCGCAAGGAGAAGGAGCTTTTTTCTTCTCTGTACGCGATACTGGGATTCTATCCCCGTAACATCGAGTATTACAAGATGGCGCTGATGCACAAGAGCATCCGTAAGCGCAACGACAAGGGCAAGCCGCTGAACAACGAGCGACTGGAGTTCCTGGGTGATGCCATACTCGATGCTGCGGTGGGCTATATCGTCTATCGTCATTATGAGGGTAAGCGTGAGGGATTCCTGACAAACACCCGCTCGAAGCTGGTGAGTCGCGACACATTGGGTAAGCTGGCCAACGAAATGGGGTTGGGTCATCTGCTGGTATCATCAGGTCATTCCAACTCACATAACAGTTATGTGGAGGGTAATGCCTTTGAGGCCCTGGTGGGTGCCATCTATCTCGACCGTGGCTATGATGCCTGTCTGGATTTCTTCGAGAAGCGTGTCCTTGGCAGGTATATCAATCTTGACAAGGTCGCCTTCAAGGAGGTGAACTTCAAGTCGAAGCTGCTGGAGTGGTCGCAGAAGAACCGTGTGCGCATGGAGTTCCGGATGCTGCAGCAGGAGAAAGACAATAACGGCAGTCCTATCTTCAGCTTCCAGGTGATCCTGGAGGGTGTCGAGGGTGAGAAAGGCACGGGCTATTCCAAGAAGGAGGCCCAGCAGCAGGCATCCAAGGATACGCTGCAGCGTCTGAAGCGCGAGCCACAGTTTGTTGATGCCATCTTCTCCGCCAAGACCGAGCGCACGAAGATGGAAGAGGAGCCTGCCATGGCCGTGCCCGATACGGAACAAAGCCAGGACTTCATCATCGAGACCTCTCCAGAGATTCCAGCGTCGCCAGAAATTCCAGAATCTCCAGAATCTTCTGATGACGAGTTCGATCTCTCCGACATCTCCCACAAGGAGAAATCCCGCGAGGAAATCATTGCTGAAGCCGAGGCGGCAGCCTTTGCGGAAGAATAGACCCATGAAAAGACGGTTGTTCCTGTTGTCTGTGGCCATGGTGCTGGTCTTGCAAGGCTGGTGCCAGATGGTGATGCCGCCAGCCTTGAAGGCGGGAGACACGATAGCAATCGTCTCTCCTTCGAGCGCACCCGACAGTATGACGGTGGTGAAAGGTTGTGCGGCTCTCCGCGAGTGGGGCTATATCCCCGTGGTCGGCCCCAACGCCCTCAAGGATTACCACGGCTTCGCAGGGACGGCCGATGAACGGGCTGCGGACTTGCTCTGGGCCCTGCGGGATCCAGCCATCAAGGCCATCATGTGTTCCCGTGGTGGCGATGGGGCCGTACAGGTGCTGTATCGGATTCCCCTGGCGGAGTTTGCCCGTCATCCTAAATGGATCATAGGGTTCAGCGATATCACGGCCCTCCACAGTGCGGAGGCGGCGGCAGGGGTGATGAGCATACACGGTTCGATGTGTGATGGTATTGCTGCCAAGGGCGAGCGCGACTCCGTGAACGCCATCATGCAACGACTGTTGCGGGGACAGTTGCCCGCTTATCAGGTTCCCAACCATCCGCAGAACCAGCTAGGTGAGGCTACGGGCATCCTCGTGGGTGGCAATCTCTCCGTCTTCAGTGGTCTGGCGGGTTCCGACTATGATTTCCTGAACCGTGCCGATGAAGGACTGATCCTCTTTATGGAAGATACCCATGAGTCGATGTCGAAGGTCGATCGTTTGCTCCACCAGATGGAGATCCGTGGAATCCTTCCTAAGCTCAAGGGTATCATCGTGGGACATTTCTCGAAGTACAAGTATCCTGAGTGCGACTTTGCCGATATGTACGATATGCTCCACGAATACCTGCAGCACTACGATATCCCTGTGTGCTATGACTTCCCCGTTGGGCATCATAGCCGTTATAATTTCCCGATGGTAACAGGTTGTCGAGTTCACCTGAAGGTGGGACAGCATGATACCCGGATAGAATTTGTGGAATAGGATGCTGAACGAGGCGACGCGTGACTTTATCCGCCGTCATCTTGACGCAGATGTTCGTCAGCTGGCGTTGCAGGGTGGCAGGGATCCTGAGGTGGATTTCCCCATAGCCCTGGAGCAGATTGCCGGCAGACAGAAGGCGCGTACCAAGATTCCCTCGTGGGCGGCTATCGATGGCATTGTCTATCCGCCTCACCTTTCCATGGAACAGTGTTCGAGTGAGCAGACAGCCAGATACAAGGCGGAGATAGCGGGGAAGGGCAATCTCTTCGTTGATCTGACAGCGGGTTTCGGTGTGGATGCGGCCTTTATCTCCAAAGGGTTCACCAAGGCTGTCTGTGTCGAACAGCAGGCGCACCTTTGTGCCATCTCCTCATCCAACTATCCATTTTTGGGACTGTCGCATGTCAGTATTGTCTGTGGCGACGCTACGGACTATCTGCACCATATGGATCATGCCGACCTGTTGTTCATCGATCCGGCACGGAGGGATGTTCATGGAGGTCGTACTTTCGGTATCGCCGACTGTACCCCAAACGTGCTGGAGATGATGGACGAGATGAAAGCGAAGGCCGACAGGATCCTCATCAAACTCTCGCCTATGCTCGACTGGCGGAAGGCTGTAGATGATATAGGACGTGGTGTCAGTAGCGTCCATATCGTCTCTGTTGATAATGAATGTAAGGAACTGCTGATAGAAGTGCAGAAGGGCGAATGTGAAGGGGTGAGGATCGTCTGTGTCAATCTCTTGTCAAATGGTGGCAGGGAGGTGTTTGATTTCCTACCTGGTTCCCCTGATTCCTCTATTCACCGTCCATTATCTGCAGTCCACTATTTATACGAGCCCAATGCCTCTATCATGAAGGCGGGGTGCTTCGAACTGATAGCAGAGCGCTTTGGCCTCTGTCAACTGGAGCATAACAGCCATCTCTTCGTGTCTGACACAGAGGTGACGGATTTCCCTGGTCGCTGTTTTGTCATCGACAGGATTACCTCGATGAACAAGCGTGATCTGAAGGAAGCGCTGACTGGTATCGGTCGGGCGAACATTGCTGTGCGCAACTTCCCGATGACGGTGGCAGAACTCCGTAAACGACTGAAACTTCAGGATGGTGGTGAGGTATTTATCTTCGCGACAACAGTGGCAAACGAGGGGCATCGTCTGTTTGTTTGCCGAAAAAAATCTTAATAATTTTGTGGTTTGACGCTTTTTCTGTATCTTTGCAACGAATTAAAGCTTTAAGGAAAAGATGTCATCAATAGAAATCAGGAAGGTCACGGACAAGAAGGGTCTGAAGGCTTTCATCGAACTGCATTATGAGTTATATAAGGGTAGTCCGTATGATGCCCCAAACCTGTACAGCGACGAGTTAAATACGCTGAGTAAAGACAAGAATGCCGCTTTTGAGTTCTGCGAGGCAGAGTATTACCTGGCCTACAAGGACGGTCGTCTGGTGGGGCGTGTGGCTGCCATCGTCAACCATCGGTATAACGACCAGTGGCAGCGTCCTGCCGTCCGCTTCGGATGGCTGGATCTCATAGATGATATCGAGGTGCTCCGTGCTTTGCTGAAGGCCGTGGAGGACTACGGTCGTGAGAAGGGCATGAAGGAGATCATCGGTCCGCTCGGCTTTACGGATATGGATCCTGAGGGCATGCTGATCCGTGGCTTTGAGGAACTCGGTACGATGGCCACCATCTATAACCATCCCTATTATCCGAAACTGATGGAGCAGATGGAGGGTTATGAGAAGGATAACGACTACGTGGAGTATAAGGTCTTTGTGCCAAAGGAGGGTATGCCCGAGAAGTTGAAGAAGGTCGCCCAGATGGTTGAGAAGCGCTACAACCTGCATTGTCCCCAGATCAAGCGCAGTGAGGTGTTCGGTCCCAATGGCTACGGTCAGAAGGTGCTCGATGTGGTGAACAAGACCTTTGCCAACCTCTATGGCTATTCGCAGATGACGCAGCGCCAGATCGATGCCTATGTCCATGAGTATTTTAAGTTCTTCTCGATGGATATGCTCTGTGTGATTGAGGACTGGAACAAGCCCGACCACGACGTCGTCGGCGTGGGTATCACCATCCCGTCGCTGACAAAGGCCCTGCAGAAGTGCCGCAAGGGTCGTCTCCTGCCTTTCGGCTGGTGGTATGTCATCCGCGCCTTGCAGTTCCACAAGACCGATATCGTCGATCTGCTCCTCATCGGTGTGCTGCCCGAGTACCGTTCCAAGGGTGCCAATGCCCTGCTCTTCTACACCCTGATCCCTGTCTATCAGAAATACGGCTTCAAATGGGGCGAGAGTCATGTGCACATGGAGAGCAATACGGCCGTACAGGCGCAGTGGCAGTATTTCGAGAACGAACAGCATAAACAGAGAAGGTGTTATAAGAAGAACCTATGATAGAAGACAATAACATAATCGAGCCTAATGAACAAGTACAGTATGACGATGAGAACATCCGTCATCTGTCAGACATGGAACATGTGCGTACCCGTCCTGGTATGTATATCGGCCGTCTGGGTGACGGTTCGTTGCCAGAAGACGGTATCTACGTACTGCTGAAGGAAGTGATCGACAACTCCATCGATGAGTTCAAAATGAACGCGGGCGACCGCATCGAGGTGACCATCGACGATAACCTGTGCGTCTCTGTGCGTGACTATGGTCGTGGCATCCCTCAGGGAAAGATGATCGAGGCCGTGTCGGTGCTGAACACCGGTGGTAAGTACGACTCGAAGGCGTTCAAGAAGTCCGTCGGACTGAATGGTGTCGGTGTGAAGGCCGTCAATGCGCTGAGTTCCCGTTTCGAGGTGCGCAGCTATCGCGACGGTAAGGTGCGTAAAGCCTTGTTCGAGCGTGGCGAGATGATCAGTGACGTCACGGAGAATACACAGGACGAGAACGGTACCTATATCTTCTTTGAGCCGGATAACACGCTCTTCCTCAATTACCGTTTCCAGGATGACATCGTGGAGAACATGCTCCGCAACTATACTTATCTGAATACGGGTCTGGCCATCATGTATAACGACCGTCGCATCCTCTCCCGTCATGGACTGGAAGATCTGCTGAAGGACCGGATGACCAACGACGGCCTCTATCCCATCATCCATCTGAAGGGTGAGGATATCGAGATCGCCTTTACCCATGCCAACCAGTATGGCGAGGAGTATTACTCCTTTGTCAATGGCCAGCATACGACACAGGGCGGTACCCACCAGAGTGCCTTTAAGGAGCATATTGCCCGCACCATCCGTGACTTCTTCGGCAAATATGAATATGGTGATATCCGTACGGGTATTGTCGCCGCTATTGCCATCAATGTCGAGGAACCGATGTTCGAGAGTCAGACGAAGATCAAGTTGGGCTCCCTGACGATGGCCCCCGACGGCGTGAGCATCAACAAATACGTAGGCGACTTCATCAAACAGGAGGTAGATAACTACCTGCATATCCATCAGGATGTTGCAGAGGTACTGGAGAATAAGATCAAGGAGAGTGAGCGGGAGCGTAAGGCGATGGCCGGTGTCACCAAACTGGCCCG
>JAGCPV010000108.1 GCA_017965475.1 Prevotella sp.
CTCCAAGGCCAGATGCTGTTGGCCTGGCGCTCGCCACGCTTAGCACGTTCCAGATTGAACGGATGTCTGGCGAGAAGATCCTGTGATTTCAGGATCATCTCGTTGATGAGGTCGGCTGTCTCTTGGGGAGTCATGCGGCCTACTTCCACAGGCGCATTCTCCTCTGCCTTAACCAGTAGTCCACGCCACTCCTCATTCGGATGGTCATGGGGTGGGGCACAGACGATATGTTTCGAGCCGCCCTTGATCACCAGCAGATGACGGTACTGGATACCAGTGATAAACTTCACGCATTCACAGCCCTCACGCTCGTTGATGGGCTTGGCGAGGTTCTCGTTCAGATATTTGATCAGTACGTCTGCATCTTTCGTCTCCAGATTACCACCATTATGCGTGATGATCTTTCCGTCCTCAAGGGTGATGATATTACAACGGATGGCGAAGTCGTCATCAGCCATCTCATAACCGATCGAAGCAGCCTCCAGAGGACCGCGCCCCTCATACACCTTATTCAGGTCGTAGCCCAAGATGGCCGTATTCGCCACCTCACTGCCTGGAGGGAATCCCTCAGGCACTGTAATGAGCCGTCCACATCTGCCTTCTCTGGCCAATTGGTCCATCATCGGCTTATGGGCATATTGCAATAAGGTCTTCCCACCGAGTCGCTCGACGGGAAGATCTGCCATGCCATCACCAAGTATGATGATATGCTTCATAAGACTAAATGTTTGCGATCGACATGATATTGGCGAAGACACCAGCGGCCGTCACGGCAGCACCGGCTCCATAGCCCTGAATCAGCATCGGATACTCCTTGTAACGCTCTGTGGTGAGCAGCACGATGTTGTTCGAACCTTCGAGTCCATAGAACGGATGTCCATAGGGCACCTCCTTCAGGGCGACATTGGTCTTGCCATTCTCCATCGTGGCCACGAAACGCCAACGCTTGTTCTCGCTTTCGAGTACCTTACGGCGGGCCTCGAAGTCAGCATCGAGCTCAGGCAACTTAGCCCAGAAGTCATCGATCGAACCCTCGAAGTAGCTATCGGGCACGAAGAGATGCTTCTCCACATCTTCCTGCTCCACCTTATAGCCAGCCTCACGCGTCAGGATCACCAGTTTGCGGATCACATCCGTACCACTGAGATCGATACGTGGGTCAGGCTCCGAGTAACGCTGTTCCTTGGCACGCTTCACCGTCTCGGAGAAGGGCACATCAGCAGCAATCTCGTTGAAGATGAAATTGAGCGTACCACTCAGAATGGCCTCGATCTTCAGGATCTTGTCACCCGAGTTACACAGGTCGTTGATGGTACCGATGATCGGCAGTCCGGCACCTACGTTGGTCTCGTAGCGGAACCAGACACCACGGTCACGGGCCGTCTGACGGAGTTTGAGATAACTGTCGTAATCGCTCGAAGCGGCGATCTTATTGGCAGCCACCACGGATATGTTATGTTCTAGGAAGGTCTGATAGAGTTGGGCGATCTGACGGCTGGCCGTACAATCGACGAAGACGGAGTTGAAGATGTTCATCTTCACGATCTCGTCGCGCATGTGCTCCGTATTGGCGGGGAAGCCGGCACGCAGGATCTTCTCGTAGTTGTCGAGGTCGATGCCGTCGCGGTCCAACACGAAGTTATCGACATCAGAGATACCCACCACGTTCAGTTTCAGGCGACGCGACTGCATGAGGAACTTCTGTTGGGTACGGATCTGTTCGAGTAGCATGCCACCCACCGTACCAATACCACAGATAAAGAGGTTGAGCACCTTATATTCTGAGAGGAAGAACGAGTCATGGAGTACGTTGAGCGACTTGCGCAGGAACTTACCATCAACCACGAACGAGATGTTCGTCTCTGAGGCACCCTGGGCACAGGCAATTACGCTGATACCAGAACGGCCTAACGTACCAAACAGTTTACCAGCAATACCTGGCGTCTGCTTCATGTTCTCACCTACGATGGCGATGGTAGCCAGACCATTCTCTACCTGCATGGGGAACATGGCACCCGTCTCAATCTCCTTGGCGAACTCGGCGTTGAGCACCTCGGCAGCAGCAGCGGCATCCTCGTCACGCACACCGATAGAGGTGGAGTTCTCAGATGAGGCCTGTGATACCATAAACACAGAGATACCCTTATTGGCCAAAGTGGTGAAGATACGACGGTTCACACCAATCACACCAACCATCGAGAGACCTGTTACCGTGATCAGTGAAGTACCCTTGATACTCGAGATACCCTTGATGGGCTTATTGTCGTCCTCAATCTTTGCCTTTATCAGTGTTCCCGGGTGTTCGGGGTTGAAGGTGTTCTTCACCTTGATGGGGATATTCTTGACGCAGACGGGATAGATGGTTGGCGGATAGATCACCTTGGCTCCGAAGTTACAGAGTTCCATGGCCTCCACGTAAGAGAGTTCATTGATGGTATAGGCACTCTTGATGACCTTCGGGTCGGCCGTCATGAAACCATCCACGTCCGTCCAGATCTCCAGCACCTCGGCATTGAGCACGGCAGCGATGATCGAAGCCGTATAGTCCGAACCACCGCGACCGAGGTTCGTCGTCTCGTGCGAGTCGCGGTCTCTGGCGATAAAGCCGGGCACCACATAGATGCTCTTGTCATTCAGATCCTTGAAGGCTTCCTTCACCAGTTGTGTCGTCAGATCAGCGTCGATCACATGCTTGCCCAACTTCTTCTCCGTACGGATGAAGTCGCGGGCGTTCATGCGGACACCGTTCTTCACCATGGCGGCCACGATATGCGAACTCAGACGCTCACCATAGCTGACGATGGTATCCTCCGTCTTCTTCGACAGGTCGTGAATCAGATACACACCGTAGAAGATGCTCTTCAACTGGTCGAAGAGCTGATCTACATTATTAAATAAGTCTATGCGCTTTTTGTCATCCGTGATGATGGCCTCGATCATCTGGTGGTGGCGCGTCACCATCGCGTCGAATTCCTCACGATAGTGTTCGTCGCCCTGCTTGGCCATCTGCGATGTGGCGATCAGTTTGTCGGTGATGCCGTCAAGTGCACTTACTACTACTACGACAGGTTGCGTCCGAGCCTCTGTCTCCACGATTTTCTTCAAGCTAAGAATGCTTTTTACGGAACCTACGGACGTTCCGCCGAATTTCA
>JAGCPV010000109.1 GCA_017965475.1 Prevotella sp.
ATAATATCTGTTTCATTATCGCTTTAATAAGTTAAGTTTTACATTGGGTTTCATCACGTTGTTCACCTTCTTGGTCCAGGCCTTGACGGGGGCTGTAGCCTTAGCCTCGATGTCGTTGGCGGAGGAGCAGATCATGAAGGTATAGACACCTGCGTCGGTCTTCCATGCAGACGCCTTCTCGTTGAACGAGGCGAGGTCTTCCGTGGCGACCTTCATCGTGACCGTCTCTGTCTCGCCGGGCAGCAACAGTTTCGTCTTGGCGTAGTTGCGCAGTTCCTTCTCAGGCTTGTTCATCTTCTTGCTATTGGGGGCAGCCACGAAGAGTTCCACCACATTACGACCAGCCTTGTCGCCCGTATTCTTCACATCCACCTTGACGGTATAAACGCCGTTGGTCTCTGTGACGCTCAGGTTCTCGTAGCCGAAGGTGGTATAGCTCAGTCCGAAGCCGAAGGGATAGGCGACGGGCTTGCCGAAACTGTCGAAGTAACGATAACCCACATAGATATCCTCCTCGTAGTTCGTGAAGTCGATATTGGCCTGAGGGGTGCGCTCCTTCGGAGCCTGATCCTTGTTGTAGCCCCACATGAACATCGCACCGAGGGTCTTGTCATCCACATTGGCGGGGAAGTTCTTGTCGGCATAGGCATCACCGTATTTGATCTGGAAGGTCATCGGCAACTTACCGCTGGGGTTCACCTTACCACTGAGCACGTCGGCCACGGAGAAGCCACTCTCCTGACCACCCTGCCAAGTGCAGACGAGGGCATCCACCTGATCCTGCCAGGAAGCCACATCAATCGGACTGCAGATATCGAGCAGCACCACGACCTTCTTGCCCTTGGCGTGATAAGCCTTGCTGACGGCCTTGATCAACATTTCCTCATACTCTTTCAGGTAGAAGTCAGCCTCGCTACGGTCAGCCGCCTCACCACTCTTACGACCCAGGGAGATGATGGCCACATCACTACCCTCAGCGACGGCATTCAATTCGTCGGTTGTGAACAGCTTCTCTTCAGCACGTGCAGGAGGCAGCAGCGAGAAGGGAGGACGACCATTGGGGAACAGGCGCTTCTCCTCAGCAGCGATGTGCTGGGTATAGGTAGCGATCAATGGCTTATAGACCTCGTAGCCAGCACTGCGCATTCCCTCGATGAGCGATACGGTATAGTGGCCTACAGACGTGCCGCCAAAGCCGGAACCACCAGAGATCCAGTCGTAACTTGTGCAGCCAAAGAGGGCTACCTTCTTACCTGTCAACGGCAGAATGCCGCAGTTCTTCAAAAGTACGATACCATCGGCACCTACCTCACGAACGGTCTGGGCATGCGCCTTCAGGTTCTCTGCAGAGCACATCGGCACACAGCATGGCTTATCGCACTTGTGACCTTGTCCCTTGAAGTTATGGGTCTTGATGACATACTCCAGAATGCGCTTCACATTGGCGTTCAGGATGTCCATCGACAGTTCTCCGCTCTTGGCAGCAGCAAGGATGGCGTCATACTGCTTGGGCTGTCCGGGCTGGAGCATATCGTTGCCGGCCTTCATGGCAGCGACGGCATCATCGCCAGCGTTCCAGTCAGACACGTACATACCCTTCCAACCCCACTCGTCGCGCACGATGGTAGTCAGCAGCTCGTAGTTCTGTACGGCATACGGACCATTCAACTTATTATAAGAAGTCATGATCGTCCAGGGATCGCTCTCCTTGATCATGATCTCAAAAGCCTTCAGATAGATCTCACGGAGGGCACGCTGCGAGATCTGTGAGATGTTATTGTTACGATTCGTCTCCTGATTGTTGGCGATGAAGTGCTTCGGACAGGCAGCCGTTCCCTCACTCTGTACACCGTTCACATAACCAGCGGCGATGGTACCGGAGAGGTAGGGGTCCTCTGAGTAGTACTCATGGTTACGTCCGCACAGCGGGTTACGGATCAGGTTCATCGAGGGCGACAGGATCCAGTCGAGACCAAACTCCTTCACCTCGTTGCCGATGCCCTGTCCCACCTTGAAGGCAGCCTCACGGTCCCAGGTCGAGGCGAGTGTCATCGAAGCCACGAAGTCCGTGGGATAATAGTCGCGATGATCCCAAGCACGCTTGCTGTCCATACGCAGACCCTGCTGTGAGTCGGCACAATAGGTCTCAGGGATACCAAGACGGGCGATGCCGAAGGTGCTGCCGGCAGTACCAGGGAACTTGGCCTCATCGTTGAAATGCATACCACAACCCAGTACCAGGTGACACTTCTCTTCGAGCGTCATGGCGTTAACCACCTCATCGATGTTTTTCTCAGTGAGCTGCTGGGCAGACAAACGAAGGCTGTAGCCGCACATGACGGCCACAGCCATAATTACCAAACTAATCTGATGAATCGAAAATTTCATTATTCCTTATTATATTTTAGTTATTACACTTGTCGATGCAAAGATACGGAAACTTCTTGGGATTTCCGTCGGCAAAGGTAAGCAATCTTTTTTGTTGTTGCTGTCCGTTGCGTTCTTTTGATTTTCGTCCGTGTTCAAAAGTGTTTTCCCCCTGTCCAATTCGTTCAAATCCTTTCCTATTTGTTCAAATGCCAAGATTTTCCTGTTATTATTTGGAATTATCAGCACTTATTCGTACCTTTGCCCAAAGACTAAAGATATGAAGTCAGTATTACTCATCCTAACAACGATCATGATGATGAATTCTTGTAATGGACAGACGGCAGCCCCCGTGGTGAGACCTGCGACACAGGCAGGACGGTTCTATGAAAGTAATCCCCAATGGCTGAGCCAAGAGATCGACAGTCTGTTGGCGCGCCATGCCAATGAGGGGGCGCTCGACAGTGTGGCAGCACTGATCGTACCCCACGCTGGTTATTATTTCTCTGGCAATGTGGCCGCCTCGGCATATGCCAGACTCAACCCCAAGAAGTCTTATCAACGGATCTTTCTCCTGGGACCCAGTCATCATGAGTGGCTCAACGGAGCATCCGTGAATAGTGAGGTGGATGCTTACGCGACACCGTTGGGTGAGGTGCCCGTGGATCGGGAAGTGTCCCGTCAACTCATCCAGGCCGACAGTGTCTTTTCCTATCAGCCCAAGGCCCATGACCGCGAGCATTGTCTGGAAGTACAGTTGCCCTTCCTGCAAAGACAACTGGGTGAGGTGCCGCCCATCGTACCCATCATCATCTCCACCAACGACTTCGCCAAACTGAAGCGCATGGCCGAGGTACTGAAGCCCTGGCTGACGGACGAGAACCTCTTCGTGATCAGCAGTGACTTCTCCCATTATCCGTCGTATAAAGATGCGAAGATGGTGGATGCCAAGACGGGCAAGGCCATTGAGAGCGGTGACGTGGAGCAGTTGATTGCCACCATCGAAGCCAACGAACGGAGCGGCATCCGCAATCTGGCGACGAGTGCCTGTGGCGAGTTCCCCATCATCACGCTGATGCTCATGCTCGACAGGCAGTACCAGATCCGACATCTGCTCTATCAGAACTCTGGCGACATCGACGACCACGACCATAGTCGTGTGGTGGGCTATCATTCGTTCGCCATCCTGCGGGGCGAGAAGAAGGACTTCTCCCTCTCCAATGACGAGAAGCAACTTCTCAAGAAGATTGCGTACGAGAGCATCCACGACTCCCTCGCCGGCAAACCCATCGCACACCCCGAGATACTCCCTACGCTAAAAGAGAAGTGTGGTGCTTTCGTCTCCCTCCACAAGCAAGGGCACCTGCGGGGTTGTATCGGTCATTTCGGTGAGGACACACCCCTGTATGAGATCGTTGCAGAGATGGCACGTGCCGCCGCCTTCGAAGATCCACGTTTCATGCCTGTCACCCGTGATGAGTTGAATGACCTCGACATTGAAATCTCCGTCCTCACCCCCATGCGCCGCATCCAGAGCCTCGACGAGTTCCAGTTGCACCGTCATGGCATCTATATCCGCAAGGGCTACCGCAGTGGCACGTTCCTGCCACAGGTGGCCGACGAGGTGAACTGGACGAAGGAAGAGTTCGTGGGACACTGTTCCCAGGACAAGGCCGGACTGGGTTGGGATGGCTGGCGCGATGCGGAACTCTATGTCTATGAAGCTATCGTGTTCTGATGGAGTGTAGGTATTATCGGAAGTTGGATGGCGGAGCCGTGGAATGCCAGCTCTGTCCGCACCACTGTCATATCGCCAACGGCAGGACGGGGCGTTGTCGCAGTCGTCGTAACCACGATGGTGTGCTTGTCAGTGAGGTCTATGCCAAACCCTGTGCACTGGCCATCGATCCCATCGAGAAGAAGCCCCTCTACCACTTCCATCCTGGCACCACTTGTCTCTCCCTCGCCTGTACGGGGTGTAACTTCCGTTGTCTGAACTGTCAGAACCACGATATCTCACAGGCGGCCCCCGACGAGGTGGATCACTACGACCTCACACCAGAGCAGATCGTCAGTCTCTGTCTGAAACACCATTGCCCGGGCATCGCCTATACCTATACCGAACCGCTCACCTATATCGAATATATCATCGACACGGCGCGCTTGGCGCACGAGAAAGGGCTCTGGAACATCCTCGTCACGGCGGGTTATGTCTGTCAGGAACCACTTGCCGACCTCCTGCCCTACCTCGATGCCGCCAACATCGACCTGAAGTCGTTCAGCGATGATATCTACCAGCGCATCAGCGGGGGACATCTGCAACCCGTCCTCGACACCATCCTCGCCATGAGAAAGGCAGGCGTGTGGATCGAACTCACCAACCTCGTCATCCCTGATGTCAACGACGATATGGACATGATCCGTGAGATGTGCCAATGGCTCGTCGCCAACGACCTCGCCGAAATGCCTCTCCACTTCAGCCGCTTCTTCCCCCGTTATAAGATGCAGGATCGACAGCCCACACCTGTCCAGGCCCTACTCGCCGCCAAACGCGTGGCCGAAGAAGAAGGCATCCAGCATGTTTATTTAGGAAATGTCTAAAGAAAAACCTCCTACTGGGGCCTGACCCCAGCACTAAATTACATGGTAATGACGGAGGGCATTCAGGATGCCGTCGTCATCGACAGAGGTGGTTACATAGTCGGCCTGCTGTTTGAGGGCATCGATGGCGTTACCCATGGCAATACCGATACCTGCCTGGAGGATCATCGATGTGTCATTGCCACCGTCGCCGAAGGCGATGGTACGACTGGGATCGAAGCCCTCATGACGGGACATGGCAAGAATACCTTTACCCTTGTCAGCACCATTGGCTGTGATATCCGTAAACTCAGGATGCCAGCGACCAGAGACACACTGCGGCATACGGGCCATCAGTTCAGGTTCATAGTCGGCGGGGAAGAAGGGGGTCAGTTGCAGGATGTCCTGCTGGAGTACATCTTCTAAAGGAGATGCTTTGTCGAGATTCTTGACGGCCAGCATCTGACGGAAGATACGATCTACGTCGCCCTTAGGGTCAAAGACGGCCACATCCTTTCGTCCTACCACAATGAGACTATAGCCTTTCGTCCTCGAATCCTCTACACACGTCATCACATCCTCCTTGGCGATGGGTTGACAACAGACAAGTTCATCGCCTACGAAGCACAGTGCACCGTTGGTGGTGATATAGCCGTCGATAAGGTGCTCGATGGCACCGAGATTGGTGATGATGATGGGTGGACGGCCTGTAGCGATATATACGCGTGAGCCATTGGCCTTAGCCTGTGTCAGGGCTAAAATCGTAGAAGACGGTATCTCGTGAGTCCTAAAACTCACGAGCGTACCGTCTATATCAAAGAATAATGCGTATCTTTGCGTCATTATCTTTTCAGGAGGTTCATCTGAACCTGGGGCTTCATCACGTTGTGGGCACTCGTTGACTGCGACTTGGCAGTGGCAGTGAGTGTCGCCTTGATGTCCTGAGAAGAGGCACCTACCAGGAACTGGTACTCGCCCTCGGCAACCACCCATGCAGAAGCTGCCTCATCGAATGATGCGAGCTCGGGTGTGGTGATGCTCAACGTGAGGGTCTCACTCTCACCCGGCTTCAGGTTCT
This sequence comes from Prevotella sp., assembly GCA_017965475.1. Lineage (GTDB taxonomy): Bacteria > Bacteroidota > Bacteroidia > Bacteroidales > Bacteroidaceae > Prevotella. The sequence goes on from JAGCPV010000109.1 coordinate 6,026, forward strand.
TCGTCTTGGCGAAAGCCTTCAACTCCTTGGCGGGCTTATTGGCAGCCTTGTTGTCAGGAGCGGAGATGTAGAGTTCTACAACCTCCTTACCCTCCAGCTTACCCGTGTTCTTAACAGTCACCGTCACATCAAAGATGTCGTTCTTCTGGGCGATCTTGGCATCACTGTATTCGAAGGTGGTGTAACTGAGACCGAAACCGAAGGGATAGCTCACAGGAACCTCGAACGAGTCGAAGTAGCGATAACCCACGTAGATATCCTCCTCATAGTCGGTATAGTCAACGTTCTTCACATTACCCTTCTGACCCTGATTCAACATGTCGATCTTCGGATCCTCGTCGATGGGGAAGTTCTTTGAGGAGTAGGCATCGGTGAACTTCACGGGCCACGTCATCGTAAACTTTCCAGAGGGTGACTGTTTGCCGCTAAGCACATCGACAACACTGTTACCGCCTTCCTGTCCAGCCTGCCAGGCGCAGAGAATGGCATCGGGCAGATCCTTCCAAGAGGCTGTCTCGATGACGCCGCCAATGTTCAGCAGCACCACCACCTGCTTGCCTGCCTTGTGATACACGTCACACACCTGCTGGATAAGCTTCTGCTCAGACTCGTTGAGATTGAAGTCGGCAGCCTTACGATCGAGGAACTCACCGGAGATACGACCGATGGTGATGATGGCGACATCAGCCACATTGGCCTGTGCAGCCAGTTCGTCAGCAGAGAACTGCTTCTCTGCGGGCAGAGTGCCAGGCATGAAGCTGGCCAGCATGGCGGCCTGCTTATCCTTCTTGGCCATCTCTTCGAGTGCCTTCTTCTGAGCTTCCTTGGCATCGGCGATATACTGCTCATAGGCCGTCTTCAACTCATCGGAAACAGTGTAGCCACCGTTCTTCAGGCCATCGAGCAGAGAGACCACATAAGCGTGGTTCACATTACCAGAACCCGTACCACCTGCGATGAAGTCGTAAGAGGTGCAACCATAGAGAGCCACATTCTTCACGCTCTCTTTCAGAGGCAGGGCCTCGTTGTTCTTCATGAGCACCATACCCTCGGCAGCCGACTGACGCGTCACGGCAGCGTGAGCCTTCAGGTCAGGCTTGTTAGAGTACTGATAGCCTTGGAAACGCGGACTTCTCTCTACGAGGTTCAGTACACGCTGTACGTTACGGTCGAGGTCTGCCTCGTCGAGTTTACCACTCTTCACACCAGCCACGATGGAGTCGAATTGTTCAGCCTTACCAGGCTGTAACATATCGTTACCTGCCCACATCTGCTTGGCACCGTCCTTACCACCAAACCAGTCGGTCATGACCGTTCCCTCATAGCCCCACTCATCGCGGAGGATGGTCTGGACGAGATCCTTGCTCTCTGAGCTATAGACGCCATTGATATAGTTATAAGAAGTCATGACCGTCCAAGGCTTGCTCTCCTTGATGGCAATCTCGAAGCCCTTCAGGTAGATCTCACGCAGGGCGCGCTGAGAAATATGGGCATCGGTATTCATGCGGTTGGTCTCCTGGTTGTTGGCAGCGAAGTGCTTGATACTCGTGCCTACGTCGTTCTTCTGGACACCAGTGATATAGGCGGAAGCCGTCTTACCAGCCACCACGGGATCCTCGGAATAGTACTCGAAGTTACGACCACAAAGAGGGTTACGCATGATGTTGAGGGCAGGAGCCAACAACACGTCGGCACCATACTCCTTGACCTCCTCACCAATGGCCTGGCCCACCTCCTCTACCAACTGGGTGTTCCAGGTAGAGGCGAGCAGCGTACCAATGGGGAAGTGGGTGCAATAGTAGGTGGCAGAGTCACCTTCGCGGGTAGCGTCGATACGCAGTCCGGCAGGACCGTCAGCCAGTACCACGGCGGGGATGCCCAGCGAGTCGAGAGGATAGGTGGTACCAGCGGCACCAGGCACGAGACTCTTGGTGGCACCGATCACGGCGTCATCGCCAGAGAATCCAGCCATACCCACACCGATTACGAAGTGAGCTTTATCCTCGAGCGACATCTTGCTCATCACTTCTTCCTGATTGAGGGTGTTCTTAGTCACTTTGTCGGCAGAAGTACAACCCATGATCAGGGCGGTCATGCCGAGGGCGAAAAACATAGTCTTCTTCATACGCGTTTATTTGAAAAGTAATGGTGTAAACTCTGACAGATATATACGCCAGTTGCGCCAGATATGACCACCGTCGGTCTCCAGATAGGTGTATTTGTGACCCTTCGAGTCAAGGTAGGCACGCAGGTCGTTGTTATTCTTGATCAGGAAATCGGTCTTGCCGATACCAATCCAGAACAGGTTGGGTTTCTTAGCGAAGAGATTGTCTATCTTCTTGTCGCGGTCAGCGTAGATCTCAGGATGTCCATCAGGATCAGGCTGATTCTGATCCACAGCGGCAGAGAAGAGACCCACATAACCGAAGAGATCAGGATTATTGATGCTGATAAAGAGGCTGTGGAAACCACCCATCGACAGTCCGGCGATGGCACGGTGAGCCTTGTCCTTCTTCACACGATAGGTACTCTCAATGAACTTCACCACATCGGGGAAGGCGGTCTCAAAGGAACCCTCCATCGTCTTGGGGAGTGCCATCGTAGGAACCTTAAAGCCCTCGGAGGTCTCACCCGGGCAAGCCTCCTGAGAGATATTGCCGTTGGTCATCACCACGAGCATCGGCTCTGCCTTACCCTGAGCAATCAGGTTGTCAAGGATCTGGGCAGCACGTCCGAGTTCGCTCCAGGCATTCTCGTCACCACCGATACCATGCAACAGGTAGAGCACAGGATATTCCTTGCCACTGGTCTCGTAGCCAGCAGGGGTATAGACCGTCACGCGACGCGTCAGACCTGCCGTCGGACTCTCGTACCAGATCTTGCTGACAGTACCGTGAGCCACATTGTTCACCTTATAGAGATCCGTACGGGCGTCACCACCGATAAGCAGCACACTGAATAGATTGTTGATGTCGCGAATGTTATAGACGTTCAGCGGGTCGATGATCTTCACGCCATCCACGATCATATTATAGGTATAGAGTTCCGGCTTCAGAGGTTCTGTGGTGAAACTCCACACACCTTTATCGTCCTTTACGAGATCCACCACGCCAGGGATATCATAGGTATTACCCTGGTATTCCACTTTCTGTGTGGGCAGGCAGTCACCTGTAATCTGCACCTTCTGAGCCTCGGGGGCGATCAGGTTGAAGGTGACGCTGTTGTCAGCATGAACATCAGGCGATGCCACCTGCGGACCCTGTCCCCAGTTGAGGTTCTGCTGAGCGTTGGCTGCCATACCCATCAGGGAGAAAGCAGCGATTACGAATATTTTCTTCATTTGCTTGATGCTTAGTTTTTTATGGTGCAAAGATACAAAATATTTCCATATCCTTGCACCATCTTTAATTATTTTTTACCAACCGGTATTCTGTTTCATGTTAGGATTCAGTTCGAGCTCCTTCAGAGGAATGGGCAGGAGGTTGTGCTTGTCCTGGAAACCATAGGTGTTGTTCTGCCAGTTCCACTGCACACCGTCGCTATAGAAGGCGGGCACCTGCTTGCCTTGCTCACCCATAGCAGCCTTGGCATCGCCCCAGCGGACGAGGTCCTGATAGCGGATGGCCTCGCAGCAGAGTTCCAAACGCTTCTCCATCTTGATGTCGTTCAATGTCACAGCGGTCAGCGGTGTCTCTTTCGCACGGGTACGGATCTGATTAATGTAGTCGAGGGCTTTCGGGTTATTGCCGACCTGCAACTGAGCCTCGGCAGCCATCAGCAACACCTCGGCATAGCGCATGATCTTCAGGTCGATAAACTGTCCAGCCTGGAAGAACGACATATCCGTGACGCAGTCTTCCTTCAACGACTGGGTCTTCCAGAAGAAATAACCCTCGTCGCCATAGACAGCGTTACTACCTGAGATCGACACACCAAGCTCCTTAATCTGGTCGTAGGTCATCACGCTCTTGTTTAGGCGGTAGCCATCGGCACCCTCCCATGCCACGAAGGCATCATAGAGCGACTTGCGGGGATTCAGGAAACCGTATGTACCCGTGGCGAGCAAAGCGACAGATTCACCCTCATATTTCAGTTTGTCAGAGCGCCAGCCCTGCATGATATAGACCATATCCATCTGGTTCCACATCTGCTCTGTGTCGTAGCGCTTCTGCAGTTCGAAGACGGATTCGCAGTTATTGTTAGCAGCAGCATGGAACTGAGCATCGTACTCTCCTGCGAAGAGGGCATACTTGCCGGAGTTGATCACGTTGTCGAGCATCGAGGCAGCCTCTGAGTACTTTTTCTGGAAGAGGTAAGCCTTACCCAGCAGAGCCTG
>JAGCPV010000110.1 GCA_017965475.1 Prevotella sp.
CTCAAATGTGGCGGTGGAGGGCATTTCCTGACGGAACACCTCAGCAATGGCCTTCTGGACCTGGCCCTCGCTATAGCCGCTGGCGGCCACCACCTGACACTCAATACTTGAGAACAGGTTGAAGTGCTGGTTGTTCGACGGGCCGACAATCTCCTTCAGCGATACAAACTGGGAGAGGGGCGACATCTTACCGTCGCTGACCTTCACGAAGATGTTCTGGAGTGATGAGGGGTCGAGACGATACTCGGGAGCTGCGGCAATCCACAGCTGGTACACCTTACCGAACTGGTTGTAGTTGGCGACGTAAGAACCGCTGAAATAGGTGCCGAGGGTGCTCAGCACGTCCTTGGGCGTCAAGCCGGCACGGTCGCACTGGTAGGCATCCACCTCAACCTGATATTTCGGGAATTTCTCCGAATAGGTCGACATCGCCATACTGACTTCCGGACGCTCCATGAGTTTGGCCAGGAAGCTGTCGGTCTTCTTAGAGAACTCCGACAGGTTGCCGTCGGTGGGATCCTCTACGACGAGGTTCACGTTTGAGCTCGTACCATAGCCCGGGATCTGAGGCATCTGGAAGGGGATGATCTGTGCATTCTTGATGTTTGCGCATGACAGATAGAAGCGATACATGGCTGCATCGACGCTGTGCATCATGCCCGGACGCTCTTCCCAGTTCTTCAGACGGATGACGATGAAGCCATAGCTGGACCCCTGGCCCGAGATCAGACCATAGCCGCTCACCACGGCATAGCTCTCCATTTCGGGAATCTCCTTGACCTTCTCCTCCACCTGTTTCAGCAGGTCGTAGGTCTGCTGCAGGGTGTAGCCTTCAGGTGCGTCCACCTCAACCATGAACATACCCTGGTCCTCCTGCGGCACGAGACCCGACGGCAGATTGGTCATGAAGAAGAAGAGCAGCACGCCAGCAGCAACCAGCAGTCCCAATGCGACCACAGGCCGCTTGATGAACTTCTGCACAGCTTTTGAGTATTTGCCGAGAATGGCGTTATAGCTGGCTTCGTAAGCTTTTCTTGTGTAATAGGTCAGACTCTTGCCTTCTTTCTTGCCATCTGTAACCTTCAGCATGATGGCACAAAGGGCAGGACAGGTGGTCAAGGCCTGCAGACACGACAGACCCACAGCCGAAGCGATGGTGATACCGAACTGGGTAAAGAACGTACCCGACGTACCCGAGATAAAGGTCACGGGGATGAACACCGCCATGAAGACGAGCGTACACGAGAATACGGCCATCGACACCTCGTTCATGGCCTGGCGCGTAGCCTCCTTGGGATCCTTGATACCGCCTTCCAACTTGGCCATGACAGCCTCCACAACGACGATGGAGTCGTCGACCACCGTACCGATGGCCAACACCAGTGCGAACAGCGTCAGCAGGTTCAGCGAGAAGCCTGCCAACGTGACAATCATAAAGGTACCCATCAGCGACACAATGACCGAGATCGACGGGATGATCGTTGCCTTGATGTTCTGGAGGAAGAAGAACACCACCAAGATCACGAGGATGATGGCGATGATCAGCGTCTCCACCACGTTATGGATGGCGGCGAAGAGGAAGTCGTCGGCATTCATCAAGGTCACGAACTCCAGTCCGGCAGGCATCGTGGCCTTCATCTCCTCGCACATCTGGTCGATGCGCTGGTTCACCTCTGTGGCATTGGAACCCGGTGACTGGAAAACCAGCATGAAGGTACCTGGCTGACCATTGATGTTGGAGATGAAACTATAGGTCTTGGCACCAATCTCAATCTCAGCCACGTCTCTCAGGTACAGCACATGACCGCCGTCCGTGGTCTTGATGACGATATTCTGGAACTCTTCAATCTCCTTCAGCGTACCCTTGTACTCCATCGAGTACTGGTACTTGTTATTCGACTGCTCGCCGAAAGAACCTACTGCAGTCACGAAACTTTGGCCGTTGATGGCACTGCTGACATTATCAGGCGTCAAGCCGTACTGCGCCAGCACATCGGGTTTCATCCAGACGCGCAGGGCATAGGTGTTACCTAACGACGTCACGGAACCCACACCAAAGATACGCTGCATACGCGGCTTGATGTTGATATCGACATAGTTAGACACGAAGTCGTCGCTATACTTGCCGTTCGTACATTGCACACCGATGATGCGCAGAATACTATTCTGGCGCTTCTCCGTCTCAATACCCATATTGATAACGGCTGAGGGCAGTTGTGACTGCGCCTTCGATACGCGGTTCTGCACATTCACCGTTGCGATGTCAGCGTCAACGCCCTGCTTGAAATACACGTCGATGGACGCGGTACCCGTAGAGGTAGCCTTCGAGACCATATAGTCCATACCATCTACGCCATTGATACTCTCCTCCAGGGGCGAGATCACCGACTCAATAATAGTTTTAGGGTCGGCACCACTATAGGTGGCCGAGACACTCACCTGCGGTGGCGCGATGTTCGGATACTGCTCGATAGGCAGCGAGCTCATCGCGATGAAGCCCACCAGCGCCAACACGATACTGACGGCGCACGCCATCACGTACCTATTTATAAATATATTGTTCTTCATAACTTACTTCTCTGCTTTTGGTGCTTCGGGGAAAAGGACCTTCTGTCCCTCACGTACATTGTTGGCGCCTACGGTGATGATCCTGTCGCCAACGTTCAGACCGCTGGTCACGGCGTAGTCCACACCGTTGTAGATATCCTGTGTCGTTACCTCGACAGACGTAGCCGTACTGTCGGCCTGAACCTTAAACACCTGCTGCTTGTCCTGCAACTTGATGACAGCCTCCTGCGGAATCACGATCACGCCCTTCTCGTCGAAAGGCATGACCACGGTACCCTGAATGCCCGAGAAGAGCTTTCCCTCCGGATTGGGGAACGTAGCCTTGAGAGAGATGGTACCCGTCGTGGCGTTGACCACACCAGTAGCACTGGTAACGCGTCCCTTGATGGGATATTCTGTACCGTTCTTCATCACGAACGTCACATCGGGGAAGTGCTTCAGGGCCTCCTTTACATCCATGCTATAGCCCTCGGATACAGCTCGTTCGATGATGGACTCCGTCACGGAGAACTCAGCATCCATGTTGGTGTTACCGCTGACGATCGTCAGTTCCGTACCAGGTGATACCTGGTCGCCGGTACGCACGGGGATCTCACCGATCACACCCGTCACAGGTGCTGTGATGGTGCAGTAGCCGAGATTCACCTTGGCACTGTTCACAGAGGCGCGGGCCTGGGCTGTTGAAGCCTGTGCCTGCTTGTAGGAGTTCTCTGCACTCGTGAGTGTATATTGGCTCACAATCTTCTTCTCAAAGAGGTTCTTGTTGGACTCGTATTCCAGCTTCGCACTGTTCTCCTGTGCGATGGCAGCCTGAAGGTTAGCTTGGGCTGACTCCAGTTCCAGTCTCGCACTACGCGAATCGATCATGAAGAGCGTTTGACCCTTCTTTACCTGGTCACCTTCTTTTACACAGATATTCATCAGCTGTCCGCTTACCTGCGGGGTGATCGTCACGTCGGTCTGTCCTTTCAGCTTAGCACTGAATTTGATGGGCACCGTGATGTCCTTCTTCTCAATTGTCACCGTCTCATACGATGTCTGCTCTGGCATGGGCGCGTCGCCTCCGCAAGAGATTAATCCGCCGGCCATTGTGCCGAACACCATGGTCCAAACTACAACATTCTTCCTTTTCATATATGATTCTTTTAGTTATTGTTAATACTTCTAGGGCGCAAAGATAAATAATATCCTTGAAAAAACACAAAAATAACGTAATTTTTTCAAAAACTTAGTACTGGGGTCAGGCCCCGACAACAAAAAACTTAGTGTCGGGGCCTGACCCCAGTAAGAGGTTTTAGCGGACACCACCACCGAAGCCGCCGCCGGAGAAACCGCCTCCGCCGCCCCATGAGGCATGACCGCCATGGCCTGAGGAACGGGCCCGTGCGGCTCTGGCATTGGCCTCGCGCTCGGCTTTGTTCATGGCGGCGCGGGTGGTGCTGGAGTGCATGGTGGAGTAGATTGTCGGTAGGGTCCTGTCATCGGCCATCTGGTTGGCCACCTGATCCATATTGAAGTATTCGGGATTGATCTTCTTCATGTCGCTGATCACCTGGTCTGCGATGCCGAAGAGGGTAGCATAGATCATATAGTCCTTCCAGAGGCTGACCTCCTGCACATGGCGCTCGTCGAGTAGGGAGAACTCCTTAAGGAATTTCTTCAGACCAAACAACTGGCGCACCTCGTCCAAACGGTGTTTGTAGTTCGAGATACCCGTCTTGGTATGGAGGATCTGGATAAACGAGTCGGTAGCCCCCTGGTTGTAGGTGTCTTTCATCCACGACTTCAGTTCCTTGGGCTCCAAGATGGTGTCCTCACCGGCAGCCTTCTTGAAGATATTGTGTACCTGGCGCAAGAGGACGGGCTGGCTGTCGATGTCCTCCATCTCGTGGATCACGAAGTTGCTCTCTGTCTTTCCCTTTTCGTTCAATCGCTGCTCAATGCTGATGCCGCCCATGTCGATGAGCTTTAGGATACAGGCGGAGAGCAGGTTGTTGTAGTCGGCACTAGAATATTTATAGGCATTGATCATCTTGTTGGCTTCCTGCAGGTCGCCGCCGAGTGGGATGTCGCGGTACCACATCAGGTCCTTATTCACCTTCCTGCGTGCGCGCCACACATAAATAATGTACCAGATAGCACCGATGATGGGAACGATGAAGATGCCGAAGACCATGCAGAGGAGGATCAGCGTATCTTCCCACGTCCAGTCATCATCTTCAGAGTAGTTGTAGTCACTGCCCTCGAAGGCTGTATCCTTCACCTGTTCGAAGGTACCCTCCCTGATGTCGGCGGGCTCGAACAATCCCTTGTTGAACCGGGCCATGATGATCATCGCACTGCGGTTCACGAAGGGCTCACTGCTCTCCGCCACGATACGGTAGTTCATGAAGCTGATCTCACCGTTATAGCGGAAGCCCCAGATGCCGGTGTTCTCACAGGTGAACTGTAGGGTGTCCTCAGGTTCGATGGTCACTCTCACGTGGTCGGGTAGGGGTGAGATACCCTGTGCAACAAACATATAGTTGAAACCGTCGGCATCGTCGTAGCCTTTGACGAGGTTCGTGACCGTGTAGCTCGTGATATAGGTGCGTTCGCCACTATCTCCGAGTCCCCAACAGAGCTCATAGCCGTTGTGCTTGGTGACGATACCGCATTTCCCGGCCTTCCAACTGCGGCTCTTGTCAATGTCCCAGTCGCCGATGTTCGTGAATGGCTGTTCGGTCTCGTCTGTCACTAGAAGGTCGTGCACCTCACTGCCGTTCAGGTTGCCGATGGGGATATAGCACTCCGTCCCCTCCGAGTCGATGCTCATCAGACGGGTCTCGGTGATACGGGCATCACCATTCTTCGACAGCACCACCTGAATGGTGAGGTCCCGCAGCTGTGGTCGGGCTGATGCGGTGGCGGATGCCAGCAGCATCAGCAACAGCCAGATTTTATTTTTTGAAAGCCTCATCTAAGTTTGGATAACTTTTTTTCTGTTCCTCGTCAGCCTTCAGGTAATCTTTCGGGTCGAAGTGGAGCAGTGAGGCGACGATGCTCGATGGCCACTGGCGTACCATACGGTTCATCTTCGTGGCAGTGTCGTTGTAGATCATACGCGACATGCGTACATTCTCCTCATACTGTTTCACACCGTCCATGGTTTCCTTGTAGAGACTGGCGGCCTTCAGGTCGGGATAGGCCTCTCCGATGGCGATCAGCCTGCCCATCACCTGACTGAGGGCACTCGACTGCTCGTTGACGGCCTCGGGTGTGTTCACCTGTTCGCCACGACGCTGTTGGATGACCTCGATCAGCGTCTCCGACTCATGCTTCGCATACTGAGCCGCCGTCTTGGCCAGCGCCAGTACGGCATCCCAACGGCTGTTCAACTGAACCTCGATCTGACTCAGGGCATTCTTGCACAATTCATCGAGGTTGACCAACGAGCGCTGGGTCGAGATGAAATAACCAATGACGATGACCGCCAAAACGATAATGATGATGATAATAGCTGCACTCATAATTCTAATGGATTTAGTTATCTGGGTACAAAGATACAACTTCTTTTGCTAAATGTGCCTATTTTTTCAAATAATTATCATTTTATGATTTTTTTAGATATTAATCGATATGACTTATTGGGAAATTTACTACCTTTGCAACCGATTCGGGTTTTCCAAAACGGACAACTTTTTCAAAAACGAAATCCAAAAAGTTTCCCAAAACGGATAACTTTTAACCTGAGGCATTCGCATAAACATTAACAAACAATACAATGGAGATTAAAAACTTTACCATCACCAAACGAGACGGGTCCCAGGCCCAGTTCTCCCTTGACAAGATCATGAATGCCATCGTGAAGGCATTCGACAGTGTGGAATGTCCAGCCGATCTTGGTACCATATCCAAGATCATCAGTCATTTGGATATCCATGATGACATCACCGTGGAGAATATCCAGAACCAGGTGGAGGAGGCGCTCATGCGCGAAGGCTTCTACCAGGTTGCCAAGTCGTTTATGCTCTATCGTCAGGCTCATACCGAAGACCGTGAGACACTGGCCAAGCTGCAGTTCCTGTCGGAATACTGCGAGTCGGTGAACGCCGCCACGGGTTCGAAGTACGACGCCAACGCCAACGTGGAGCACAAGAACATCGCCACGCTGATAGGCGAGCTGCCTAAGTCAAACTTTATCCGTTTGAACCGCCGCCTGTTGACTGACCGTATCAAAAAGATGTACGGCAAGGAACTGGCCGACGAGTATATCAACAAACTGACTCACCATTTTATATATAAGAATGATGAGACCTCGCTGGCCAACTACTGCGCCTCTATCACGATGTATCCCTGGCTGATTGGTGGTACGGTGGCCATTGGCGGTAACTCAACGGCACCCACCAACCTGAAGTCGTTTGCCGGTGGATTCGTCAACATGGTGTTCATGGTCAGCTCCATGCTGAGCGGTGCCTGTGCCACACCTGAGTTCCTGATGTACATGAACTACTTTATCGGTAAGGAGTACGGACCAGACTACTGGAAGCGCCCCAACGACCAGGCCGACCTCTCGCTGAAGAAGCGCACCATCGACAAGGTGATCACCGACTACTTCGAGCAGATTGTCTATACCCTGAACCAGCCCACTGGTGCCCGTAACTATCAGGCCGTATTCTGGAACATCGCCTACTACGACAAGTACTACTTCGAGTCGATCTTCGGCGACTTCTACTTCCCCGATGGTTCCAAACCCGACTGGGAAAGCCTCTCCTGGTTGCAGAAGCGCTTTATGAAGTGGTTCAACAAGGAACGCACGAAGACTCTGCTCACCTTCCCCGTAGAGACCATGGCCCTCTTGACAGACGAGAACGGCGAATGCCGTGATAAGGAGTGGGGCGACTTTACCGCTGAGATGTATAGCGAGGGACATTCGTTCTTCACCTATATGAGCAACAATGCCGACTCTCTCTCCAGTTGCTGCCGTCTGCGCAACGAGATCACCGATAATGGCTTCAGTTATACCCTCGGTGCTGGTGGCGTATCCACAGGCTCGAAGTCTGTGCTCACCATCAACCTGAACCGCTGCATCCAGTTCGCCGTGAACCACGAGCTCGACTACCTCGAGTATCTGGGTAGCGTCATCGATCTCTGCCACAAGGTGCAGTTGGCCTACAACGAGAACCTGAAGGAACTGCAGAGCCACGGCATGCTGCCGTTGTTCGACGCCGGCTATATCAACATCGGCCGCCAGTATCTCACCATCGGTATCAACGGACTCGTGGAGGCTGCTGAGTTCATGGGTCTGAAGATCACGCCGAACGATGAGTACCTGCACTTCGTACAGGGCATCCTCGGACTGATCGAGAAATACAACAGACAGTACCGCACGAAGGATGTGATGTTCAACTGTGAGATGATCCCCGCCGAGAATGTGGGTGTGAAGCACGCCAAGTGGGATCGTGAGGATGGTTACTTCGTACCCCGCGACTGCTACAACAGCTATTTCTATGTGGTCGAGGATGACTCACTGACCATCATCGACAAGTTCAAGCTCCATGGTGCGCCCTACATCGAGCACCTCACTGGTGGTTCTGCCCTGCACATGAACCTGGAGGAGCATCTCTCAAAGGAGCAGTATGCCCAGCTGTTGAAGGTCGCTGCCAAGGAAGGCTGTAACTACTTCACCTTCAATATTCCTAACACCGTCTGCAACGACTGCGGTCATATCGACAAGCGTTACCTGAAGGAGTGCCCGCACTGCCATTCCAAGAATGTCGATTACATGACGCGTATCATCGGTTACCTGAAGCGTGTCTCGAACTTCTCGCAGGCCCGTCAGGAAGAGGCCGCACGCCGTTATTACGCCCTGGCAGACTAAGCGATGCTGAAGTACGTCAACACAGGTATCGTATTTCAGGAGATTCCCGACGAAGTGACACTGGCAATTAATATTTCTAATTGCCCGTGTCACTGTCCTGGGTGTCATAGCCATTATCTCTGGGAGGACATCGGCATCCCCTTGAATGCCGATGCCATCGATGCCTTCGTCGAACAATACGGCGAGGACATCACCTGTATCTCCTTCATGGGTGGCGACAACGATCCGAAGGGCGTCAACCTCCTGGCGCAGTATATCCATGAGGAACATCCGCAGTTCAAGGTGGCCTGGTACAGCGGCAAAACCGTCATCTCTGCCGCCGTCAACAAACAAGATTTCGACTATATCAAGATCGGTCCCTTCATCAAGCACCTTGGTCCCCTGAAGAAGCCCACCACCAACCAGCGCCTCTACAAACAAAACGCGCAGGGTGAGTTCGAAGACATCACCCCGCGCTTCTGGAAGAAATAAGTCTGCGCTATCCTTTAATCTTGAGGATACGTAAATTCCACTTTCTGCACATTGGGACCGTAGATGGTCTTAAAGTCGTCGCGCATGGAGATGACGTGGTAGCCAGCATCGCGCCACTTCTGACCCAGCGCGATGGCTTTTTCCCGGTTGGTGTGGTCGCGGGCATCGTCATCAGCGATGAGCTGGAAAACGGCAGTGCGGTACTTCTTGTTGCTCAGGCAGTAGTTGTGCATAGCGACATCGCCGCCGCTGTTGCCGAACGTCAGCACGGGCACCTTACCGATCTCCTGTGAGATCTGAAGCACCTTGTTGGTCTTCAGGTTCTTGATCAGCAGACTGTCGGTGCGGATCAGGTTTTCATTTTTTTCCATGGTGTAGTCCACACCCGGCTCCTCGCCCTGCTTGCTCGACACGAGTTTCACGTCCATGCCGATCACCCTGTTGGGAGCGATGCCGATGGACTCTACGAGCGAACGGCAGATAAAACGGTCGGAACCAGAGACGACATAGACGGTGAAGCCCTTGGACTTCAGATAGTCGAACACCTCGAGCATGGGCTGGTAGAAGCTCTTGCCGTAGGTCATGCCCTTGAATCCGTTGGCCTGCTTCTCACCGTAAGCCTTCACGTAGGCGTCGAACTCAGCGATGGTCATGCCTGCATAAGCCTTGGCGGCAGCGCGTGCGTGTATCATGTCGAAATGGGCGGGGAGTTTCTTACCTGTGCGTACGAAGTCGCGGATGGCCTGAGCAGCCTGACGCACATCCTCGGGAGCCTTGTCCTTGTACGAGGGATCGTCGAGTCCGCGGTATTCGAGCATTAAGTACTCGAAATAGCTGGGATAGAGCTCACCGACGAACGTTCCGTCCATATCGGAGGTGACTATACGGTCTTCAACGGGGATGAAGTTGGACGACTGAGGGTTCGTCATATCCTCCACATACGTCTGCAGGGCTGTCAGTGCCTCACAGTTGTTCCACGAAGGGAAATAGTTCTTCGAGGATATGCTCTCCGAGTAATTCTTGCTACAACTGGTCAATAACGTGACCACTGTGAGGGTAACTAATAACAGATTCTTTTTCATGTCAATAGTTGTTTAAGTTTATAATAGTGAAACATTTTGTCGCAAAGATACATTTTTTGTCTGAAACTTCCAAGGAAAACGGCTTTTTTGTGTATTTTTGCAGAAAAATCGTAGGATGGGGGTGATGATTGCCCATGCTTATCTGTATATAGGGTAAAGCAGACGAGAAAAAGATGCAAATGAGTGAGCAACAATTCAAGGAACTCTTCCTTTCGGAGTACGGCAGGATGTATAAGGCAGCCTACATCCTGTTGGGCGACGAAGACGAGGCGAAGGATGTCGTACAGGATGTCTTCGCTAAGCTGTGGGATGGTACCAACCCATTGAGGGAGGAGTCTCAGCGAACGTTTCTCTTGACTTGTGTCCGTAATCGCTGCCTCAACATCATTGCACATCGTCAGACTCATCAGGAAGCTGTCAGGCTCCTGACACCAGCAGCCATTGATAGCGAGAAGTACGACGAGGAGATCGTTGACGCCATTCATCGCTATGTCGATGAAAGGCTCACGCCTCAGACCAGTCGCATCATCAAGATGCACTTCGACGAGGATCGGTCTTATAAGGAGATCTCCAACTCGCTGGGTATCAGTCTGTCGGCCGTGAACAAGCACATTGTGCTGGGGTTGAGGAAACTACGTTCAACTTTTAAAAACAGAGAAGTATGAAGAAAGAAGAGCAAATCAGGATGCTGCTGCACCCTGAGAAATACACAGACGAGCAACTCGACCAGATATTGGATGAGGTCGATATCCCCGTGCCTGATGCCAAAGAGGCGTTGGCGCGAATCACAAATTCACGCCAACGAGGTTGGTATAGGATAGCAGCTATGTTTATTGGTGTGCTGATGTTGTCGGGCATCGCCTACGCCACGATCAACCATTTCATGGTCGTGGAGGAGAAGCCCAAGGTGGCCATCACGGAACGTAAGCCTGATATCAAGAAGGTGGAGAAGACATACGGCGCAGAGATGGCGCCCACGAAGAAGGACCCCGTGGTGTTTAATAATGTGGAACTACAGCAGATCATGCAGTATGTGGCCGATGGCTATGGCGTGAAGGTGTCGTTCAAGAACAAGGCCGCCCGTACCATCCGTTTCTATCTCCAGTGGGAGGCTGATGACACCCTTCAGGAGATTATCGACAAGATTAACCACTTCGAGAAAGTGCATCTGACACTCAGCGAAGAGACCATCACCATTCAATAAGCCAACACTATGAGACGACTAAATATACTCTTATTGTGCCTTGTGACCATTGGCACAAAGGCACAGCAGCTGACACACGACTTCCAGAACGCATCGCTTAGCGAGGCCCTGATCTGGATCGATCATGCCCAGGACAACTATAAGCTCAACTTTATCTTCGACGAGTTGGAGGACTTTACGGTCACTACCCGTCTGGAGAATGTCTCTGTCAAGGATGCCGTCCGTCAGGTGTGCGGCTTCTATCCCATGCACCTCACCTTTGACAACCAGGACATCTTCATTGAGTGTACCCAGAAGGAGGACACGAAGGTCATCGGACGCGTGGTCGATGGAAATGGCGATCCCATCGAATTTGCCAATATCACCTTGCATAGTGAGAATGCCACATACTTAAACGGTGGTGTGAGCAACGAGAACGGCGACTTCGTGATTCCCTGTAAGGCCCAGCGCCTGACGCTAAAGGTATCGTACATCGGCTATAAGACGGTGACTCGCGAAATCAGTGTGGGCAACATCGGCACCATCACTCTCCAGCCAGAGACCTATATGGTGAAAGGTGTGGAGATCAAGGGCGAGATACCGCAATACAAGAGCGCTCAGGGCGGTGTGACGGTGGATGTGCAGCACTCCATCCTGCATGATGTGGGTACGGCAGACGACCTGTTGTCGATGATACCCATGGTTCAGGGTAAGGATGGCAAGTTTGAGGTGTTGGCCAAGGGCGAGCCCGAGATATATATTAATAATAAAAAGGTACACGATAAGAGCGAACTGAAACAACTGAAGTCGGTGGATATTAAGAGCGTCGATGTGATTACCGCCCCTGGTGCCAAGTATAATGCTGAGGTGAACGCCGTCATCCGTATCAAGACGCTGAAGCCTCAGGGCGACGGATTCAGTCTGATGGTTTCCAGTGATACGTGGAAGAACAACAAGTGGAACAACTACGATGACCTAACCCTGAAATACCGCATAGGTGGGTTGGAGGCTTTTGCTACCGTAGCCCTCGACAACGGTCACTACAGCAATGACCAGGACGATGATCAGGAGTTGAAGATCAGTCAGGATGTGTTTGCTATCCATGCGGATCTGCCAGTCAGGAGTTCCTGGACGGAACTTCAGTACAAGGCAGGTCTAAGCTACGACTTCAACACTGACCATTCTATCGGACTGAGTTTCTCGTCACAGAAGTTATACTATAATAAGTTCGAGTCTGACATGACACAGCACTATCTGAAGAACGGGACTTTCGATGGTGATGTACGTCTGACAACGGATATCCGCGAAAAAGACAAGCCCGTATGGGAACTGAATGGCTATTATGTTGGCAAGGCTGGCAAACTGGGCATCGACCTGAATGTCACGGTATTGCGACGTGAATCGGAGAACCTTAATAACCAGACAGAACAGAGTCAGGAATACGGCAACCGCACCATCACCACCCTGACCAATGAGGATCGTAGAATGGTCGCTGGTAAGCTGATGTTGACTTATCCCATCTGGAAAGGTGAACTGAGTGGTGGTTCGGAGGCGACAAGTACAGAAAGTCAGGGTCATAACTACAATCAGGAGAATATCATACCAGAGTCGGACACTGAGATGAAGGAAAAGAATATTGCCGGCTTTGCAGAATACGATCTGCAACTGGGTCATTGGCATCTGAATGCCGGTCTGAGATATGAGCATGTATCGGCGGAATACACCTCATTCGGCATCAGGCAGGAGGAACCCAGCCGCACCTATAACGACTGGTTCCCTAACCTCTCGGCCGCCTGGCAGAAGGGCAAGTGGGGAGCCCAACTGAGTTACAGCAAGCGTATCACCCGTCCGCCTTACAACATGTTGACTTCAATGATCGTATATGACAGTCGTATGCTCTATGAAGGCGGTAACCCACTGTTGCGACCTTCTGTTCGACAGAGCATCGATTTCAATCTCACCTATTCGTGGCTTAACTTTACAACAGGTTTTACCCGCGAGAACGACTTCTTTACCCACGTTGGCAAGATCTATGACGCAGAGAAAGAGATTGCGATTTTCATGCCCGACAACTTCGACCATCAGGATCGTGTCTATGCCACGCTCGTCGCCTCGCCCAAATTCGGCTTCTGGCAACCACAGGCCACGCTGCACTACTATCAGCAGATGTTCGATGCCGAGAAGTATGGTGCACCTGAGAAACTGAACAAACCGGAATTCAGTTTCGCTCTGAATAGCTGGTTCGAGATCCATTCGACGGCTAAGGCTCTGGTGCAGGTGAGCTACACGGGCAGAAACCACTGGGGATTTATGTATCGGGGCAGCAACTTCATCGTGAATGCCCGACTACAGAAGTCTTTCTTGAAGGGACGATTGATGGCTACGCTCTATGCCAACGACATCTTCCGCACGGCCAGGACCAAGGTTACCACCTACTATGCCATCGGTCAGACGGCCCAGGATGTCTATACCTATACGCAATGTGTGGGCCTCACCCTGAGCTATAACTTCAACGTCAGCAACTCGAAGTATAAGGGCACTGGCGCTGGTAACGAAGAGAAAAACAGACTGTAATCCGGAATTTCGTCGAAAGACGTACCCCATCTCGTCGAAAGTGATTTTGAACGGGATGGGGTTTTTCATACCTTTGCACCAGAAATTTTAATTCAATGCGCAACAAATAAAAAATAGCAAAGATATGAAACAGTTCAAAACTTTTATCGCAGCAGTAGTGATGATGACCATGTCATCAACAATGATGGCCCAGACAACCGTGAAGGGCGTGTTAATGGATGAGACCTTAGGCGAGAGCGAGCCTTTCGCCACTGTCCGTGTGTTCAAGGCAGGTAAGACGGACAAACCCGTCGCCATGTTCCTCACCGACGAGGATGGTAAGTTCTCGCAGGAAGTGAAGGGCAAGGGTCAGTTCGACATCGTGTTCAGCAGTATCGGTAAGGAGGAGCTGAAGCAGACGATCACCCTGGGTCAGGAGAATCCCCTTGACCTCGGTACCTTGTATCTGAAAGAGAGTGCCACCATGCTGAAGGGTGTGGAGATCGTGGCCCAGAAGCCCCTCGTGAAAATGGAGGTCGATAAGATGAGCTACAACGTGGCCGAGGATGAGGACTCCAAGTCGAACACCGTGCTCGACATGCTCCGTAAGGTGCCTATGGTGACGGTCGATGGTCAGGACAATATCACCGTCAACGGCTCCTCTTCCTTCAAGGTGTATGTCGATGGTATGCCCAACGTGATGTTCTCCTCGAACCCCTCGATGGTGTTCAAGAGCATGCCCGCCACCGCCGTGAAGAGCATCGAGGTGATCACGAACCCTGGTGCGAAGTACGATGCAGAGGGTGCCTCTGGTGTGCTGAACATCGTGATGAATAAGCAGAACCCGCAGGCCGCCCAGAGTCTAAACGGTTATAATGGAACGTTGCGTGCCTCAGCCGGTAACAAGCAGCTCGGTGCCAGTGCCTTCATAAACGGTCAGCAGGGCAAGCTCTCCTATAGTGCCAATGTGATGACTTCCTACAACAAGCCGGGCAACACCACCACTGAGATGGAACAGATCCAGGTGGGACAGGGCGGTTCCTCTCAGCTGATGACCTCTGATAATGACGTGAAGACCCCGTTCACCATGGGAAGTCTGTCATTGGGTTACCAGCTCGACGACATGAGCGCTCTGAACCTGACGGCACAGCTGAACTCGATGACGATGAAGAGCAGCGGTACCTCCCTCACCACGATGGGTGGAAATACTTTTGGCGATGCTTTCAGCTACACCAGCACCACCGATATGAAGAACTCCCGCACCTCGTTCAGCGGTAGCCTCGACTACCAGCGTTTCTTCAACAAGGAGCACACCCAGTCGATCGCTTTGACCTATCAGCTGAACTACAGTCCCGCCACGACGGAGATGACCAACAACTTCGGTACGACCTCTTCTTTCATCGATCTGACAGACCGCTACTCGGAGAACAAGGACAAGACCCTGAACCACACCTTCCAGCTCGATTATACGATGCCTCTCGGCACTAGTCAGACCCTGAGTCTCGGTGGTAAGCTCCAGCTCCACGATGCCAGCTCCGACTCGAAGTACTATCTGGAGAATGTCTATAACCCCTCTGCCAGCTCAGAATACGAGTACAAGAACTCCATCCTCGCTGGTTATGGTGAGTATGCCGGCAACTTCGGTAAGTTTGGTGCCAAGGCTGGTCTGCGCTACGAATACACCTGGCAGGATGTGGAGTACCACCTCGGCAATGGCGAGGACTTCAAGACCAACTACGGCAACCTCGTTCCCACCGCCAGTCTGCAGTACAACCTCGGCACAGGCAGCAACCTCGGTCTGACCTACAACATGCGTATCTCCCGCCCCGGTATCTCCTACCTGAACCCCTATGTGGATCAGTCCAACCCCATCGCCCTCAGCTATGGTAACCCCGACCTCGACGTGGAGAAGAACCACAACCTCTCGTTGGTATATAACATGTTCACTTCAAAACTGATGGTGAATCTGAACCTGCACCACAACTTCGTAGATAACGCCATCTCACAGTACAGCTTCTATGATAGCAACAACATTCTGAACACCACCTACGGTAATGTGGTACAGCGTCACCAAACGGGTCTCAGCGCCTACGTGAACTACCTGCTGACGAAGGACACCCGTATCTTCCTGAACGGTGCCGTGAACTATACCGACCTGCGCAGTGATGCTCTCGGACAGAGCAACAGCGGTTGGACAGCCAACGCCATGATCGGTCTGCAGCAGACCCTGCCTCTCGACCTGAAGCTCAGCGCCTTCGCCATCACCTCTACCAAGAACTACACCCTGCAGGGTTGGAGCGGCGGTTTCAACATGCTCACCGCCAGTCTCTCGAAGTCGCTCTTCGACGACAAGCTCACACTGGGCGTACAGGGTATCCTCGGTCTCAACGGAGGCGGCAAGCTGAACATCGAGAGCTATAGCGAGGGTAAGGACTTCACCAGTCACACCAATATCAATGTGCCCATCTACGGCGTCACCTTCACCGTCAGCTACACCTTCGGTAACTCCAAGGTACGCGCCAAGCAGCACGTGAACCGTGTGCAGAGCGACTTCATCGAGCAGCAGTCGCAGGGTGAGATGCTCAACAACGTAGGTTCCGGCAACGCCAGCAGCACAGGTGCCAGCAACGGTTCCATCGGCAGCACGGGCGCAGGCACAGCACCTCAAATGCAGAAGAATAAGAAATAAACATGAGTAAAATCACATTAGTTAGGAAATTATTTTATAACTTTGCAGCATGAAAGTGAATATCACTCGACAAGACCTGACGTTCTACGGACTGCAAGTTGCAGGGTGGCTGGCATTCTTGATGGTGCCAGCCATCTCCGCGTTCATCGCCACGCAGAGCTGGACGGGTGCCATGAGGGCCTTCGACGTCAATGCCAGGATCCACTGGTCATCGGCTGCCATCTACTTCGTCAACACCCTGATCCTCGTGCCCTGGGGATACTATCGGGGCCGTCGCTGGCTGTTCTGGCTGGGAAACGCCATTATCCTGGCAAGTCTGGCATATATCTTCTTCTATAACTTCAACCCGCAGTCGTTTATAGAGCACATTCCTGACGAGCGTCATCGTCAGTATGCCCTCAGCAGTTTCTATGCCTCGGCATTCGTGGCTATGTTTATGAGTGCCGCTTTGGCCGGACTGGCCCTGTTGGTGCACCATGTCCGTCGTTCGATGGTCATCAAGCGTCAGCTGAAGGAGGAGCAGCAGAAACGTACAGAGGCCGAGCTGGAGTGGCTGAAGAACCAGTTGAACCCCCATTTCCTTTTCAACACGCTGAACAATATTTCGTCGCTCGTGCAGATTGATGCCGACAAGGCACAGGACGCCATCGCCCAACTCTCAGACCTGTTGCGCTATGCCATGTACGAGTCGCGCCGTGAGATGGTGCCCTTGCAGGGAGAGGTGGAGTTCATGCGCAACTATATCGAACTGATGCAGCTGCGCTGTAACGACAAGACGGAGGTCAATGTGCAGACGTCAGTTGTCAATGGGAAGATGGAGATAGCCCCCCTGCTGTTCATCTCCCTCATCGAGAACGCCTTCAAGCACGGCGTCAGCAGCAGCCGGCCCTCGAAGATTGACATCCGTCTGGAACAGAACGCCGACGAACTGGTGTTTACCTGCGACAACACCAATTATCCCAAGGACGATGCAGACCGTAGTGGATCCGGCATCGGACTGGAGAACACCCGTCGCCGTCTGGAACTGATGTACAAAGGACGCTACGACTGGGAACAGTCGCTCGAAAATGACATCTATCACGTACGTATTAAGTTATGGCACTGAGTTGTATCATCGTTGATGACGAGCCGTTGGCAGTGAAGTTGCTGGAGTCGTTTGTCGCCAAGACACCCGACCTCGAACTGTTGGGCTCCTTCACGGACTCCGTGGAGGCCATCAATGCCATCAAGGAACGCCGGCCGAACCTGCTCTTCCTCGACATCCAGATGCCTGACCTCAACGGCATGGAACTGGCCCACATGCTGCCAGAAGGTACGAAGGTGATCTTCACCACCGCCTTCAAGGAGTATGCCTTCGAGAGCTACGAGGTGAGCGCCCTCGACTTCCTGCTGAAACCTATCCGCTATAACAAGTTCATCGCCGCCGTCGATAAGGCCAAGGACTGGTTCGGCAATCATGGAGAAACTGTTCAGAATCCTGTCCCTGCGCCTCAGATGCCCACAAGCGAACCGACAACCATCTTCCTGAAGGTCGATGGAGAATACCGCCAACTCGCCCTTTCCCAGATCCTCTACGTGGAGGGGATGAAGGACTACGTGATGTTCTATATCGAGGGCCAGAAGCGGCCGTTGGTCACCCACCTCACGATGAAATCGGTGGAGGATATGCTACCCGTCTCACTGTTCATGCGTGTACACCGTTCCTATATCGTTGCCCTCGACAAGATCCGCAGTGTCGATCGTAACGACTGCCTCTACATCGGCGAGGAGATCATCCGCGTCACGGAGGCCTACCACGATAAGTTCATCCAATATTTGAATTCGAAATTCCCTGGGAATAAACAATAATCAATATCAACCAGCAATCAAAATGAAAAAACTACTTTTTACGATTCTCTTGACAGTATTAACCATCACGGCTTCCGCCATCGTTACCGTCCCTATCAAAGGCTCCATCATCAGTCCTGCCGATCCCCATATCCAGTATGCGGGCCGTATCAGTTTCACCAACCCTGAGCGTCCAGCGTGGAACTTCCCTGGTATCCAGATCATGGCTGCCTTCGAGGGCACGTCATTGCGGATGATGGCCAAGCCCCAGAGCGGCTACTTCATGGCACGGATCGATGAGGCCGAACCCTTCAAGGTGGCTTTCCGTGGCGAGCGCGACTCTCTCGTTACCCTCGCCACCGCCCTGCCGG
This sequence comes from Prevotella sp., assembly GCA_017965475.1. GTDB lineage: Bacteria > Bacteroidota > Bacteroidia > Bacteroidales > Bacteroidaceae > Prevotella. The sequence continues at coordinate 18,605 of JAGCPV010000110.1, forward strand.
AGGGCCGTCACCTCGTCCGTCTGATGTATATCATCGAGGGCTACGAGCTCTTCCCAGAGTTCTGGGGTTTCGTGCTCGATCAGGGTTGTCAGCTCGTTGAGGCACCGTCTTTCCCGTCGAGAAAGATCGAATTCATCGGCAATTCCATTACCTGTGGCTATGGCAACGAGGGACTGAATAAATTCGACCACTTCGACTACGCCACGGAGAACCACTATTATTCCTATGCCTCCATCACCGCCCGTAACCTGGGGGCCCAGCACTGGGTCGTTGCCCGCAGCGGCATCGGCGCCTATCGTAATTACGGAGAGCCAAAGACGGGCAGTCCTGAATCCTGTATGCCCGTCCAGTACGAATATACGGGTTACGCGTGGGAGCCGGGCTTGCGTCAGGGGGACACATTCCTCCGTGAGAAGTGGGACTTCGGCCGTTACCAGCCTGATGTCATCTGCATCAACCTCGGTACCAATGACCTCTCCACGAACAACTACGATCTGTCGCTCCTGAAACAGGGCTATCAGAAGCTGCTGACGATGGTACGCCAGCACAACCCGCAGGCGAAGATCGTGCTCCTGACGGGCTCCATGCTCTACAACCAGGAGTTGCAGGAGGCCATCCAGTTGCTCGATGAGGTTGCCGCTGAGGCTCAGGCCGCAGGTGACAAGGAGGTCTATCGTTTCGACATGGCTCATATCGATGGCGAGGAATTTTTTGGCAATGACTATCATCCCAACATCTATCAGGACGAGAAGATGGCCAACGAACTCACCGCCTACCTCCGCCAGCTGATGAACTGGTTCTAGAGGTGACCTCTAGCTTCCTAAAGGTCACCTTTACGTCGCTAAAGGTGCCCTTCACGGTGCTGAAGGTCACCTCTACCAACACCAACCCGTCAAACAGTTTGTCCGCAACGCGCGCGAGAAACCTCCTACTGGGGACAGGCCTGAAGTGAACCCAAAAAGTTGGACACAACTTAAAGGTTCAAATGAAACGAATTTTTAGTATTGAAGAAAAGTTGTCAGCGATTGGATTAGTATTCCAAGGTGAGTCAACCCGTTCTGTGTCTCGTAAACTCCATTTATCCC
>JAGCPV010000111.1 GCA_017965475.1 Prevotella sp.
TATCTGCCGATTATCGAGAGTGAGGCGTTCAAGAAGGAGTATCACGCCCTGTTGAAGGACTACGTGGGACGTCCGTCACCGCTGTACTATGCCAAGCGCATGAGTGAGAAGTACGGTTGTCAGCTGTACCTGAAGCGCGAGGACCTGAACCATACGGGTGCCCACAAAATCACCAACACCATCGGACAGATCCTGTTGGCCAAGAAGATGGGTAAGACACGTATCATCGCTGAGACAGGAGCCGGACAACATGGTGTGGCAACGGCTACGGTCTGTGCTCTGATGAACATGAAGTGTGAGGTGTTCATGGGTGCCACGGACGTGGAGCGTCAGCACACCAACGTGGAGCGCATGAAGATGTTGGGGGCAGAGGTGCATCCCGTCCGCACGGGTAACATGACACTCTCCGACGCCTGTTCCGAGGCCATTCGCGACTGGTGCTGTCATCCTGCAGATACTTTCTATATCGTAGGTTCGACGATGGGACCTCACCCCTACCCTGATCTGGTGGCCCGTATGCAGAGCGTGATCTCCGAGGAGATCAAATGGCAACTCGAGGAAAAGATTGGCCGCGACTATCCCGACTATCTGATCGCCTGTATCGGTGGTGGTTCGAATGCCGCTGGCACCATCTACCACTATGTGGATGACGAGCGCGTGAAGATCGTACTGGCAGAGGCCGGTGGACATGGTTGGGAGACAGACTATACCGCTGCTACCATCCATAAGGGTTCGACAGGTATCCTGCATGGTGCCAAGATGCTGGTGATGCAGAATGAGGACGGACAGATTCAGGAGGCCTTCACCATCTCGGCTGGTCTCGACTACCCCGGTGTGGGGCCCATGCACTGTAACATGGCGAAGAAAGGTCGTACGCAGGTGCTCTCCATCAACGACGACGAGGCTATCTATGGCGGTTACGAACTGACACGTATGGAGGGTATCATCCCTGCCATCGAAAGTGCCCACGCCATCGCAGCCCTGAAGAAACTCACCTTCAAGCCCGATGATGTGGTGGTGCTCACCGTCAGCGGGCGCGGCGACAAGGATGTGGAGACGTATCTGAAGAATAAACAAATGGCAAAGGAATATGGAAACTTTTAAATATACAACCAGCAGTAAGACGATCCTGGCGGATCTATATACGCCCGTGGGGGTGTATATGCGCCTGAGGGATATCTATCCGCAGAGTGCGCTGATGGAGAGTTCGGATTATCACGAGAAGGATAACTCGCGCTCGTTTATCGGCATCAACCCCATCGCGAGCGTAGCCATCGGACACGGCGAGGCAACCATCACCTTCCCCGATGGCAGTGTCGAGAAGCACGAGGTAAATAAGGACTATCGTTCCGACAAGGCCATCCACGCCCTCATCGACAACATCCAGGTGGAGGGTGACCACAAGGAGTTCTGTGGACTCTACGGCTATACCTCATTCAATGCCGTGCGCTATTTCGAGGATATTGCCGTGAAGGACGAGACGCAGGAGAAGAACGACGCCCCCGACATGCTCTATATCTTATATAAAGATGTGATCGTGTTCGACCATTTCAACAATACGTTGACGATTGTGTCTTTAGGAGACGAGGCAGAGCTCGACACGATCTATAAAGCGATGAACAAGTCCAATGTGAAGGCATACGACTTCCACCCTGTCGGCGAAGTGACCTCCCCCCTCACAGACGAGGAACATAAGGCGAACATCCGCAAGGGCATCAAACACTGTCTGCGTGGTGATGTGTTCCAGATCGTGCTCTCCCGCCGTTTCATCCAAAAATACGAGGGCGACGACTTCAAACTCTACCGTGCCCTCCGCAGCATCAACCCCTCACCCTATCTGTTCTACTTCGACTTCGGCGGTTTCCGTATCTTCGGCTCTTCGCCAGAGACGCATTGTAGGATCGAGGGACGTAAGGCTTATATCGACCCCATCGCAGGAACGACGAAGCGCACGGGTGATGCGGAGGCAGACCGTCAGGGAGCAGAGTATCTGAGGAATGATCCCAAGGAGAATGCCGAACACGTGATGCTCGTGGATCTCGCCCGCAACGACCTCTCGCGCAACTGCCACGGGGTGAAAGTGGATTTCTATAAGGATCTGCAATACTACTCGCACGTGATCCATCTCGTCTCGCGCGTATCAGGCGAACTCGATGAGGGTGCCGACCCCATCAAGGCCTTCATCGACACCTTCCCCGCAGGAACGCTGAGTGGAGCGCCGAAGGTGCGCGCCATGCAACTCATCTCGGAGTACGAGCCCCATAACCGTGGTGCCTACGGTGGCTGTATCGGCTATATCGGTCTCAACGGCTCCCTGAATCAGGCTATCACCATCCGCACATTCGTCTCGCGTAATGGCGAACTCTGGTTCCAGGCTGGTGGCGGTATCGTGGCCAAGAGCAACGAGGAGTACGAACTTCAGGAAGTGAACAATAAACTGGGTGCGCTTCGTCGCGCCATCTTACAAGCAGAAACGTTATGAAAATAGTCATCATCGATAATTACGACTCGTTTACCTATAATCTGAGTCATCTGGTGAAAGAGCTGGGCGCAGAGGTGACCGTCTATCGCAACGACCAGTTCGAACTGTCTGATCTCGAACCCTTTAGTAAGATCATCCTCTCGCCAGGTCCCGGTATCCCCTCTGAGGCGGGCCTGTTGCTTGATGTCATCCGCACCTATGCAGGAAAAAAGCCCATCTTGGGCGTCTGTCTGGGTCATCAGGCCATCGGCGAGGTGTTTGGAGGTAAGTTGGAGAACCTCAGCGACGTCTTCCACGGTGTCGCTACGGAGGGTACGCAGTTTGGCAACGATGAGATCTTCTCAGGTCTGCCCCGTCGTATTACCATGGGACGCTACCACTCGTGGGTAGTGTCGAAGGACGGTTTCCCCGACTGTCTGGAGATCACCGCAGAGAGTGATGAGGGACAGATCATGGCCCTGCGCCACAAGACCCTCAACATCCGAGGTATCCAGTTCCACCCCGAGAGTGTGCTTACCCCCGACGGACGCAAGATGCTCCAGAACTGGCTATTCCTGTAAGTGAAACGACGAAACTAAAAAAACATAAGATATGGCACAGACAATGAAAGACATCCTGAACAGGATGCTGAACCACGAGGAACTGTCTCGTGAAGAAATGAAGAATATCCTGATTGGTATCACGCAGAGTGAGTATCCCACAGAACAGATCACAGCCTTGCTCACAGCCCTACAGATGCGTGGTGTGACGGTGGATGAACTCCTTGGATTCCGCGACGGTATCCTGGAGACGGGGGTGCCCGCCATCCTGAATGCAGACCGTTATATCGACGTGGTAGGTACAGGTGGCGATCGTAAGAACACCTTCAACATCTCTACCACCAGCTGTTTCGTGATCGCAGGTGCAGGCTATAAGGTGGCCAAACACGGCAACTACGCCGCCACCTCCGTATCAGGAGCCTCGAACGTGATCCAGCATCACGGCATCAAGTTCACGGATGATATCGACAAGCTGAACCGCTCGCTCAACGAGGCAGGTATCGTGTATCTCCACGCCCAACTCTTCGCCAAGGCGATGAAGTTCGTGGGGCCAATCAGGAAAGCCCTGCAGTTCCCCACGATCTTCAACCTCTTAGGTCCGCTGGTGAACCCCTCTCAGCCACAGTGCCAGTTGTTGGGTGTGGCTAATCTCGACCAGATGCGCCTCTATCATCAGGTGTATCAGAAGATCGGTATCGACTACGGTATCGTGAACTCCATCGACGGCTACGACGAGATCTCGCTGACGGGCGACTTCAAGGTCACCACCAAACAGTATGAGCGTATCTTCAAACCTCAGGATCTCGGTTTCGAGATCGCCAAACCCGAGGAACTCGTGGGTGGTGCCACGGAGGAGGAGGCAGCGCAGATCTTCGACAGTGTGCTTGAGAACCGTGCCCTGCCCGCCCAGAAGAACATCGTGCTGGCCAATGCCGCCTTCGGCATCCAGGTGCTGGAGAAGGGTGAGAAGAGCATCGAGGAGTGTGTGGAGATCGCCCGCGAGAGTATCGACAGCGGCAAGGCCCTCACCACCTTCAAGAAATTCGTAGAACTAAATAGCTAATCATCATGGCAGACATCTTAGAAAAGATCGTTGCTTACAAGAAGCAGGAAGTAGAACGCTACAAGAAGGAGCTCTCACAGGAGACCCTCATGAAACGTGTGTTCGACTTCAACAAAGGGCGCACGGAATCCATGAAGTCTGCACTCATCGGTTCCAACACTGGCATTATCGCCGAGTTCAAGCGGAAGTCACCCTCCAAGGGCTGGATCAACAAGGAGGCTTCACCCAGTATCGTTCCCAAGAGTTATCAGGATTACGGAGCCGCTGCCCTGAGCATCCTCACGGACACCCACTTCTTCGGAGGGACTGGTGTCAACATCAGGAGTGCCAGACTGTCGAAGGTCATCATCCCCATTCTGTATAAGAACTTCATCGTGGATGAATACCAGATCTATCAAGCCCGTCTCACTGGTGCCTCTGCCATCCTGCTGATTGCCGCCTGTCTGACCAAGGAACAGTGCCGCGACTACATCGAGAAGGCTCATGAGATCGATCTCGAAGTGCTGTTGGAGATGCATACGGAAGAAGATACCGAATATGCGGAACTGGGACCGGATATGTATGGTGTCAACAACCGTAACCTCGGCACCTTCGAGACGGATGTCAACAACTCGTTGCAGTTGATCTCGCGCCTTCCTGCCGATGGTGTAAAAGTCAGTGAGAGCGGCATCAGTGATCCCACTGTCGTCAAGCAACTCCGCGACTGTGGCTATCGCGGATTCCTCATCGGAGAGAACTTCATGAAAGAGCCAGATCCCGGTTTGGCCCTCGCCTCCTTCATCGCCCAGGTTCAAGCACTCAACGTACAAGTATAATGATTACGAAGGTTAAGGTCTGTGGCATGCGCGATGCGGAGAATATCCGTGAGGTCGAGGCATTAGGCATCGACCTGATGGGCCTGATCTTCTGGCCCAAGTCGAGCCGCTATGTCGCTGAGAAGCCAGGCTATCTGCCGACGACTTGCAGGCGCGTGGGCGTGTTCGTCGATGCCGACATCGATGACATCCGTCAGCACATCCGCGACTACGGGCTCGACATCGTCCAGCTCCACGGCCACGAATCGCCAGAGTACATCAAGGGTCTGGGTGGCGTCTCCATCATCAAGGCCTTCAACATCGCCACAGCCTCCGACCTCGCACAGACCCGACACTATGAGGGTCTCGCCGACTACTTCCTCTTCGACGCGAAGGGCAAACTGGCAGGCGGCAACGGTTCGCAGTTCGACTGGAGCGTGCTCGAAGCCTACGACGGTGATACGCCCTTCCTCCTCAGTGGCGGCATCGGTCCCGACGACGCAGACCGCGTCAAAGCCTTCAGGCATGACAAGTGCATCGGCATCGACCTCAACTCGCGCTTTGAGATCGCCCCTGCCCTCAAAGACGTGAACAAACTCAGAACATTCATCAAAGCAATAAGGTTATGAATA
>JAGCPV010000112.1 GCA_017965475.1 Prevotella sp.
AGGCGGACATCATCATCCTGCCAGGTTCGAAATCAACGCTCCACGACCTCTACGAACTACGTCGGAACGGTTGTGCGCAGGCCATCATCCGTGCGCATAGGGATGGGGCTACGGTACTGGGTATCTGTGGCGGTTATCAGATGATGGGTATGGAGGTTTGCGACCCGGATCATGTGGAGGGTGACATCGAACGTCTGCCAGGATTGGGATTGTTGCCAGTGACCACCACGATGAGTGGTGAGAAGCGCACCCGTCAGGTGACGTGTGAATATGGCAATGGCTACGAGATCCACATGGGAGAGACGACACCTTATGGCGATGCGAAGTCATCGCCGCTGTTGCATCTTGCGGATGGTCGCGAGGATGGCTATATCGTCGATGGTAAGTGCATGGGTACATACGTGCACGGCATCCTCGACAATACGGCGTTTGTGGATTTCCTGTTGCGGCCATACTCGGAGAAGATCGAAGAAAGTGCCAAGCCATTTGATTATACGGTCTTTAAAGAAGAACAATATAACAAACTGGCTGAGCACGTCCGCCATCATGTCGATATGGATCGTTTGTATCAGATCCTGAAAGACGGGTAATCTCTATTCTACCTTGATGTCGATAGTCTGAGAGAGTTGACGTTGTGGGTCGTTGACTTTTAGTGTGACCGTGCCTGCTTCTTTAGTGCTACGTACGATGACGACGAGTTGTCCGCTGAAGAGTTTCATTGTGGGGGCTTTGAAGGACTCCAGACTTGTGGCGTCACCATTGCAGACGGCTTCGAAGGTGCCTGCCCCAGAGACCTCGAAGGTCAACTGGTCGTCAGCCTGAGGGATGAGCGTACCATTGGCATCCGTCAGAGAGACGGTGATGAAAGCGAGATCGTCGCCATCGGCCTTCAAGATGCCGTCAGCCGCTGTCCATGATTCCAGTTTCAATGCGGCAGCTTTACCAGCGGTCATGATAATCTGTTCTCCTGCGGCATTGCCTTCGGCATCATAGACAATCACCTTCACTTCTCCCGGCTCATATTTCACATTGTTCCAGCGCAGACGATAGCGGTCGAGACGCTCTTTGGGATTCTTCGATATCTTCCCCTGACTCTTGCCATTGACGAACAACTCACCTGAGGGATAATCTGTATAGCAATACACGGGCGTCACCTTGCCGATGCGCTCCTTACCCCAAGTCCAGTGGGGTAGGAGATGGATGGTGTGTTGCTCCTTATTCCATTTCGAACGATAGAGATAATAGCGGTCTTTAGGCAGCCCGGCGAGATCGCAGATGCCGAAGTAACTGCTACGTGATGGCCAGTACTCGTCATAGGGCGTGGGTTCTCCGAGATAATCATAACCCGTCCAGACGAACTCACCAATCACCCAGTCCTTGTCATCCTGCCATACCCAGTCATCGTCAGGCAGATTACTCCACGAACAGTATTCCACATCGTAGCTGGAACACTGACCGTCGGCATTGAGGATAGCCTTCGGATCGTAGTTGGGCGCCCATGAGGCATACTGCGAATTATCAGTGACCTCGACGGGGAACTTATATACCCCTCGTGAAGAGACCGTCGAGGCGGTCTCCGATCCTAGCAGGAATCCCCGTGGCAGTTGTTCGAGATTCTTCTGATACTTATGGACGCGGTAGTTGAAGCCAGGCACGTCCATTACTTGGGCAAAACCATGACTCAATGCTTCTTCCGCACGATCCATGCCCTGTGTCACGGGACGTGTGGGGTCAAGCTGATGGCAGATGTCCTGCAGGGTCTCCGCCATCTCAGCACCATTTTCACTGTTCTGTTCAGGAATCTCGTTGCCGATGCTCCACATGATGATACTGGGATGGTTGCGATTGGCAAGCACTAGGTTCTCGATATCTCTGCTGCTCCATTCCTTAAAGAATCGGGCGTAGCCATTCTTGCATTTGGGATAGAGCCACATGTCGAAACTCTCCGCCATCACCATCATACCCAGGGAGTCGCAGATATCCATCTGCATCTGACTCGGCATGTTGTGTGAGGTACGGATGGCGTCGCAGCCCATCTCCTTCATCGTCTTGATCTGTCGGATGAGGGCACTCTTGTTGATGGCGGCACCGAGGGGACCGAGGTCGTGGTGCAGACACACACCCTTGATCTTACGGGTCACACCATTCAGCTGGAATCCACCTTCCTTTGTGCAACTGACAGTACGGATGCCGAAACGCTGTGTCATCTTGTCGAGCAACTGTCCATCCTGCGTGTAGAGGATATGTGCGGTATATAGATAAGGCGTCTCAGGTGTCCACAACTTGGGATTCTCCACCTCGAAGGTGAAGGAAGCCTCACCCAGACGATTGGTCTGAGTGGTGTGATGATGTCCGACCACCTTTCCATTGCCATCACGCAGTTCCACTTCGAAGACGGGCTTCTCATTGGGTTGGCTCCCAGAGCCTACGGTCACCTCCACGATGGCCTTTCCGTCCTTCAGTTCCTTGGTACGGATGAAGGTTTTCCAGGGGTCTATCCAGTCTGGTCCTGTCATGATGAGTGTCACGGGACGGTAGATGCCCGCACCAGGATACCAGCGCGAACTCTCCTCGACATTCTTCAGATCCACCTCCAATAGATTATCCCCATCTTTCATGAATGGGATGAGATCCACACGGAAGGTGTTGTAGCCGTATGCCCAATAGCCCGCCTTCTGACCGTTGAGGCTGACAACAGGCTCCGCCATCGCACCGTCGAACACCAGTTCGGCATGGCGGCAGTTGGCAGGGATGGTGATGACACGTCTGTAGTGTCCTTCTCCGATCCAGGGCAGGGCGCCTGAGCGTCCGCTCTTCTCGGTAGCCTCCGTCTCACCGTTCTGTTCGATGGCCACCATCTGCAGGTCCCACTTCTTATCGAAGGGACCGGCAATGGCCCAGTCGTGGGGCACACGGACGGTCTGCCAGTTTTGCTGGTCGTGGGAGAACTGCCAACCGTCTGTAAGAACGGTTTCCTGACGGGTTTGTGCACAGGTGCACAAGGCGAAGATACATGCGAGGGTTAGTAGTCTGAATCTCATATCTTTTGTAATTTTGGGACAAAGATACGATTTAGTGAGCAAAAAACCAAATTTATTTGGGATTTTCCGAACGAAATTTCTTATCTTTGCAGCATGAACAGACTGAGACTTATACTTTCGATGCTTTGCTTGGCCGTTTTTGCCAGCGCACAGACCAATGAACCCTTCTGGCTCGGGGCTGACATTAGTGGTACCACAGAACTCGAAGCCCGTGGGATTCAGTTGATGAACGCACAGGGCGAACCCCGTGAGAATACGGCTCTGATGAAGGAAATTGGACTGAATGCCGTACGTCTGCGTGTATGGGTGAATCCCCGTTTTGGCTTCTCCAGCAAGGAGGATGTGTTGGTGATGGCACAACGGGCGAAGGCACAGGGTATGGCCCTGATGATCGACTTCCATTATAGCGACTGGTGGGCGGATCCTGGCAAACAGAACATCCCCGAGGCGTGGAAGGATTATGATTACGAGCAGATGAAGGAGGCGCTTGCCAATCATACCCGTGAGACGCTCCAGCTGTTGAAGGATCATGAGATCGAGGTGTGCTGGGTACAGGTGGGCAACGAGACCACCAACGGCTTCCTCTGGCCCATGGGTAGGGCAGGAGAGAATATGCCGCAGTATGCCGGACTGACGAAGGCGGGCTATGAGGCAGTGAAGACTGTCTATCCAGATGCGAAAGTCATCATCCACCTCGATGGTGGTTGCGATCCACATCGTTACAACTTCATCTTCGACGGCCTGAAGGAGAACGGTTGTCCGTGGGATATCATTGGCATCAGCGTCTATCCCTATTGGGATATTGAAGCGGGACTGGAGACAGAATGGCAGGGAACCATTCGCGACTTTACTGCTAATATCCGTGGGCTTTACGCCAAATACCAGACACCTCTGATGGTCGTCGAGACAGGTGTGGAGCGTAGCAAACCCGTAGAGGGGAAACAGATCATGGCTGAGATTATCCGGGCCTCGAAAGAGGACTGCGACGGCCACTGTATGGGTGTCTTCTATTGGGCGCCAGAGGCGGAGGGACATTATCCTCTCGGGGCCTTCGAGGGCCATCAACCCACGGTGATCATGGAGGCCTTCACGGAGGCGGCAGAAGCCAAAAAATAAAATTAATCGCCGTTTTTGTTGGTTTATTGGGATATTCTCCGTATTTTTGCACCTAATTTCTGGAAATTAAACAAACTTATATATGAAACACCAGTTAAGAAGTGCAGTCTGCACCGAGGGTAGGAGAATGGCCGGATCCCGTGCGCTCTGGGTGGCCACAGGTATGAAACACGAACAGTTTGGCAAGCCCATTATTGCCGTTGTGAACTCGTTCACGCAGTTTGTGCCGGGTCATACCCACCTCCATGAGATCGGTCAGATTGTCCGTGAGGAGATTGAGAAGTTGGGCTGCTATGCGGCAGAGTTCAATACCATTGCCATTGACGATGGTATTGCCATGGGTCATGACGGTATGCTCTATTCGCTGCCCAGCCGTGATATTATTGCCGACAGCGTCGAATATATGGTCAATGCCCACAAGGCCGATGCGATGATCTGCATCTCCAACTGTGACAAGGTGACCCCAGGTATGCTGATGGCTTCCATGCGACTGAACATCCCGACGGTGTTCTGTTCGGGTGGTCCGATGGAGGCCGGTAAGTGGCGCGGTGAGAATGCCGACCTGATTACGGCGATGATCAAGGGAGGCGACCCCACGGTGAGCGATGATGAACTGGCAGAGATCGAACAGTGTGCCTGTCCTGGCTGTGGTGCCTGTTCGGGTATGTTTACCGCCAACTCGATGAACTCGCTGACGGAGGCCATCGGTCTGTCGTTGCCTGGCAACGGTAGTATCCTGGCCACCCATAAGAACCGTATCCAACTGTTCCGCGATGCTGCCCAGCTCATCGTGAAGAACGCGCTGAAATACTACGAGGAGGGCGACGAGAGCGTATTGCCACGCAGCATTGCTACCCGTGATGCTTTCTTGAACGCTATGACCCTTGACATCGCCATGGGTGCTTCTACGAATACCGTACTGCATCTGTTGGCTGTGGCGCAGGAGGCTGGGGTAGACTTCAATATGAAGGATATCGACGCCCTGTCGCGCAAGGTGCCTTTCCTCTGCAAACTCGCACCCAACTGGCAGAAATACTCCATTCAGGAGGAGAATCGTGCCGGTGGTATCCTTGGTATCATGGGTGAACTCGCCAAGGGCGGTCTGCTGAAACTCGACTGCAAGCGCGTGAACGGTGCTACCTTAGGCGAGGATATCGTCAAGTATAGCATCACTGGCGAGACCATCGATCCTGAGGCTGAGCGAATTTACCGCAGTGCCCCTGGTGGTAAGTTCTCTACCGTGATGGGCTCGCAGGATGCCCAGTGGGAGACGCTTGATACCGACCGTGCCAATGGATGTATCCGTGATATCGAACATGCTTATACGAAGGATGGCGGTATGGCCGTGCTCTTTGGTAATATCGCCCAGGACGGTTGTGTGGTGAAGACCGCCGGTGTTGATGAGTCGCTTTGGCATTTCGAAGGTCCTGCCGTGGTGTTCGACTCTCAGGAAGACGCCTGTGAGGGCATCCTGGGCGGTCAGGTGAAGAGCGGCGACTGTGTGGTGATTACCCACGAAGGTCCGAAGGGTGGTCCTGGTATGCAGGAGATGCTCTATCCGACGAGTTATATCAAGTCGATGCACCTTGGTAAGGAGTGTGCATTGATTACCGATGGTCGTTTCTCTGGCGGTACGTCAGGCCTGAGTATCGGTCATATCTCGCCTGAGGCTGCCAATGGCGGTAATATCGGAAAGATCAAGGATGGCGACATCATTGTCATCGATATCCCCTCACGCTCCATCAACGTGAAACTCTCCGACGAGGAGCTTGCAGCCAGACCCCAGCGGCCCCTGAAGCGCAACCGTGTAGTGTCAAAGGCCCTGCGCGCCTACGCCCAGAGTGTCGCATCAGCCGATAAAGGCGGCGTAAGAATCATCGATTAATAAGATTATGGACAAACAAAAGATAACAGGTAGTGAGGCCTTGATGCAGGCACTTAAGGCCGAGGGGGTGAAGACGATCTTCGGATACCCCGGCGGTTCGATAATGCCCGTCTATGACGCCCTCTACGACTACACACGAGGCAACAAGAAAGCCTTCGACCATATCCTCGTTCGTCACGAACAGGCGGCTACCCATGCCGCCGAGGGTTTTGCCCGTGTCTCAGGACAGGTGGGCGTCGCCCTTGTGACCAGTGGTCCTGGTGCCACGAACACACTGACGGGTGTGGCAGATGCCATGCTCGACTCCACACCAATCGTGGTGATCGCCGGACAGGTGCCTATCGGTGCCCTGGGTACGGATGCCTTCCAGGAGGTCGATCTCGTGGGTGTGGCACAGCCGATCTCGAAGTGGAGCTATCAGATCCGTCATGCCGAGGATATCGCCTGGGCCGTGAGCCGTGCGTTCTATATCGCCCGCAGCGGGCGTCCCGGTCCTGTGGTGCTCGACTTCCCCAAGAACGCCCAGACGGAGATGGTGGAGTTCGAACCCGAGAAGGTTGATTTCATCCGCTCGTATGTCGCCTATCCGAAACTGGACCAGCAGGCTGTCCGTGAGGCAGCCGAGTTGATCAACAACGCGAAGAAGCCTCTGGCACTCGTGGGACAGGGTGTGGAACTGGGTAATGCCCAGCAGGAGCTTGTGCGCTTCCTTGAGAAGGCCGACATCCCCGCTGGTCGTACGATGCTCGGACTCTCCGCACTGCCCTCCACCCATCCGCTGAATGTGGGTATGTTGGGTATGCACGGCAACTATGCCCCCAACCTGAAGGAACAGGAGTGCGACGTGCTGATTGCCATCGGCATGCGCTTCTCCGACCGTGTGACGGGTAATGTAAAGACCTATGCCAAACAGGCGAAGATCATCCATCTGGATATCGACCATAGTGAGATTGACAAGTGCATCAAGACTGATGTGGCGGTGATCGCCGATTGTAAGGAATCCTTACCAGCCATTACAGAACTGCTCCAGAAGGGAAACCATCAGGAGTGGCGCGACTCGTTTAAGCCCTTGATGGAGAAGGAATATAAGAAAGTCATCGAACCAGCCATCCATCCGAAAGAGGGTCCGCTGTTGATGGGCGAGGTCGTCAATGCGGTGGCTGAGGCCACACAGGGAGATGCCGTGCTCGTAACAGATGTGGGTCAGAATCAGTTGTTTGCCACCCGTTACTTCAAGTATCCCAAGAAGCGCAGTATCTGTACCAGCGGTGGTCTGGGTACGATGGGCTATGGCATGCCGGCAGCCATCGGCGCCACCTTCGCAGTGCCCGACCGTACCGTCTGCTGTTTCATGGGCGACGGTGGTTTCCAGATGTGCATCGAGGAGCTTGGTACCATCATGGAGCAGCAGGCGCCTGTCAAGATGATTCTGATGAACAATCACTACCTCGGCAACGTGCGCCAGTGGCAGGATATGTTCTGGAAACGGCGTAAGTCGTTCACGAAGATGCTCAATCCCAACTACGAACTGATTGCCAAGGGTTATGGCATCGGTTACCAGGCCGTGACGGATCGTCAGGATCTGAAGGCTGCCGTGGAGAAGATGCTCGCTACGCAGGGTCCGTATATTCTGGAGTGTGCCATCCTGGAGGATGACGATGTGCTGCCGATGACGCCTCCGGGCATGAGCATCGATGACATGATGTTGGAGATAAACGTGTAGATTATGGAAGAGAAGAAACTATATACCTTGCTGGTTTATTCTGAGAACGTGGCTGGTATCCTGAACCAGGTGACTGCCGTGTTCACCCGTCGTCAGGTGAATATCGAGAGTCTGAACGTGTCGGCCTCCAGCATCCCGGGGGTGCATAAATACACCATCACCGCCTGGAGCGACGAGGATCAGATCATCAAGATCACCCGTCAGATAGAGAAGCGTATCGACGTGGTGAAGGCCAACTATTTCACGGACGATCAGTTGTTCATCCGTGAGTCGGGACTCTATAAGCTCTCCACGCCGATGGTCATGGAGAATCCCGAGATCTCGCGCACCATCCGCCGTTTCCAGGCCAGTATGATCGAGGTGAATCCCACCTATACCATTGTCCAGATGCACGGTGTGACGGAGGATATCGTCTCGCTCTATCGGGCCCTCGACACCTTCGGTTGTGTGCTGCAATATACGCGCAGTGGACGCATCGCCGTGACGCGCGGTATGGTGGAGCAGGTCAGCGAGTTCCTCGAACAACGGGAACAGTCCGTCTGACATCAGTCTTGAAGGAAAATAGCAGTATCCCGCTATTTTCCTTCATTTTTTCTTGGCCGTATCGGGAAAAGTACTTATCTTTGCACCGATAATTGATTTGTTTAACTTAAATATTAACATTATGAAGAACAAAAGCTTCGGCCATTTATTGGCATGTGTGTGTGGTTTGGTGCTCACTGTGGCATCGTGTGAGAAGATGACCGTCAGTCAGGAGGACGGTGGCGACAAAGGTGATGCGAACGTGCATCTCAGCATCAGCAGTTTCGAACAGACGCCCTTCAGCGCGACGAGGGCGGCAGTCTCCGACGTGTGTACGCGCATCAGTTTCCTGGTCTATGACAACAGCGGGACGCGCATCCGGAAGGAAGACCAGCAGGTGGGTGATGACGATTTTGGACGAGTGGACTTCATGTTGGCCAAGGGCCGCTATTTCCTCGTGGTCACCGCCCATAGTGGCGAGGGTAATCCCACCTCCACCAATGCCCAGAAGATCGGCTTCACCAACAAGACCGGCTTCACGGACACCTTCCTCTATGCCGACAGCCTGACGGTGGGGGAAGAAGACGTGGAGCGCTCTCTGCCCCTGAAGCGTATCGTGGCGATGGTGAGGTTCATCCCTTACGATGCCGTTCCCGCCCGTGCCGACAGTATCCGCTTCTACTACACGGGAGGCTCGGGCACCTTTAATGCCGTCGAAGGCGGATGGGGTGTCGTCAATTCCACACAGGTGCAGTGGTATGAGCTCTCGCACACGGAACGGAAGTTCGAGATCTACACCATTCCCCATACAGGTGACGATGACCATCTGAAGGTGTTGGTGAACACCTACCGCAGGGGCAATGGTGACCTGTCTATCGTCAGCGAGTGCGAGATAGAGGGTATTCCCGTGAAGCGCAACCACATCACCACATGCAGGGGCTTTTTGTTCTCACCAGTGTACCGGCAGACGTTCAACATCACGATCGACGACGTCTGGGACAACGATTCGATCCTCTTCTATTTTAATGAATAAGAAGAAAAAAGAGCCGAAAGTGATGGACTTTCGGCTTTTTTATGTACCTTTGCCCCCAGAAAGATACAAAGACGAATGACGATGGATAAGAAAGCAATGAACGACGCCGTGAAGCGAAACGTGGCACAGCTGTCGAAATACTCGGAGAAGGAGGTGAGCATGATGCCCGCCACCGAGGCCCCGCTGCCCTCTGTGGAGATGGTGAAACAGATTGTGACGTTGGTGAAGAACATCATCTTCCCCGACTACTTCCAGAAGCGCCAGCCCGACGAGATGATCCGCTCGTATTACATTGGTGTCCACATGGAGGAGCTGCTCACGCTGCTTACCAAGCAGATCGCCCATGGTCTGCAGTTCTGCGAGGACTGCGAGAAGATCCGTACGAAGGCGGAGGTCTATGACGAGGCCGAGCGCCTGGCCGTGCAGTTCATCGACGCGCTGCCCGAGATCAAGCGCCTGCTCTATACCGATGTGCAGGCGATGTTCGACAACGACCCTGCCGCTCCGAACTATGGTGAGGTGATATTCTGCTATCCCGTCATGAACACGATGACCCACTACCGTATGGCCCACAAGCTGCATGAGCTGAAGGTGCCCGTCATCCCGCGTATCATCACCGAACTCGCCCATTCGAAGACAGGTATCGATATCCATCCGGGAGCCCAGATCGGCGAGTATTTCTCCATCGACCACGGTACGGGTGTGGTGATCGGCGAGACGACGATCATTGGCAACCATGTGTCGCTCTATCAAGGTGTGACCCTGGGTGCCAAGAGCTTCAAGTACGACGAGCAGGGTAATATGCTCAACGTGCCCCGTCACCCGATCATCGAGGACAACGTCACGGTCTATTCCAATGCCTCGATCCTCGGACGTATCACCATCGGCCACGACTCCGTGATCGGTGGTAATATCTGGCTCACGCATAGCGTACCGCCTTATTCCCGCATCCTCCAGTCGAAGGCCATCGATGCAGGCTTCCAGGACGGCGCCGGCATTTAGGATCCTTTGCTGACTGAATATAAAAGAGCCCCGCTGAAGTGGCGCTGATCTTCGCCGAACTCGGCGAGCCCTGAAAAGAGGCACTTTTCTGAAATTAAGGAGTCCTTTTCGCGCAAAAAGGACTCCTTATTTTTCAAAAAGGACTCCTTATTTGGCGCCCAAAACTTAGTACTGGGGTCAGGCCCCGAGATAAAGTTCTCGAGATAACTTACTGATTCAGGATTGCAATCACGTCGTCCAATATCTTCTTGGCGACCTCCGCACCGCCTTCATACCAGCCATATTGTTTAAAGTCGTCGGTATGCGTGCCATGAGGAACAATATACTTCTTCACATTCGGATTCACGGGATCAGGGATGGCAGCGCCCGTCCAGGGATCATCCTCGCCATAGACAAAGATCAGTTTATTGTCGGTGGTTTCCAGATTCTTCAGCAATTTAACCTCCAACTCAATGGCTTTGGAATTCCTGTTCTCTTTCATTTCATTCTTAAAAAAATGCTTGTCTGATTCCGAGAGCAGCTTGCCATCGAGGTACCATGTGTAGTCAAGGGCCAGATTACCCTGATCAATGCCTATCTGAATTTCGAATGGGTCTTGACGTTTGGCCAGCGGACCACGTACAAGATTTGTTTTCCGGAAGATACAATCATCATTTTCATTCAGCATGAAAAACGCTGCATAGTCTTCCGGCTTGGAATTCTTGTTGGGGATAAACTGCGTCCATGTGGCGAAGTCGCCGTATGATTGTACCGCAAAGAGATTATTCATAACCCTGATAAGTGTATAGATGAAAGCAGAATCTTCAGTCAGTTCCTCATTATTTTCCATTTTATAGACCTTGGCATAGGCAGCAATGGTGGCATCTGCCACCGCCTTGTCGTCCACCAGTGTCCTGTAGGCCTTCTCCAGATTGCCCAGCCTCTCTTTCGACGACTGCGTGAGCATATATTCGCCGACGCGGATATCCCACTCCTGCGGCGGGATGGGCGCCACGAAGGGCACATACACGTCGATATCGTCCCAGCCGTACTGTTCGTCGTAGTAGGCATACTGGGCAGAGGTCATGCCATTCTTGCTGACACCAGTGCTGAGCCATTTCCCGCTACCAGTGATCAGGGCCTTTTTCAGATCGGTCACGATGGCATGCAGGTCTTTCGACTGCTGTTCGGCACTCAGATACTTAAACGAGTCCTTGTCGCCCTCGGGCAGCGAGAAACCGTGGTAGCGATACTCCACCTGCACGCAGTTCAGGTCGAATTTGTCCGCACCATAATCTTTTGAGAGCGCCCAAAGAAAATTCGGCGCACTAATCGAGTCGAGACGGTTGTGATTGCGCTCTCCTGACCCCCCCATCAGCGAATAGCCCTGGGTATGGAGGATCGTGTGCGCATCCTTATCGACAAAGGTCAGCACCACCTGTTGCTTGAAGGTGCCCAGCGATGGATTGTTATGATCAATCAGCTGCCTGTAGTTGAAGTAGTAAGCCTGCCCGAGCTCTACGTTCATAAAGGGCTTCAGGTCTTCCACGTTCTCTATGGATTGCAGGGCGGCCACCACAGCCGGATCGCCCGCATTGCCAGGCACATCCTCAAACTCGTCGATCTGATCCGAAAGATCGGTCGGAGGATTAACGGGATTGTCAACATTGTCGCTTGAACAGGCTGTGAACAGCGCTGCGCCACAGATGGTCATCAGGGCGACTACGAACAGCTTGGGAATTTTTGATTAGTGATTATTCGTTGATAGATAATAGGTTCCGTGGTTATCTCAATTTTAATGGAAAGTATTCGACATTCGAGCTATTTAAAACAGAAACGCCAATCTATCGCGATTTGTTTTTGTAACACGGGGTCAGGCCCCAGTAGGAGGTGAGACCTGTCCCTCCCGTCGAAAAACTTTATACTGGGGTCAGGCCCCGAGATAAAAAAACTTAGTGCCGGGGCCTGACCCCGGCACTAAGTTTTTTGTCTTATGAACAGAAGTAGGTCACTATACTCGTACGCCAAAAATATTTTGGAGGACATAGGATATAAAGGATACAATATCAAAATCTTCTTCCTGATTATCCTGACTATCCTCATCAGGCCCCTCTTTGACTCGGATTTCAAGATTGTCCCCTTGCGTATTCTCTAAGGGAAGTGCGTTTGCCTTGGTGGTGAACACGAATGAAAAAACTACTGCTGCAACTGTGCTCATGAGCATCTTCTTTGCATTAAAATTCTTTTTTGTCATAACTGTAATTATTTAAATGTTTATACTTTGTTATCTCTGGTGCAAAGATACGACGAATAATTACCTCTTTCCAATTTTATTTGTGTTTTTCTTCTCGTTTTGTTGCGACAACCACTTGAAATAGCGACAAAGTTAGGGGGGAGGCCGAAATTTGTCGCAATAAGCAGGTTACTGGTCGTCAAGCTAGCGCAATTTCTCCAACAGCGAAGATGTAGTCGTGGGGACAGGTACCTAGGTTATAGTGCTGTGTAATGTGAGACCTGTCCCTCCCGTCGAAAAACTTAGTGCTGGGGCCTGTGATATGACCCCGAGATAAAAAAACTTACTCTAATTTACCGCCGCCGCCTTTCTGCGGGTTGCTGTCGAGTGCTTGTTGGTTGGTATTGAGCCACTTGCCCCAGCCCGTGAGCTTGTGGAAGTCGCACTTCTCATAGCCCTCGTTGTAGTTGTTCAGCACTTTTAACTGTGGCTCTTTCGTCTTGTAGTCGTAGGTGTAGAAGGTTTGTCTCAACAGACATACGCTCAGCGTGTAGTGGTCGAGATGCTCTTTGCTGAAGTTGACGTCGCGATAGTGAATGAAAGCCTCCTTGAAGGCGTTGTCCAGCGCGGTAGAGATAGCTTTCAGCTCGGCATCGTCGGTCTCCTTGGCCAGCAGCTGGGCATAGTCGGCAATGTCGAAGAAGGGGTTGTTTTGTTCATTTACACCATTGATAGGATCGACGCGATAGACGCTCTTGGTAGCGCGGTCGATGGCCTCCTTCTGTGTGGGATAGAGTGCTAGAAGACGGTCGCACAGCTGCTTGGCTGCATCGACGATGGGCTGGAACTTATCGGTGCGAATCATCTTGTAGTCGCCGTTAGCGATTATTCCCTCATCTTCAGTTAAATAACTGTTCTGCCATACAGGTGTACTGTCTTCGAACATCAGCCCTCCAGCCTTCACGGGATCGCCTGTTTCCACGAGTCCACGTACAAATCCCGTCATCAGCTCGCCGTTGCTGCTCAGCGCGTGGGCCGATGCAAAGATATAGTCAGCAAAATTGTATGACTGGGTCAGTGTCTCAATATTGCCCATATAGCAGTTGTGGAACATCAGCGTGTTAAAACGCTCAATACCCGCAGCCTGCATGGCATCGTACATCTCGTACATGTCCATCCACTCGCCGTCCACCCACTCGTCGGTCATCACACCACGGGTTGCACGTGCCTGCTGAACCTCATACTTGCCTGGCACATCGTAAAAGGGATCAAAGGCTGAACCGTGGCCCCAGATGCCCATCACGTAATCCTCTGCCGGACACTGCAGGCTGCTGAACTCGAGGAACATGCGCATCGTGTTAGGATTGCATATCTTCAGTTGCTTGGCTTCCTCGCCCATACCGATAGCCTGCAGACCTTGTTCCTTAATCTTGTTGAGGTCGGTCTTGTCGGTCAGCTCAAACCATACGATGTCGCCGGGTTTTGCATATTTGCCCTTAAAGGGGTTTCCTGCATCCGGTTCGTCCTTACCATATTTATACATGCACACCACGCGTACGTTGTTGTGGTCGGTCAGGTACTTCTTTGTCGTCTCCCAGAAGCCCTTTTCTATGATATCATCCATTCTGCCACCGGAATTGCCATAGACAAACATGGTGTATTTTGCGGGCTGCGGCACGTCGATCATGCCCTCCGTCTTGCTCCAGGTGTCGAACTTGGCGGTCATGTCGCTGGTGGTCTTTGTAAAACTCAAATCGATGTCATCGCCATCGCCTAAGCGAAGTTCATCGCCCACCACCTGCCACTTAGCAGTCATCACGTCCCTGTCGGTTGGTGTCATGGTGAGCACACCATCGCCAGAAGCCGTGTAAGTGAAGTCGAGCTTCTCGCAGCCGACGGCATCATCGCCTATGAGGTAATAGATGCGGGTAGAGCCTGTTCCGTCGGTCTTAAACTCGGTGTTCTGCCACGTCTTGCCGTAATTCCACTTGGCGTAGGTCTTACCCGATACGTCGGAAAACCAGTTGCCTACAATCTTGCTGTCATCTCCATGAGTGGGATCAGCAGGATTATCATCATTGTCTGAACATGCGGTCAGCAACGCCATTGACATTGCGCAGCAAAGGGCGGTTGCAAGGGTCATTAGATACTTTTTAGTCATATTACAATATAGTTAATTGGTTATAATACGCAGGCGTAGGCATTGTTGTACTGCAAAGATAGTAATAATCTCAGAAACAGCCAAATGATTTACGATAAAAGATACTTGCGTTCTTAGTGTCGGGGCCTGACCCCGATAGAAGGTGAGACCTGTCCCTTCCGTCGAAAAACTTAGTTCTGGGGCCTGGCCCCAGTAGGAGGTAAAAAGGCCTCGGAGAGTTGTTCCTCCGAGGCCTTTGTTATGATTTTTGCTATGATTTATTTGTTTGCCATTTTGTTGAGGGTCTTGGCGAACTTGCCGGTGGCGAAGGCGCCTTTCTCGCCGATATAGACGGAGTCGTCGTTGGCATCCTCAGCACCGCGGGTGTAGTAGCGGTAGTAATAGTCATCCCAGCGCCAGGAGTCGTTAGCGTAAAGGTCGAAGTCATAGACCCGGTCTTCCCAGTCGTACATCGTCCCACTGAAGCGGCTGTAGGAGAGGGAGTAGTCGCGCCAGTCGATACGTACGTCGTTCCAGGTACGGTCGTCATAGTAGATGTAGATGTTACTATTGCGCACTTCCCAGGTGAAGGGGCTGTAGGCCTTGTTGTGACGATCGTAGATATCGTAGTCGGCCTCGTAGCCGTAGCCTCTGGTGGCATTGCCGTAGCTGTCGTAGTACTCAGCCTCGAAGCGCCAGACGGTGCGGTACTCTCCGTCAAGATATTCCTCGCCCCAGCGATTGGAATAGTATGTATTCAGGTTGCCCTCCCAGTCAACACCGGTGAGCTTGCGAGCGATCATCTCGTCTTCCGTCTCGCAGCTGGTCATCGTGAACCCTACGAGCATCAGCATCATTGCGTAGAAATAGAACTTCTTCATAATCGTATCTCCTATATTTTAATCAGTTTATAAATCTTTTTACGCTGCAAAGGTAGGGATATAATTCCTGTCGTGCAAGTGAAAAAGCCTATTTGCCCGTAGGGTTTTCCCTATTTCTGACTTTCCACAGGTTCCTCTTTCTGCTTCTTTCCGAACTCGGGGTCGATCTTCAGCAGGGCCGTGACGATATAGGTCATCGTACAGGCGGCGACGACGATGAGGAAGAATGCGGGGTAGCCGACGCTCTCCTGCAGGGCTCCCGCAAAGAGACCCGGGATCATCATCGAGAGGGCCATGAAGGCGGTGCAGAGGGCATAGTGGGCTGTCTTGTGCTCACCCTGACTATAATATATAAGGTAGAGCATATAGGCCGAGAAGCCGAAGCCATAGCCGAACTGTTCGATGAAGACACAGACGTTGACGATGAACAGGCTCTCGGGCAGGACATAGGAGAGATAGACATAGACGAGGTCGGGGAGGGTGATGGCCAGTACCATGGGCCACAGCCAGCGCTTCAGACCGTCGCGGCTGGCGACGATACCGCCGAGGATGCCGCCGAGGGTGAGTCCGATGACACCGACGGTACCTTGTACAAGACCGTATTCTGCGGGAGAGAGACCGAGACCTCCCTTGGCGGTCGTATCAATCAGGAAGAGGGCGCTGACCTTGGCGAGCAGTCCCTCCGGCATGCGGTAGAAGAGCATGAAGCAGATGCCCGCCCATACCTGTGGCTTCTGGAAGAAGGTCTTCAGGGTGTGCCAGAACTCCTGGAGGATCTGACGGCCGTGCATCTTCTCTAGGCCCTTGTCTTCCGCGGGCTTCGGCAGGATGTAATGATGCCACAGCCAGAAAGCGATGAAGAGTCCGGCCATGCCGTAGAACGTGATGCTCCACGAATACTTGATGTCGCGGGTGACCACTTCGAGATTGCCTGCCAGCATCACGAGCAGTCCCTGGCCAACGATGGTGGCGATGCGGTAGAATGTAGAGCGGATGCCTACGAAATAGGCCTGACGGTGCTGGTCGAGACCGAGCATATAGAAGCCGTCGGCGGCGATGTCGTGGGTGGCGCTGGAGAAGGCCATGAGCCAGAAGAAGGCCAGTGAGCCCTGCAGCCAGTAGGGTGCCGGGATAGTGAAGGCCACACCGCCGAGTGCGGCACCGATGAGCAGCTGCATGGTGACGATCCACCAGCGCTTGGTCTTGATGATGTCGATGAACGGACTCCACAGGGGTTTGATGACCCACGGCAGATAGAGCCACGAGGTATAAAGCGTGATGTCGGTATTGGAGAGACCGAGACGTTTATACATGATCAGTGAGATGGTCATCACGGCCACGTAGGGCAGACCTTCTGCGAAGTAAAGTGTGGGCACCCAGGCCCAAGGGGACTTTTTCATTTACTATTTGATAATTTACATTTTATTCGTAGAGTCGTTGGATCTCGGCGTTGCGGTAGTAGAAGAGGAGGATCTCCTCGTAAGTCTTGCCCTGCTCGCCCATGACGGCGGCGCCTACCTGACAGAGACCGACACCGTGGCCCCAGCCCTTGCCATGTAGGATGAAGCGGTCGCCCTGCTTCTCGACGTCGAAGGCGGAGGAGAGCAGATGGGTCTCGCTCAGGGCACGACGGATCTCCAGTTCCTTGCCGATGGTGAGCGTCTTCTTCGTGCCGACGATCTTCAGGCGCCAGATGCGGCCGCTCTTGCCACGCTCCAGGGGGATGAGGTCGGTGATCTCGCCAAAATCCTCCTTTAACTTGCGGCTGACGAGTTCGGAGAGTTCCTCCTGGGTATATTCCACCGTCCAACGGTAGAAGTCGGGCGTCTCCTGATCATAGTCGTTGAGCACGCGCGAGAGGATATGCTGGTCGCTGGTGTCGCAATAGGGGTCGTGGAAGGAGACGAGGTAGGGCTTGGGCGTGTCTTCCCAGCAATACTGGAACTCCTCCGTCTCACCGCCGCAGCACTTGTGGAAACGGGCGTCGCAGATATCCCCGTCGTAGGCGAGAACCTGTCCGCGTGTCTCTGCGATGGCCTCCGCCACCTGGGGGGCACTGGCTTTCGTGATACCCTGATAGCGCTGGCAATGGTCATCAGCACAGACGTCGAAGATCGTGTGATCCTCGCGGTCGTACCAGCGGATGATCTCATCCTCTTTCTTGATGAAGGAGAAGAAGCTATCGTCGCCGTTCTCGTGTTTTTGCCGTTTCTCCATCTGTGCGAGGAGCCACGAACGGGAGATGACGGCATGGGCCTTGAGGAACTCCTTGGATGCCGTGGCCGACATCTCGCTGGAGATGACACTGGTGAGGTAGCGCTCTACGGGCAGTTCGTTGATGGCGACGATCTTGTCGGCCTCGACGACGATGCGCAGGGTGCCCTCGAAGACCTGTGTCTCCTGACGCTCCCAGTGGAAGTTGACGCCGATGGTGACATCGTTGAGCGAGAAGGACGCGTCGGCCGTCTGCGGACGGAAGGTGAGATGACGATATTGCGTGCCTCGCCAGAGGATGCCGCCTTCGGAGAACTCCACCGTCTGCGGTCCTGTGATCTCTTCGCCCTTGGCCATGTAGTCGCCGTTGAGTGAGAAGGAGATCTTGCCTGCGCTGACGATACCGACGGAGACGGTGGGCTCCTTGGATAACTGGAGCCGGGCACCTGACGGCTGCGCTTTCTCCTGCAGACGGCTGATGACCTGCTGCAGTTCGTCTTTCGACAGCGACACCTCATGGAGGATGCTCAGGGCTGTCTCTGGCGTGATGCGCTCGAAGTCTTCCTGGCGCGGGGTGATGATCAGACCAGCCATGTCGAGGGCTCCCGGACTGATTAGGAACTGGTTGCCGCCCTCTGCGTAGTAGCAGTCGGGACGGTGCTTCCTGCGCGGGAAGACCACAGAGAGGTATTCGTCGTCGTGTCGCCAACTGACGATGTTCATCATCGGCTCCGTCTCGTCCTCCCGCTTTGGCAGGGCGTCATAGAGGCGCAGGAACAGCTGTTCGTCGCCGTATTGTGAACGGCTGCGGATGAGGAGGGCAGGACAGGGGTATTCCTCGACGAGGGAGATATCCTCGTCGTCGTTGAGGCTCATGATCTTCGTGAGGTTACGGCTCAGTCGTCGCCATGCCAGCTGCAGGGGCAGTAGTCCGCTGGTGCCTGCCTGGAAGTGGGCATGGTCGGGTGCGGAAGCACCGCACTTGGGTCCGTTGTAGAAGACCATCAGTTCTGGATAGTCGTTGAGCAGTTTATGGATCTCGCCATAGGACTCACGGATGAGCTGCGGCTCGTGCTTCACGCTGGGGATGGTGAAGTGGATGGGCAGGATGGGGAAGGGGTTGACGAGCAGGTCGTACTGACTGTCGATGCTCTTCTTCACCTGTTCTTTCGGACGGTTCTGCTCACAGAGGAAACAGGGACGCTCCGCGATGGTCTTCGCATCGATCCTGGCACCTGTGGAGCCTATGCGGGCAGGATTCCACTGCACCTGTATGGAGGAGGCACCAACGGCCAGTTCACGGGTCTTGACATTGCGCAGGTCGTGGTAGCGGTTACGGGCATCGTCCCATTTCTCCAGCTGACGGTTGAAAAACCGTTGCAGAGGCGAGTCGTTCATCAGTTCCTGTTTGCCCTGCAGCATCTGCTGACGGGCGAGGATTTCCAGCGTGCGCAACTGGTCTTTATAGAGGTTGTTGGCATTGATCTTGTCGATGGAGAGGGCAGCGTCGCTGTTACCGCCCCAGCGACGGCAGAGGTAGAGTTCCGTAAAGATGCGTCCGATACGGTAGTGGCGTGAGAAGATCAGTCCCAGGGCATAGTCCTCACCATAGGAGGTGTTGGGGAATCCGATCTGTCGCAGCAGGGGTGTGAAGAAGGCGCGTGGGGCACCTAATCCGTTGATGCGCAGGGCGTTATTAGGACCGTTCTCATCTGTCCACTCGGCATGGTCGATGAGTCCTGGGGGCAGGGTGTTCAGTTCGAAGTCGCACATGCGGTAGGAACCGATCACCATGGCCGCATTCTGCTTGTAAAAGGCATCGACCACCTGTTGGAGGGTCTTGGGCGAGGAGTAGAGGTCGTCACTGTCGAGTTGTACGGCGAAACGTCCGCAACGGTCATCGTTGATGGCCTGGTTCCAGCAGCCGCCGATACCGAGATCCGTGCGCTCTGGGATGATATGCACCAGCCGTTCGTCGTGGATACTGCGCAGCAGTTCCGTGGTCTTGTCCGTAGAGTGGTTATCGACGACGATCACGTTGAACCCGAAGTTGGCCTTCTGCTGGAGGGCACTGTTCACGGCGTCACAGATGGTCTTCTCACGGTTATAGACAGGGATGATGACGGACGCCTCCATGTCGAACTCCTGTTCGTTGAAGTCAGGACGGCGGTAGTAGGAGGGGTCGATCTTCGCCCCGATCTCCTCCAGATGGGCGGTGGCCGCATGTTCCATCTCGATCTGTACCTCGCGATTGCGGGGATTCACGTAGTCGAACTGCTTCACGCCCAAGGCCCTGGTGTCTGTCTCTTCCTCCGTATAGAGCCTCTCGTTGATATGGAAGATCGTCCCCTTGCGACTCAGGAAGAGGCGCAGGGCATAGAGGCCCGCATATTGGTAGTCACTCTCTCCCGCCTGCATGGCGAAGGTGTGGAGCAGCGAGGTCTTGATAAGCAGCAGACTGCCGAAGTCGAAGTCGTCGCGGATACTGCCCAGCTGGTAGTCGATGACGGGGTGGGCCCTACGCTCTCCGTTGATAATGTCGTCATGGTCGGCATAGACCATCGCCGCATCGGAGTCGGAGGCGATGCGCAGCATCCTGTCGAGGGCACCCTCACCGAGGATGAGCCGTGTGGGCTTCGTCTGCAGCAGCACGTAGTCGGCCTTGGCGTTCTCCGCGATGCTCATCAGCGTGTTGCTGCTGATGGGCGGATCATTCAGGAGACTGATATTCTGAACTGTCTTGTTAGCCTTCAGCTGTTTCGTGATCTCTGAAACAGCCTGAGGATCGAAACAAGGCAAAAAGCAATCGATTTTCTCTCTCATGGGCTATATTAGTCATTTTATAAGGTGCAAATTTCGTAATATTTTCCGAGAATACCAAATTATTGATTGGAAAACTCAAATTTAATTTGGTTTTTCGCTCGGTTTGTACTACCTTTGTACCCAAATTAGAGTCATGAACGGAGAAAAGGGAGTACTACTCGGGATGTCGCTTGACGAGCTGAAGGCTGTCGTCAAGGAACTGGGTATGCCCCAGTTTACGGCAGGCCAGATCGCCAAGTGGCTCTATCAGCAGCACGTGAGGAGCATCGACGAGATGACGAATATCTCCAAGACGAACCGTGAACGGTTGGCTGAAAGATATACCGTCGGTGCGATGGAACCTATTGATAGCCAGCATTCTAAGGATGGAACGATCAAGTATCTCTTTCCTGTTGGTGATGGCTCGAAATTCGTGGAGACGGTGTATATCCCCGATGGCGATCGTGCGACGCTCTGTGTCTCCAGTCAGGTGGGTTGTAAGATGAACTGCCTGTTCTGTCAGACGGGCAAACAGGGCTTCGAGGGGAACCTTACGGCGGGCGATATCCTGAACCAGATCTATGCCCTGCCGGAGCGTGAGACGCTGACGAATATCGTCTTTATGGGACAGGGTGAGCCGATGGATAATCTAGACAACGTGCTCCGTGCGACGGAGATCCTGACAGCCGACTACGGCTATGCCTGGAGTCATAAGCGCATCACCGTCAGCAGTGTCGGCATCAAGGGTAAGCTGAAGCGGTTCCTCGACGAGAGCGAGTGCCACGTGGCGATCTCGATGCACACGCCGCTGCCAGAACAGCGCCGGCAGCTGATGCCAGCCGAACGTCAGATGTCGATCACCGAGGTGGTGGAACTGCTAAAGAAGTACGACTTCACCCATCAGCGCCGCTGTTCGTTTGAGTATATCTGTTTCGCAGGACTCAACGACACATCGACGCATGCCCGTGAGATCGTCCGTCTGCTCGAAGGACTGGAATGTCGGGTGAACCTTATCCGTTTCCACGAGATTCCTGACGTGGATCTGCCTGGGGCCGATGAGAAGCGGATGGAGGTATTGCGTGACTACCTGACGAAGCACGGTGTCTTTACGACCATCCGGGCGAGTAGGGGACAGGACATCTTCGCTGCCTGTGGTCTCTTATCCACTGACAGGAAACTGAGAATGAAGAATTAAGAAATTAAGAAGATATGGAAGATAGAAAGATTCGCGTGGCTATCACGCATGGAGATACGAACGGTATCGGATATGAGGTGATTCTCAAGACGTTTGAGGATCCCGTGATGCTGGAGTTGTGTACTCCTATTATTTATGGCTCGCCCAAGGTGGCTGCCTACCATCGTAAGGCGATGGATCTTCAGACGCCCTTCACTATCATTAACAGCGCTGAGGAGGCCAAGGAAGACCGTCTGAACCTATTGACGACCTTTGAGGACGAGGTGAAGGTAGAACTCGGACAGCCTACGGAGGAGTCTGCCGAGGCTGCCCGCAAGGCCATGCAGCGTGCCAAGGAGGATATGCAGAAGGGGCTCTACGACGTGCTGGTGATGGCCCCCGTAGTACCTAATCCCAATCCAGCGAAGGACGACAAGGCGCTGACGATCATGTTGAGTGACGTGGTGCGCATCGGTCTGGTGACGGCTCATCTGCCCATCAAGGAAGTGTCGCAGGCCATCACTGTGGAGAAGATCGTTGCCAAGGGTACCATCTTCCACACCAGTCTGAAGCGTGACTTCCGCATCTCCAACCCCCGTCTGGCTGTGTTGGCACTGAATCCCCAGCCTGGTTCTGAGGAGCAGGAGATCATCGTGCCCGCCATCGAGGCTTTGGAGAAGAACGGGATACAGGCCTTTGGCCCCTATGTGGCTGATGAGTTCTTCGGAAAGGCGATGTACCACGATTTCGACGGTGTGCTCGCCATGTACGACGATCAGGGTGTGGTGCCCTTTAAGACACTCGCCCAGGAATATGGTGTGAAGCTGAAGGCTGGCATCACCGCCATCTGTACGACACCTGATCACGGTCCTGCCTTCGATATCGCAGGTAAGGGTACAGCCGACGAGCAGTCCATGCGACATGCCATCTATACGGCTATCGATATGTTCCGTCACCGCATCGAATACGATGAGCCGATGGCGAATCCCCTGCCCAAGCTCTATCACGAGAAGCGTGAGGATGGTGAAAAAGCGCGTTTTGCCGTCAGGGCAAAGGACCAGTTCAAGAAGGCCGATACCCCTGAAGAAAAGTAATTTGCGTTAAAATTCTGCCAAAATTGCAGTTAATTCGGAAATAATGTGTAATTTTGTCAGCTCAAATGAAGACGACAGAACTGCAAAGCATCAAGCAACGGTATAATATCGTTGGAAACTGTGAGGCGTTGAACCAAGTGCTCGACGTGGCCTTGCAGGTGGCTCCTACTGACTTGAGCGTGCTCATCGTTGGTGAGAGTGGCGTGGGTAAGGAGATCATCCCCCGTGTCATCCACGATAATTCCCCCCGTCGTCGCGAGAAGTATTTCGCCATCAACTGCGGTTCTATTCCTGAAGGCACGATCGACAGTGAGCTTTTCGGACATGTGAAGGGTTCCTATACAGGTGCCATCAACGACTCCCCGGGTTATTTCGGAGTGGCCGACAAGGGTACGCTGTTCCTCGATGAGGTGGGAGAGTTGCCATTGGCTACTCAGGCTCGTCTGTTACGTGTGCTGGAGACGGGCGAATATATCCCCGTTGGTGCTACGGAGGTGAAGAAGACCGATGTACGTATCGTGGCTGCTACGAATGTCAACGTGCGTCAGGCCATCAGCGAAGGTCGTTTCCGCGAGGATCTCTACTATCGTCTGAACCGCATCCCGCTGATGATGCCCCCGTTGCGTGAGCGTGGCGAGGATATCGTGCTGTTGTTCCGTCTCTTCGCCATGCAGATGGCCGAGAAGTATAAGATGGACCGTGTGGTGCTCGACGAGGATGCCAAACAGCTCCTCATGCGCTATAAGTGGCCTGGCAATGTGCGCCAGCTGAAAAACATCACGGAGCAGATCTCCGTGCTCTCCCCCGAGCGCCGTATTACGGCGGAGGTGCTGAGTCGCTTCATCCCGCAGGATCAGGAGACGACACAGTTGGCTCCCATCCATCATGAGGGTGGTGACCACAGTTTTGAGAACGAGCGCGAGATCCTCTATAAGATCCTGTTCGAACTGCGTGGCAATGTCAATGACATGCGGCGCGAGGTGAGTGCCCTGAAGAAACAGCTCGAAGAGGTGCAGGGCGGACAGACCGTCGCTACGGAGACGCTGCCCTCGACACAGTTCTCGCCGCTGCAGCCTATCCGACCCGTGCAGCCTACAATGGAAGATGCCGTTGCCGAGGAATATATCGAGCCCGAGAAGGAACCCGAGAACCTCAACCTCAGTGATCTCAGCAAGCAGATGTTGGAGAAAGCCCTGGAGCGCAACCACGGTAACCGTAAGAAGGCTGCACAGGAACTGGGCATCAGTGACCGTACCCTCTACAGAAGATTGAAGCAATATGGACTGGAGAAATAGCATATTAGGAGTGGTGGTCTGTCTCTTGCTGACAGGTTGCTCCGTCAGTTATAAGTTCAACGGTGCCAGCATAGACTATACGAAGACGAAGACTATTGAGATCGCCGAGTTCCCCATTCGTTCCAGCTATGTCTGGGGCCCCATGGGACCGCTATTCAACAACCAGCTGAAAGACCAGTTCAACAGCCACACGCGTCTGCAACAGGTGAAGCGGAAGGGCGACCTGAAGCTTGAAGGAGAGATCACCCGCTATGACCAGCGTAACAAGTCCGTCAGCTCTGAGGGCTACTCGGCTATGACGGAGCTCTCGATGACGGTCAACGTGCGGTTTACCAACAATGTGAACCACGCCGAAGACTTTGAGCAGCAGTTCTCTGCTACCCAGAGTTTCGAATCGACACAGTCGCTCAACGCCGTGCAGGAGGAGCTCGTCGCCGTGATGATCAAGGACATCTGCGACCAGATCTTCAACGCCACGGTAGCCAACTGGTAAAAAGTAAGTAAGATGGAGATAGTAGAACTGATAAACCACCCCGAACACCTTGACCGCGATACGCTCTACGAGTTGCGGTCTCTGTTGGCGCTTTATCCCTACTATCAGCCAGCCCGTCTGCTGTTGCTCCAGAACCTCTATCTGCTCCACGATCCTACGTTCGATGAGGAACTGCGTCGTGCCGCTATCTATATCACAGACCGTCGTGTGCTCTTTGAGATGATAGAGGCTGCGCACTATAGATATCCCAGCCTCTCTGGTCAGTCTGGCCGTGTGAGTAATGCTAATAACGCTGGTCATGCTGGTAATTCCAGCCGCACGATCACGCTGATCGATAATTTCCTCGACTCCATCCCTCAGGAAGAGGCTCCTGCCGAGAAGAAACGGAAGCCCACACCCGCCGATGCCGCTGTTGATTATGTGGCCTATCTGATGGAGGTCGATTCCGACATCCAGGGCATGCCTGGTGAGGTGCCTCAGATGCCAGGACAGGATCTGATCGATGCATTCATAAATAGTGACAAAAAGAAGTTCGTGCTCAGCGATGTACCCCTCCCTGTGCCTCAGGAGGAAAAACAGGAGGAAAATATGCCCGAAGGGGTGGAGGAGGAGTATTTTACTGAGACATTGGCCCGAATTTACATCAAACAAGGCAGATATTCGAAGGCTTTGGAAATAATTCGGCGATTAAGTTTGCAAGTTCCGAAAAAAAATGCTTACTTTGCAGACCAAATCCGCTTTTTGGAGAAGTTGATAATAAACAGTAATCAAAAATAAAGAGTAAAAAAAATGTACACATTATTTGTAATTCTTATTGTGATCGCAGCCCTGCTGATGATTGGCATCGTGCTCATTCAGGAATCAAAGGGTGGCGGTCTGGCTTCCCAGTTCTCAGGTTATAACCAGATTGGTGGTGTTCGCAAGACCACTGATTTCATTGAGAAGATGACGTGGGGTCTGGCCGCTGTCATGGTTGTTATCAGTGTTGCCTGTGCCTATGTGGCTCCTCAGGCCGATACCGAGGGTTCTGTGATGGAGAACTATCAGGCTCCTGCCACCAATCCCAATACGGTGCCCGGCTTTGGTGCCAGCACTCAGAAGGATGCTGCTACTCCTGATGCACCTGCCGCTCCAGCTGCTGCCGATGCACCAGCTGCACCTGTAGAGAGCCCGAAGGCTCCCGCACAGCCTGCTAAGTAAAGTTTTTCGAAAAAAGTACGGGATTTATTTGGTTATGTCGAATAAATCCCGTACCTTTGCACCCGCAAAACCGAAAGGTGATGCAACGATCTTATTCATGGTGCCCGTAGTTCAGTTGGTTAGAGCGTCAGATTGTGGTTCTGAATGTCGTGGGTTCGAGTCCCACCGGGCACCCTTCAAAAACTCCTGTGAGTCAATGACTTACGGGAGTTTTTGTTTTGAGTGGATATGACCTAAACAGCATCAAAATACCCTCTTTTGGGGTCAAAATCCGTTGATATAGCCTATTTTGTTTATCGCTAAAATTTTAACGTAAGATGCTGACAATCAAGGCAATGGTGAAAAATACCGCCTAAAGATATTTGCTTTCTGAGCCCTATTCTTTGTTTTGACAATATTTCTTTCCTCCCTTGATATAGATACCATGTCGGGATGACCGACTGAATTTGGTGCCAGAGAGCGAATAGGACGATTGGGTGGTGTAATCCCGTTTCTTAACGGGAACTATGCCAGTTTCTATGTCTTTCAAACGTTCATACTCCGTAGCCGCCATGATGAAGCCTCCCAGTACCTTGCCCTCGGTATAGAAATTGTCGCCTGACGTGGAGGTAGGTTCGGTGTCTTGGCCCATGAGATAATAGTTGGCAGACCCGTCACGGAAAGCGAAGCCTCCAAGTCCTGCCGACTTGCAGCATCTCACCAAGTGGACACCGCCTATGCCGTCGGCAACCATGAAATTCTCGATAAAGCCACGATAGGCTTTCTTTGCCAGGTCAGTATAGTCGGTATCAAAAAGGCCAAGACGCATTCCCTTGAGGTAGGCAGCAATAAAAATTGCCGTACACGATGACTCCAGATAGTTGGCGACAGGCGATGAGGTGTAGCTGAAGGTATTATTATAGCTTGTGGCGACGTAACTGTCGTCGTAGTTCAGCAACTGATACCAGCAACCTGTCTTGGCATCTTGTTTGGCTGCAATGCCTGCTGCCAACTGTTGAAGATAGCCGTGCAAGGTTTGGTAGTTCTCGGTTGCTGTCAATCCCGCCTTCTCCATCTGTTCTAGGACATCGACAAGTGCAAGGAAGTACCAGCCTGTGGCACGTCCCCAATATTCGGCAGAATGATAAATCTCGGAACCTGGTTCAGCAGAGATTCCCACCCATATTTCTGCAGCCTCTCCTGCAGGATCGGCGGTAAAAGCATGGTAGAGCAGTTTCACGTCATCATTCCATAAGTAATGCCATGAGATAGTGAATTGTTTGGTGATCAGGTCCCAGTCGTTGTCACTGATGGCAGCATAGTCAGAATATTCGTTTGCCATCTGTGCTAAGAGAGCCGGTCCCATATATTGACCGTCACACCACATTTGGTCTGTGTAGAAAGACTTGTGCCACCAACCACCCGCTGCATCGGCTAGCGTACTTTCTTTGATGACATAGTCGGTATTGGCAATATCGATGGACACGAGGGCATCTGCGAAACGTTTATTTGCCGTGGAGACTGTTACGTCGTTTGTGAAATAGGGACTATCGTCGAAAAACCTGTTTCTTGCCATTTCCTGTAGTTTGAAGTAGAGTTTCACGGCGTTAATGTCGTCAAAGCACTTGCCTTCTTTTCCGTCTTGGGCGATATCGTATGTATTTGCATAATATTGAATGGCATAATACCACGGTCTTACGTCCACCATGCTATTGTCCTTATAATAATCCACTGTCTCAATGATGGCTTTCGCTACCAATCCTGGCACATAGTCAAGATTGCTCATGGAATAGTTGGGCTCAGCGATAAGATTGCCTTGACTGTC
Source organism: Prevotella sp. (assembly GCA_017965475.1). Taxonomy (GTDB): domain Bacteria; phylum Bacteroidota; class Bacteroidia; order Bacteroidales; family Bacteroidaceae; genus Prevotella. The sequence continues at coordinate 27,632 of JAGCPV010000112.1, forward strand.
AAACACACCGAAGCCTGCATTAGATTTATTCGCCTTGAAGTCATTGATGCGTGAGTTGATAACCAGTTGTGAATATCTCACTCCCTCCGTAAACATACATGGTTCTCCTGCAGTGGTTTGAGCTGTTGCTGCGTTAATCCAGCCTAGTCCTGTTGCTGCCAGAATAAGTAAAAGCACTTTGTTTGTCATTCTTTTTTATATTGATTTTGCTGCAAAGATAAACATATTGTCTGAATATTCACATTTTTAATTCACTTTTTCTTCATTTTTCTTTTAACAATCCGCTTTTTTTTGTACCTTTGTCCTTAAATACAAATTAATAATTGCGTATGTTTAATAATCACAATCATCCACACTACAATCTATTGTTTGCAGGCATTCTGCTTGCTATGTTTTTTACATTGTCTTCTTGTTCGGATGACGATAATACGGCAGGGGATAACATTCCCTCATCGTCCTACGACAGTCTCAAGCCAATAGGTTTCGGAGAAAAGACTACTGGTGGCAATAACCAGAACATCACTGTGGTAACCACCGCTGCACAGTTGGCAGCAGCAGTGAGCGGCACCAATGCGGCTACCGTGTATGTGGAGGGCGATATCACGCTCGACAAGATGCTTTCCGTAGGTTCCAACAAGACGATTCTCGGTCTCTCAGGAGCCACCATCAGTAACCTCAACCGCAATGAAAATGCCGGTATCTTCCTGCTAAATGGCAGTAGGAATGTCATTATCCGCAACCTGACCCTGTGCGGCCCAGGAGCCTACGATATTGATGCCAACTACAGCGATAATATCAGCTTGGTTGGCGCAAAGAACGTGTGGGTGGACCACTGTGACATACAGGATGGCATCGACGGCAATTTCGACATCGTGGAAGGCTCTGACAGTATCTGCGTCAGTTGGACGCGATTCCATTACCTCATTGAACCATTGGAGGGAGGCAGTGGCGGAAGTAGTGACCACCGTAACTGCAACCTGATAGGCAACAGCAACAACACAGCCGACTTAGATGAAGGGAACCTCAACTGCACATTTATCTGCTGCTGGTGGGGAGAGGGATGTGTGGAGCGTTGTCCGCGTGTCCGCTTTGGAAAAGTACACGTGGTCAACTGCCTTTATGACGGTAATGACTATAATTATTGCATAGGTTACGGCGTCTATTCCAATATCTATGTGGAGAAATGTGCTTTCACGTCAGAAAAGGCAAAGCAGAACGCTTTGAAAGACTGGCGTGGCGATAAGGATTTCAACATCAAGGTCGTGGATTGTCTGGGAGTAGATGACATTGAGTTGTCACAAGGCGACCGTGAGCAGTTCGTGCCCACCTATGACTATAGAACCTTCGATTCCAATATGGTGGATGATATCCTGAGGAAGGGCGACTATGGTGCTGGTGCCACTCTTAAGATATCAGACAGATAAAGGCTCTAACAAGAGAGATCGTGGACTCTATTCTACACTTCATCGGATGAAGTTGGTTCTCAAAGGACTCTCCAGTTCCGGATGACCATC
>JAGCPV010000113.1 GCA_017965475.1 Prevotella sp.
ATCGACCAGCTGGTGGAGACCTACGGCGACACGGCCGTCATTGCCGTCGGCATCCACGGCGGACCGCTGGGCTTCAAGGGCAACGCCACGACCCTCGGACTGGCGACGGAGACGGGCGACGAATACTATAACCACTGGAACCTGGAGTACCAGCCCGTCGGACTGGTGAACCGCCATGCACCTATCAACTACCCCGAGTGGGCAGCCGCCGTGAAGGAGGAACTGGCCAAGTCCGCCCCACTCACGCTGACGGCCTCGGCTACGGCAGAGGGCAGCCATACCCTCCACATCGGCATCACGGCGACGGCCATCGACGGCACCATCAACGGCAAGCTGCAGGTGTGGGTGCTAGAGGACGGCATCACCGCCGTGCAGATGATGCCCGACGGCTCCGCCAATGCCGGCTATGTGCACAACCATGTGTTCAGACAGGCCGTCAACGGCACATGGGGCGAGGACATCACCATCCGCGAGAGCGAGAGCAGACACAGGGAATACACCCAGGCCGTTGACGCCGGCTGGAACATCAGGAACCTCAGCATCGTCGCCTTCGTCTATAACGACAGCGGCGTGCTCCAGGCCACCAAGACACCGATACGATAAATTCAAGACAAAATACCATTGCTTATGAAGAAACTCTTTACATTATTCTGGGGACTTATCACAACACTGGGCATACAGGCCCAGACCACATTCCCCGTACAGTTTGCCGACAGGGACGGCAACCTCATTGAAGATGGCACCACCATCAACTTCACGGAATACGAGATGGACGTATTCGGGACTATCCAGATGCCCACCAACCTCTTTGTCAAGAACCAGACGACAGAGGAGGTGCAGATCGGCGGCATCTACACCATCCAGACCCTCGACAACGGATTCTTCCAGACCTGCTTCCCCGAGAACTGTGTGGCTCAGGAGAAGACCGGCACCTTCGAGACCCAAAGCGGCCCCCTCGCCAGTGAGGAGCTGAAGAACATGCAGACGGAGTGGTCGCCCGTGGAAGAGGGCAGATGTGTCGTCACCTACCAGCTGGTGACCTACAAACAGAACGCCCTCGCCCAGGAATGGAGCATCGACCAGTACGGTCCCACCATCACCCTCGACTTCAACTTCAGCATGACCGGTCTCCGCACAACGGCCGCCAACAAGGTCGTCTCCGTCACCTACTATGACCTCACGGGCCAGAAGACCAACCATCCCAAGCACGGCGTCTATCTGCAGAAGACCGTCTATCAGGACGGCTCCAGCAAGACCCGTAAGAAGTCATTCCGCTAAGAGATCATTCACATTAATAACACTTTTAAAACCATTTCACTTATGAAAAAACTATTACTTTTGGCTGTTGTCCTCATGACAACTGTGTGTGCAAAAGCACTGGAGCCCACCGACACCCAGATGTGGTGGGGCTATTACACTGGTGAAGAAATAGGAGGTGTGGGAACAGGTGCTGCCGAGACCTTCAACTGTGCCATCTTCATTCCGGAGAACCACGAATTCGTAGGATCCAGCTCGATCAAGGCCATGCGTATCTTTGCTATTACAGCGTCGAACATCAGTATGATGAAGGTCTGGATCTCCAAGACCCTGCCCTCCTCAGCCGATGCTGCCGACTATGTGCAGAGCGTCGATGTGGCATCGTTGTCCGACGAATTCAACGACATCGAGCTCACCACACCCTTCGAGGTGAACAACCAGGCCATCTACGTGGGCTATTCCTTCACCATCAAGGATGTGGAATACTGCATCCCCTTCGGAGGTGACTATGTAGAGAACTCCGCGTATGTCTCATCGACCAGTTTTGATTGGGAAAAAATAGATTACTTAGGCTCCCTCGTCTTGCAGCTGCTGCTCGATGGCGGTACCTACCCCAACAACCTGGCCACTGTCGAGAACTTCGGACCAGCCGTCGTCGGCCTCGGACAGACCGTGGATGTACCCGTGAAGATCACCAACAGTGGCAAGGATCCCATCACCAGCATCTCCTTCACCATCACCTCCAACGGTGTCACGACGAGAGAGAATACGATAGATACCGAGGCCATCCCCTATGCAGCCACTGCCAAGGTGAAGATCCCCTTCGAGGCCGATGAAACAGAGGGAACAGTCACCAAGACACTGACCATCACCAAGGTGAACGGCAACGACAACACCGCCACCAACAACACCGCCACTGGCGACGTGACGACCGTCGCCGACCTGACGACATGGCCCCGCAACGTGCTCATCGAGGAGTTCACCACGGAGAAATGTGTCTATTGTCCGGATGCTGCCGCTGGTCTGCATGAATTCATGATAACCTATCCTGACCTGGCCCAGCGCACGGCCGTCGCCTGCCACCACGCAGGATATTATACCGACTGGCTGACCATCGATGCAGACAATGATTACACCTGGTTCTACGATGACGGTACCTATGCACCCGCCTTCATGTACGACCGCTTCGCATGGGACGATGTGACACCCGTGGTCAGCCGTGGCTATTATAAGGAATACGTGGAGGCACGTCTCGACGAGCCCTCGTATGTCGGCATCGACATGAGGACAGCCTTTGACGGTGATGATCTCAATATCTCGATCAACTGTCAGCGCGGCTGGAACTTCTGCGACACACCCGCCCGCATCACCCTCTTCCTGACGGAAGACAACATTGACGCTATCAATCAGAGCGGCGCCAGTGGCAAATATGTCCACCAGCACGTGCTGCGCGCCGTCAACGAGACATGGGGTAGCGTACTCGACTGGTACGAGAATTTTGCTTCCTATACCTACACCTTCAAGATCGACCCGTCATGGAAGACCGAAGACCTGAAGGTGCTGGCCTTCGTATCCAGTTACGACAGCAACGATCCCACCAACTGTGTGGTTGAGAACGTGACCTCGGTCGTGGCTGGCGAGACCAGTGTCTCCGTCACCTCCGTCAAGCCCCTCGGTGCCGACCTCCAGGTGGCCAAGACCGTCTATTACGACCTCACCGGCCGTGAGGTGACCAACCCGTCCAACGGTCTCTTCATCAAGGCCGTCACCTACCAGAACGGCCAGACCATCACCAAGAAGGTCATCCTCAAATAATCTGGGCTAAATCCTGGGATTAACTCCGGGACTGGTCTGGGACTGACCCAAATGCGGATGTCTCCGACTCCGCAGAGGGGTCTGTCCCCAGTAAACAAAAATTAGCCGAAAGCCCCAACTTTCGGCTAATTTTATTGGTTTATTTCCCGCTTATTTATATTTGCCAGAGCCTTGGCAGGTGGTGCAGATGTAGAGGCCGTCGGGCGTTCTGCCCATACCACGGCAGGTGGAGCACTTGCCTGACTGTTTAAGCTGTTCGGCCACCTTGGCCTTCTGCTTGTCGGAGGCATGGTTTCCTTTCGAGCGATGAGGTGTCTGGCTACATGCCAGTGCATCCTGCAAGGTGTCTTCGATGATGATGCTTGCGACATCTGCACACGAACTGAGGCTAAGCAACGCTCCCAGCAGCACAGCGATTCTGATATGTCTGATTACCTTATTCATTCTTTTCATTCTTGATTTCGGCTGCTAAGGTACGGCTGATCCGTCTGATAAACAAAGAATTCAGGAAAAAATGACTGACTTTCTTGCGACAGACTCCCAACGATGCGACAATAACGGGAAACCGTCTCCAAACTTGTCGGGCGACATGGGGTCAGTCCCGGGTCGAGAATATTTGATATGTCGGAGTGGCAAAAGCGCCACTCCGACAATCGTTTTTAAATTCTTTAACCTAAAAAGGTTTGTGTGCGCGCAAAAAATTGCTAATTCCCACTTGTCAATCCGCAAATAATTAGTAACTTTGCAGCGCATTTGAGAAATGCGCGGCGAGGACAGGCCGCAGCGAGAAAAAGAAAACGATAACAAAGATAATATTCACAATTAAAACAAGTTTAGTAATATGGCAAAGTTAGATTTGACTCAGTATGGCATCACCGGTTCAACCGTGATTGCTCACAATCCATCGTATGAGTACCTCTATGAGGAGGAGACAAAGGCTGGTCTCGAGGGTTTCGACAAGGGCGTAAACACCGAGCTCAACGCTGTTAACGTTATGACTGGTATCTACACCGGCCGTTCACCTAAGGACAAGTACATCGTGAAGGATGCACAGAGCCAGGACAAGGTATGGTGGACTTCTGAGGAATATAAGAACGACAACCACCCCATGAGCGAGGAGGTATGGGCCAAGGTGAAGGAGATCACCATCAAGGAGCTCTGCAACAAGAACCTGTATGTGATGGACGCTTTCTGTGGTGCCAACGAGGCTACCCGTCTGCGTGTCCGTTTCATCGTCGAGGTGGCCTGGCAGGCTCACTTCGTGAAAAACATGTTCATCCAGCCCACCGCTGAGGAGCTGGAGAGCTTCGAGCCCAACTTCGTTATCTATAACGCTTCCAAGGCTAAGGTTGAGAACTACAAGGAGCTGGGTCTGAACTCAGAGACCTGTGTGGCCTTCAACACCACCACCCGCGAGCAGTGCATCATCAACACCTGGTACGGTGGTGAGATGAAGAAGGGTATGTTCTCAATGATGAACTACTATCTGCCCCTGCAGGGTATCGCTTCCATGCACTGCTCTGCCAACACCGATATGGAGGGTAAGAACACCGCTATCTTCTTCGGTCTGTCAGGTACAGGTAAGACCACGCTGTCAACCGACCCGAAGCGTCTGCTGATTGGTGACGACGAGCACGGATGGGACGACGAGGGTGTGTTCAACTTCGAGGGTGGCTGCTATGCCAAGGTCATCAACCTCTCCAAGGAGAACGAGCCTGACATCTATGGTGCCATCAAGCGCGACGCCCTGCTGGAGAACGTCACTGTTGACGCTGCCGGTAAGATCGACTTCGCCGACAAGAGCGTGACCGAGAACACCCGTGTCAGCTATCCTATCAACCACATCGAGAAGATCGCCCAGAAGGTGAACAAGAAGAGCGCTGGTCCTGAGGCTAAGAACGTGATCTTCCTGAGCGCTGACGCCTTTGGCGTACTGCCTCCCGTATCTATCCTGACTCCGGAGCAGACCAAGTACTACTTCCTCTCTGGTTTCACAGCTAAGTTGGCTGGTACAGAGCGTGGTATCACAGAGCCCACTCCTACATTCTCTGCTTGCTTCGGCCAGGCCTTCCTGGAGCTGCACCCCACCAAGTATGCTGAGGAGCTCGTGAAGCGCATGGAGAAGAGCGGTGCCAAGGCTTACCTCGTGAACACTGGTTGGAACGGTACCGGCAAGCGTATCTCCATCCCCGATACACGTGGTATCATCGACGCCATCCTCGACGGTGCTATCCTGAAGGCTGAGACCAAGAAGATCCCTTACTTCGACTTCGAGGTGCCCACAGCCCTGCCCAACGTGAACCCCGCTATCCTCGATCCTCGTGACACCTACGCTGACGCCGCTGAGTGGAACAAGAAGGCTGAGGACCTGGCTGGCCGATTCATCAAGAACTTCAAGAAGTACGAGGGCAACGAGGCCGGTAAGGCACTCGTCGCTGCAGGTCCGAAGCTCTAAAAAGCGCTTTTTGACTTACATCAAAATAAGGGGCGGTTTCCTATGAAATCGCCCCTGTTTATTGGCTGCGCCCTATAATCTTCGTACCTTTGCACCACGTAATCGTGAGATTATATTCTTATTCATTAGGTTAGTAGTTTTTAAGGTAAAGATTATGTTATTAGATTTTCAAACAACGGTTATGTTAGTAGCCGTATCTGTGGTGACGGTATTAAGTATCGTGACACTGATGCATACTGATGTACGTTGAAAGGAGTGCGGGGTGAGTGATTCATACCGCACTCTTTTTGTAGGGAAAACCCTAAACTAACTTAAAATCGGTCAAATTATATCATATTTTCTTTAATTATAAGGTGAAAATGGCTCAAATTTGCGGAAATGTGCGTAAATTTGCAGCCAAATTGTGAAGAAATAGAACTCTCTTTCGATGAAAAGACATATATATGCACTCTGTATCACGCTGATGAGCGTGTTCCTATACAGTTCATGCTTAGGCTCGGGCAACGATTACGAGGTGACCACCTATGACGACATGGCCATCACCGGATTCAGTCTGGGAGCCGTCAACAGATATATCCATACTAAATCGACCAAGACCGGCAATGACACGGTCTATAAGTCGGCCCTGGCCGCTGCGGACATGCCATCCTTCACCATCGACCAGACCCTCTACAAGATCTACAATACCGACTCACTCCCCAAGGACTGTGACCTGAAGCACGTGCTGGCCACGATCTCTGCCAGTACCTATAGCGGGGGCATCGTGATCAAGAGTGCGGTCAGCGACACCCTCTACAACTACAACAGCACGGACTCCCTCGACTTCTCCCAACCCAGGGAGGTGCGCGTGTATAACAACACGTATGAGAAATACCGTGCCTACGAGGTGACGCTCAACCAGCATCAGGTGGAGACAGGGGTCATCCTCTGGGAACGGATGGCCGACGACGCCTATCCCGCCGATACCGAGAAGGAGGCCTGGGAGAAGCTGGTGGCCGATGCCGGTCTGAAGTCGTTCATCGGCGCCGGACGCAAAGAGGCCTACGCCTTCAGTCAGGACGGCACGATCATGGTGACGAAGGATGACGGTGCCACATGGACGGCCGACAACCTGGGCGACGACCTCTCGCTGTTGCCGACACAGGATATCGCCTTCGTGTCCTATCCCTTCAAGCCCAACGAAGAGACGGACTACCAGATACTCGCCGGTATCATCGGGGAGGGAGAGGTCATCAGCGTCGTCTGGCGCAAAGTCGCAGAATTCAGCGAGGGCAGTGAACCCTGCAAATGGGTCTATCTGCCCTATGAGAGCTATAACCAATATTATCTGCCGGCCACGCCTGGTCTCAACCTCGTGTATTTCCACGACTGTGTGCTGGCCATCAGTGCCGACGACATCCGTATGAGTCAGGACGGCGGTATCACCTGGCATACGTCCGACGAGATCAAGCTGCCCGACAACGGCAACGACGGTTTCCTGCGCGTGGAGGCCAGGACGGATGCTGAGGGAGCACTGTGGCTTAAAGACCTTGACACCAATCATGTATGGCGAGGTGTAATGGTAGAATAATCATCAAGGGGCTGCTGCTGGCAGCATGCCTCTTCCCCGCCCTCACCGCCACCGCCCAGGATGAGCCGGAATACAGGATGGAGGTGGGAGCCGGTGCCGGACTGATCACCTATACGGGTGACTTCAACGGCAATATCCTGAAAGGGATGCAGCCCTGGGGCACGCTGGTGGCGCGATACCACCTGAACCCCCGCATGGCGTTGGCCATGAACATCGGAACCGGTAAGATCAAAGGATCCACCGACGACCTGGAGACCTGGTCACCGATAGAGCGCTACGAGTTTGACAACCAGATCACCGAGGCCGATTTCCGGTATGAGTACAACTTCTGGGCATACGGCACGGGACAGGAATACAGGGGTGCACGACGGTTGGTGCCGTTTATCACCCTCGGACTGGGACTGACGCACCATAGCGGTGACAACAGCGGTATCACGGTGAACCTCCCCCTCGGTGTCGGCATCAAGTGGAAGGCAGCCAACCGACTGAACCTCACGGTCGAATGGGCGATGCGCTTCACGCCCAATGACAACCTCGACGGCAGGAAGGACATCTATGGTATCAAGAGCAGCGGACTCTTCAAGAACACCGACTGCTACAGCGTGCTCCAAGTGGGACTGTCCTACGACCTGTGGGCGAAATGCAAAACGTGTAATAACGACAGAGACTGAATATATGAAAGAACTATTGGACATGAGCCGTATTCCTCAGCACATTGCCATCATCATGGACGGCAACGGGCGCTGGGCTAACGAGCGCGGCAAGGAGCGTAGCTTCGGCCATCAGGCCGGCGTGGATGCCGTGCATTGCATCACATCTGAGTGCGTAAGACTGGGTGTCAAGTACCTGACGCTATATACCTTCTCCACAGAGAACTGGAACCGTCCTGTCGAAGAGGTGTCGGCCCTGATGGGACTGATCCTGACCTCCCTGGAAGAGGAGATCTTCATGAAGAACAACGTGCGCTTCAAGATGATCGGCGACATGGACCGTCTGCCAGGCATCGTCCAGGAGAAGATCAAGGAACTGGAAGACCATACCGCCAAGAACACCGCGATGACAGCCGTCATCGCCCTGAGCTACTCGTCGAGATGGGAGCTCGTGAGGGCCACGAAGAAGATCGCCCAGGGTGTCAGCGACGGGACCTACAAGATGGACGACATCACCGAGGAATTCATCAGCCAGCATCTGGAGACCGCCTTCATGCCCGATCCCGACCTGCTGATCCGTACGGGCGGTGAGCTCCGTATCTCCAACTACCTGCTCTGGCAGATCGCCTATTCGGAGTTGTATTTCTGCGACACCTACTGGCCCGACTTCAATGAGGAGGAGCTCTATAAAGCCATCTACAGCTTCCAGAGCCGTCAGCGCCGTTTCGGAAAGACCGAAGCCCAGGTGGAGGAAGAAGAGAAATAAACAGTGATCAGTGAATAATCAGAAAATGCTCTATAAGATAATAAGGTATAAGGAGATGAAAAGGGAATGGATGGTGAAAGTGCTGATGGCATTCTTCACCCTTCACTGTTCACTCTTCACCGCCTATGCCCAGGATAAGATCGTCAATCCCGACATCTCCTACGCCGGTACGGCGCGCACCTGTGAGATCGCGGGCATTGCCGTGGAAGGTGTGGAAGGCTATGAGGACTACGTGCTCACGGGACTGTCCGGACTGCAGGTCGGCCAGATGGTCGAAGTGCCCGGCGCCCAGATCACCGAGGCCGTGAAGCGCTACTGGCGCAACGGTCTGTTCTCGAAGGTGAGCATCACCGCCGACTCCATCGTCGGCTCGAAGATCTACCTCTGCATCCACCTCGGTCTGCGCCCCCGCATCAGCGACATCGTCTATCACGGTATCAAGAAGACGGAGCGTGAGGACATGGAAACGAAGCTCGGTATGGTGAAAGGCATGAGTCTGACGCGTAACGTGATCGACCGCGCCCAGATCCTGGCCAAGAGATACTTCGACGAGAAGGGTTATAAGAATGCGGAGATCGACATCAAGCAGATCGATGACCCCAACCGTCCGGGACAGATCATCCTCGACGTGAACATCGACAAGAAAGCCAAGATGAAGGTGCGCCACCTGGTGTTCGAGGGCAACGACCGTCTGAAGGACAGCAAGATCAAGGGTTCGATGATCAGCAAGGGTGCCTTTGGCAAGATCCACGAGGCCGGGAAATTCAATAACATATTCAAGGCCAAGAAATTCACCGACGAGCGCTATAAGGAAGCCAAGCAGGCCCTGATCGAGAAGTACAACGAGCTGGGATTCCGTGATGCCACCATCATCGAGGATTCCGTCACGCAGTACGACGACAAGCACGTGAACGTCTTTGTGAAGGTCGATGAGGGCGAGAAATACTTCATCCGCAATATCACGTGGGTGGGTAACACCGTGGTGACCGCCGACTACCTGAATGCCGTGCTGGACATGAAGAAAGGTGACATCTACAACCAGAAGCACATCAACAAACGCCTGAAGGAAGACGAGGATGCCGCTGGTAACTACTATTACAACAATGGTTACGTGTTCTCCAACATCGACCCGGTGGAGGTGAACATCGTCGGCGACTCCATCGACCTGGAGATGCGCGTCACCGAGGGTCCGCAAGCCCACCTGAACCATATCCGCATCTACGGTAACGACCGACTCTATGAGGAGGTGGTGCGCCGTGAGCTCCACACCAAGCCCGGTGACCTGTTCAACAAGGAAGCCCTGCAGCGTTCCCAGCGTGAGATCGCCTCCATGGGATTCTTCGACCCCGAGAAGGTGATTCCTGACATCAAGCCCAACTACGAGGACGGTACCGTGGATATCGACTGGCAGCTGGAACAGAAGTCCAACGACCAGCTGGAGTTCTCGCTGGGTTGGGGACAGACGGGTATCATCGGAAAGATCGGCATCAAGTTCAACAACTTCTCCATCCGTAACCTCTTCGGCAAGAACAAGCTGCACCGCGGCATCCTGCCCTACGGCGATGGTGAGCAGTTGGGCTTCAGCTTCCAGACCAACGGTTCGTACTACAGTTCGCTGAGTGCCAACTACGGCACGAACTGGTTTGGCGGCAAGCGTCCGAACAGCTTCAATGTCGGTGCCTACTACTCCCACCAGTCCGACATCTCCAGCTACTACCGTAACAACTCGTTCTATAACAACTACGCGATGTACAGTTACGGCTACGGCTCGTATAACAACTACTACTATAACTACGACTCGATGCTCGATGACGACAAGACGATGACCGTCTTCGGTGCCAGCATCGGATGGGGTAAGCGTCTGCGCTGGCCCGACGACTACTTCCAGTTCTCTGCCACCCTCGGCTATACGCGGTATATGCTGCGCGACTGGAGTTACTTCTATATCCACAACGGAAACTGTAACAATATCAACCTCGGCCTGACGCTGGCACGTACCTCTACGGACAACCAGCTGTTCCCGCGCCGTGGTTCGGAGTTCCTCCTCTCGTGCACCCTCACCCCGCCATGGTCCGCCTTCGACGGCAAGGACTATGCCAACCTGGCCAAGAACGCCAACTCCGCCTCCTACGAGGACGAGCTGCAGGATATGTATCGTTGGATCGAATACCACAAGTGGAAGTTCAAGACCCGCACCTTCACCGCCCTCACCGGTGGTCAGAAGTGTCTGGTGCTCATGACCCGTGTGGAGTTCGGACTGCTGGGTGCCTACAACAGCAACAAGCGTTCTCCGTTCGAGACCTTCTACGTCGGTGGTGACGGTATGAGCGGCTACTCCTACGGCTACTCCGAGGAGACCATCGGTCTGCGCGGCTATGAAAACGGTGCCATCTCCTACTCCTCGGCCTACGAGACGATGATGAAGGGCGGCACAATCTCCTCCTACAACTCCTACGCCTACGACCGCTTCACGCTGGAGCTCCGCTACCCGCTGATGCTGGGTAATACGACCATCTACGGTCTCGGCTTCCTCGAAGGCGGTAACGCCTGGGCGGATGCCAAGGACTTCAACCCGTTCAAGATGAAGCGCTCCGCCGGTATCGGTGTACGTATCTTCCTCCCGATGGTGGGTCTGATGGGTATCGACTGGGCCTACGGCTTCGACAATGTCTATACGAACCAGAGCGGTGCACAGTCGCGAGGTGGCAGTAACTTCCACTTCGTCCTCGGTCAGGAGTTCTAATTAAACCTTTTAACAGTTCAGACGTCAAAGAGGTGTATAACATAAAATAATGCAATTATGAAGAAACTGATTATCTGTATCATCTGTGCCATCTGCGGCATCACATCAGCCTCAGCACAGAAGTTCGCCTTGGTGGATATGGAGTATATCCTGAAGAACATCCCCGCCTACGAGCGTGCCAACGAACAGCTGAACCAGGTGTCGAAGCAGTGGCAGGCAGAGGTTGATGCCCTGACCACCGAGGCCCAGACCCTCTATAAGAACTACCAGAACGAGGTCGTCTTCCTCTCCAAGGAGCAGAAGCAGGCCAAGCAGGATGCCATCGTCGCCAAGGAGAAGGAGGCCGCCGACCTGAAGAAGAAATACTTCGGTCCCGAGGGTGAGCTCTACAAGAAGCGCACCGCCCTGATGACGCCCATCCAGGATGAGATCTACAACGCCGTCAAGGATATTGCCGAGACCCGTGGCTACCAGCTCATCCTCGACCGCGCCAGCGACACCTCCATCATCTTCGGCTCCCCGAAGATCGACATCAGTTCGGAAGTTCTCCGGAAACTTGGATACTAGATCATAATAATCATTAAATAAGAAAAAGAAAAAATGAAGAAGATTATTCTTTGCGCTATTTGCGCTATCTGCGGTTTCACCACCGCCAACGCCCAGAAGTTCGGACACGTTGACACCCAGGAGATCATCCAGGCCATGCCCGAGTATAACAAGGCCAAGACCGAGATCGACGCCCTGACAGCCCAGTACGAGGCAGACCTGAAGAGCATGCAGGACGAGCTCCAGAAGAAGGCCGAGGCTTTCGACAAGGAGCAGGCCACGCTGCCCGAGAATATCAAACAGCGCCGTCAGCAGGAGCTGCAGGATATGTACGCTAAGATCCAGCAGAGCTATCAGGACAACCAGCAGGCTCTCCAGAAGGCTTCTCAGGAGAAGATGCAGGCCATCAGCGCCAAGGTGCTCGACGCCATCAAGGCCGTCGGTCAGGAGGGTGGCTATGTCATCATCAACGAGATCAACGCCGGCATCCCCTACATCAGCACCACGCTCTCTACCGACGTGACCGCTGCCGTAAAGACCAAGCTCGGCCTGAAGTAATATGAAACGACTCGTCGTCATACTGATCACGATGTGTGTTGTCCTGGGCGCGTCAGCCCAGGACAACAGCACATTCCGTTTCGGCTATCTCAGTTACGAGGCTGCCCTCCAGGCGATGCCCGGCTATGCCAAGGCACAGCAGAAACTCGCTGACCTGAGGGCACAGTATCAGGCAGAGACGAAACGGGTGGAAGACGAGTTCAACCGTAAGTACGAGGAATTCCTCGACGGACAGCGCGACTTCCCGAAGACCATCCTCCAGAAGCGCCAGACGGAACTTCAGGAACTGATGGAGCGGAATATCGCCTTCAAGGAGAAGAGCCGTGAGGAACTGGCCCAGGCAGAGAAGGAGGCGATGGCGCCCCTGAAGATCCGTCTCATCGAACTGCTCGACAAGATCGGCCGTGAGCGCGGCTATGCCTTCATCTACGACACGGACACCAACGCCCTGCCCTTCTTCAACCCCAATCTAGGCGACAACCTCAACCAGACAGTGAAGGATGCTCTCCAGTAGTCCCGGCCCCATCGGCGTCTTCGACAGCGGCTACGGCGGACTCACGATCCTTCACGGCATCCGCCAGCAGCTTCCCCAATACGACTACCTCTATCTGGGCGACAACGCCCGCGCACCTTACGGACCACGCTCGTTCGACGTGGTCTATGAGTTTACGCGCCAAGCCGTACTGAAGCTCTTCGAGAAGGGTTGTCATCTGGTGATCCTCGGCTGTAACACCGCCTCGGCCAAGGCCCTGCGCACCATCCAGCAGCACGACCTGCCCCAGTGGGATGCCGACCGTCGGGTGCTGGGCATCATCCGGCCCACGGCGGAGGTCATCGGCGACCTCACCGAGAGCCGTCATGTGGGCGTCCTCGCCACCGAGGGAACCATCAAGAGCGAGAGCTATAACCTGGAGATTCAGAAACTACACCCCGACATCGAGGTGTCGGGCGTCGCCTGTCCGTTCTGGGTGCCCCTCGTCGAATACAACGAGGCCGACTCCCCGGGAGCCGACTACTTCGTGAAAAAGCGCATCGACCAGATCATGGCGAAAGACCCGCAGATCGATGCCATCATCCTCGGCTGCACACATTATCCGCTGCTCATGCCGAAGATCAGGAAATACCTGCCCCAAGGCGTGCGCATCGTCTCCCAGGGCGATTACGTCGCCAGCAGTCTGAAAGCCTACCTCGAACGCCACCCGCAGATCGAACAGCGGTGTTCAAAAAATGGTGAGGCACACTACCTCACCACTGAAAATCCTGATAAGTTCAAGGAGTCGGCTCAGCTATTCCTCCACGCCGACATCCAAGTCGAGAACATCACGTTAGGATAGGTATCCCTTGTAATAGTTCTCAAGGTATTCCTTGAGGGCGACGCGCCAGTCGCGCATGGCACTGACACCACGGAGGTTGAGCTTACGCGTCCAGAGACGCTCCGAGGCGGGACGGTCGGCGAAGTACTCCTTGGCGAAGTACTCGGAGGTCACGATATTGATCTTCACCTCGTTCTCCAGTCCGAGGATCTTCAACATCTCCTGACAGACCTCCAATCGGCTGGTCTGACCACCGCAGACACAGTTATACAGTCCCCAATACTCCTTCTGGATCAGGTTCTTCACCGTCTTGGCGAAGTCCTGTGTGTAGGTGGGCGTACCGTCCTTGTCGTTGACGATGAAGAGTTCCTTCTTGCCGTCCTTCAGCTGCTTCATGATCTTCTGGATGAACTTCTTGTCCTTCGAGGGGCCCGAGCCCATCATCCAACCGGCACGGCAGACGAGGTAGCGGAAGGCATTCTCCACGACGAAGCGCTCACCCATGTACTTCGAGCGAGCATAGACACCGAGGGGGTTGGGCTGATCCCAGTCGTCGTAAAGTGGCTTCTTACCATCGAAGATACCGGCGGTGCTGATATAGAGCAGGGGGATGTTGAGCGAGTTGGCGATATAGACGGCGTTCTCCACACAGAGGGTGTTGGTGAGATAGGTCTCATCAGCGTTCTGCTCGCACCACTCCAGATCGGTATAGGCGCCGAGGTGGAAGAGGTAGTCGGGCTGGAACGCCTCAACATCCTTGCGATAGGCGTCGAAATCACGGAAATCGAGGTACGAGAGCCAGTCGGCGTTCACGTCCTTATCCGTACACTTGATGATGTAATCATCCTTGAACTGCTCGTGGAAAGCCTCTCCGAGCATGCCGCCGCAACCGGCGATGTAGATCTTTTTCTTTTCCATATATCTGTTTTGTTTTCTGTTCTTTCAGGACTACGCCAGCAGACGCTTGGCGAAGTAGCGGACGGGGTACCAGACAGCGAGGAAGCCCACGACGAGGACAGTGACGAAGATCAGCACGATATCCTCGGGATGGACGCTGACAGGATAGGCATTGATGACGAACGAGCCGCTCGACGAGCCGAGGGCCACGAGACCGAACTGCTGTTGCAGGCCGCAGAGGAGCAAACCGAGCAGGATACCGAGGATGGCACCGATGGCTGAGATCATACGGCCCTCGAAGAGGAAGATACGCACAATCTGCTTGTCGCTGGCCCCAAGGTTACGGAGCGTCACCACATCATCCTTCTTGTCGATGATCAGCATGGAGAGTGAGCCGATAATGTTGAAGCAGGCCACCATCAGGATGAACGTCAGGAAGATGTAGGCGATGAACTTCTCGATCTTCATGATCTTGAAGGTGTCGTCCTGCTGCTCATAACGGTCCTTGACGATGAAGCGGTCGCCGCACAGCTCCTTGATCTCCGACTTCACGGACTCGAAGTTGCTACCGGGCTTCAGCCTCAGCTCCAGTGAGGAGAGCATGCCCTGTTGTCCGAAGATACGACGGGCAAAGGCGATGCTCGTGACGATATAATTCTTGTCGTACTTAGCCTGTTTCACGTTGAAGATGACGCCGGGCGAGTAGAGATCTTCCTCCTCAAAGGCGTCATTGGGATTGGTCATGTCGAGCTGTCCCTCGCGACGGGGTGCGTAGATCTTCAGCGGACGGTCGTAGGTGTAGCCCGTGGCCAACTGCTCCGCCAGCCGGACACCCAGGATGCCGTAGTCCATGTCGGCGGCATGGAGGATGAACTCCCCGTCACCGATGAGGATCTCGTTAATATGGGTGAGCTGGTCGAAGTTGTCCTCCACACCCTTGACCATGACCATCGCCTGATGGTTCCTGTAGATGGCCAGTGCCTGGTCCTCGACACACTCCGTGGCCACCTCTATCTGCGGCAGCTGACGGATCTGCGTGAGCACGGGATCGTCGGCCGCCACCGTCTTGCCCTTCACGGGTGTGACCTTCAACTGGGGGTCGAAGGAGGTGAAGAAGTGGGCCACCAGGTCGTGGAAGCCGTTGAACACGCTCATCGTCACCACCAGGGCCATCGTGGCCACGGCCACCCCGATGACGGAGATGCCGCTGATGACATTGATGGCGTGCGTGGATTTCTTCGAGAAGAGGTAACGCCGGGCGATGAAGAAGGGGAAGTTCACGATGATGAATGAAGGATTAGTCATTAATAATCATGATCACTTTTTCAACAACTCGTCGATGCGGTCGATATAGTCCAGACTGTCGTCGATGAAGAACCGCAGTTCGGGGATGATGCGCAACTGGTTACGCACGCGCGTACCTAACTCATATCTTATGGACTTGTTGCTGGCATTGATATTCGCCAGTATCTCCTCACCCTTCTCCGAGGGAAAGATACTCAGGTAGGCGGTGCAGATGCTCAGGTCGGGCGACACCTTCGTACGGGTGACGCTGACCATCGTACCGTGCATGGCACGGGTCTGCTGCTGGAATATCAGCGAGAGCTCCTTCTGGAGCAGTCGGGCTATCTTGTTCTGTCTTGTCTCTTGCATAACTTTCTAAATTAGGAATTAGTCATGAGGAATGAGTAATGATGATTACCTCTTCCGTATTATTGTCAAGCCGTCGCGAAGGGGGAGGATCACCTGTTCTACCCTGTCGTCGGCGGCGAGATAGTCGTTGAAGGTCTCGATACCCTGCGTCTGGTGGTCGTGATCGTAGGCATGATCCACGACATGACCGTCCCAGAGTGTGTTGTCGGCGAGGATGAACCCACCGGGCCGGAGGATGGACATCACCATCTCGAAGGTCTCCTTGTATGTCCGTTTGTCACCGTCGATGAAGGCCATGTCGAACATGATGCCGAGCTTCGGAGCCTCCACGAGGGCATCGCCGATGATAAACTCGATCTTGTCGGCCACCGCCGACCCCTCTATCCACGGACGGGTGAAGTCTTCCATCTCGTCGTTGATCTCGAACGTGTAGAGCCGTCCGCCGTCGGACAGTCCCTCCGCCATGGAGATGGCACTGTAGCCACTGAACGTGCCGATTTCGAGGATGGTCTGGGGACGGATCATCTCCACGAGCATCTTCAGCAGCCGTCCCTGCAGGTGACCACTGGCCATACGGCCGTGGATCGTCCGGATGTTCGTTGCCCGCCAGAGCCGGTAGAGGTATTCGGGCTCGGGCTCCGAGTGCTGCAGGATATACTCGTCGAGCGTCATCCTCTGCGGGCGATGAAAGCCTCGATGGCCAGACGGTAGGAGTCGAGGCCGAAGCCACAGATCACGCCCATGCAGGCACAGGAGATCATCGACTTATGACGAAACTCCTCACGCTGGTGCACATTGGAGATGTGGACCTCGACGACGGGACAGCGCAGGGAACGGATGCAGTCCTGCAGGGCCACACTGGTATGGGTATAGGCACCGGCATTGAGCACGATACCGTCACAGTCGCCGAAGAAGCCGGTCTCCTGCATCTTGTTGATCAGTTCTCCCTCGACATTACTCTGGAAGTAGCCGATCTCAATATTGGGGTACCATGCCCGCAGTTCCGACAGGTAGGTCTCGAAGGCCTCAGACCCGTAGATGCCCGGCTCCCGCTGCCCCAACAGGTTGAGGTTCGGCCCATTGATGATTTGTATCTTCATACCTTATTAATTATTACGGCTGCAAAGTTACGACTTTTTCTTTGAAAATACAAAAAAAGATTGTAACTTTGCATCATTATTCATCAAAGCGATGACAAAGGATCTGGTAAAGGGCTATGTACGCTATCTGAAACTGCAGCGTAACATGTCGGGCAACACGCTCGATGCCTATCAGCGTGACCTCCGTAAACTGCTCGACTATCTGGAGCGGGAAGAGAAGGATGTGCTGGAGGTGACGCTAGAGGATCTGGAGCATTTCTCGGCCGGGCTCCACGACATCGGCATCCATCCCCGTTCGCAGTGCCGCATCCTGAGTGGCGTGCGTTCCTTCTTCCGTTTCCTGCAGCTCGACGGCTACCGCGAGGACGACCCGACGGAACTGTTGGAGTCGCCACAGATCGGGGAGCACCTGCCCGAGGTGTTGTCGCCCCAGGAGATCGACCGTCTGGAGGCCAGCATCGACCTCTCGAAATGGGAGGGCCACCGTAACCGCGCCATCATCGAGGTGCTGTTCTCCTGTGGCTTGCGCGTCAGTGAGCTGGTGAACCTGAAGCTGTCAGACCTCTATCTCCCCGAGGAGTACGTGCGCGTGTTCGGCAAGGGATCGAAGGAACGGCTGGTACCCATCTCCAGACGGGCCATCCAGGAGCTGGAGTTCTGGTTCGACGACCGTTGCCACATGACCATCAAGCCCGGGGAGGAGGACTATGTGTTCCTGAACCGCTACGGGAAACACCTGACACGTACGATGATCCTCATCATGATCAAACGGCAGGCGGAAGCGGCGGGCATCGAGAAGACCATCTCGCCCCACACCCTGCGCCACTCGTTCGCCACCGCCCTGTTGGAAGGGGGTGCCGACCTGCGCATCATCCAGGCGCTGCTCGGTCATGAGAGCATAGGCACGACGGAGATCTACACGCACATCGACACCTCGACACTGCGCCGCGAGATCCTGGAGCACCATCCGAGGAACATGAAAAGGTAAAAGTAAAAGGGGAAAAATTTGGTGTTTTGCTTACTTATTAGTAATTTTGCAGCCAAATTCCAACATTATGTCATATTTCTTTTCATCAGAATCAGTATCAGAAGGTCATCCCGACAAAGTGGCTGACCAGATCTCAGACGCGATCCTCGACCAGTTTCTGGCTTACGACGAGAAGGCCCGTGTGGCTTGTGAGACTTTTGTGACCACCGGTCAGGTGGTCATCATGGGTGAGGTGCGCAGTAGTGTATATATCGACCTGCAGACCATTGCCCGCAACACCATCAAGCGTATTGGCTATACGAAGGCAGAATACCAGTTCGACGGTAACTCGTGCGGTATCCTGAGTGCCATCCACGAGCAGAGCAGTGATATCAACCAGGGTGTGGATCGTGAGAACGAGGAAGAGCAGGGTGCCGGCGACCAAGGTATGATGTTCGGCTACGCCACCAACGAGACGGAGAACTACATGCCCGTGAGTCTCGACCTGGCGCACCTGATCATGCGCGTGCTGGCCGATATCCGCAAGGAGGGCAAGGTGATGACCTACCTGCGTCCGGATGCCAAGAGTCAGGTGACCATCCAATACAGCGACGAGGGTATCCCCGAGCGCATCGACACCATCGTCGTCTCTACCCAGCACGACGAGTTCGACGCCGACGACGAGAAGATGCTCGCCAAGATCAAGGACGATGTCCTCAACATCCTCATCCCGAGGGTGAAGCAGCAGATCCACTCCCAGAAGGTGCTCGACCTCTTCAACCCCGACATCAAGTACTACGTGAACCCGACGGGTAAGTTCGTCATCGGCGGTCCCCACGGTGATACAGGTCTGACAGGCCGTAAGATCATCGTCGATACCTACGGTGGCAAGGGTGCCCACGGTGGCGGTGCCTTCTCCGGCAAGGACTCCTCGAAGGTCGATCGCAGTGCCGCCTATGCTGCCCGTCATATCGCCAAGAACATGGTGGCTGCCGGTGTGGCCGACGAGATGCTCGTCCAGGTGAGCTACGCCATCGGTGTGGCCAAGCCCATGAACATCTACGTGAACACCTACGGCCGCAGCAAGGTTCAGATGAGCGACAGTGAGATCGCCAAGAAGATCGAGGATCTGTTCGATCTCCGTCCGAAGGCCATCGAACGCACGCTGAAGCTACGCCAGCCCATCTACAGTGAGACGGCCGCCTACGGTCACATGGGTCGTCAGCCGGAGACCATCCAAAAGACGTTCACCAGCCACTACCACCCGACGAAGATCATCGACGTGGAACTCTTCACCTGGGAGAAGCTCGACCGCGTGGAGGATATCCGCAAGGCATTCGACCTGGCATAAAGCATGACCGTACAACAGGACAGCATCTATACGACGATGTCTGCTACGACAGTCTCCGACACCGTAGTCAGTACATACACCAGACCGCAGACACCCTACCAGGTGCTGCGGTTGTTGCCTAAAGATGCCACCCCTGCCCAACAGGACTCCGCCATACAGGCGTGGCTGAAGCCCCAGGAGATCCGCTACAGCGGACAGCCCGACACGCTCCACCTGCCTGGTGAGGGGATCCCCCGCGACATGACCATCGCGGAGGTGCCGCTATACTACCGGGAGAACTTCTTCTCCAAGGACTCGATGTACCATGAGGAGTTGAAACCCGGTGGCTCGGGTGTGTCTGGCGACCCCGTTCCAGAGACGCTCAGCAACGACAACGTCGTCACGAGCATCCTCATCATCTGCTTCCTCTTCATCGCCTTCACCCTGTCCAGGATCTCCAGCTTTATCGTCAGACAACTGAAAGACTTCTTCTACCCACAGCGGGCCGACCGAGACATCAACGAGACGGGCAACGAGGTGAAGTTCCAGATTGCCTTCGTGGGACTGTCCAGTCTGGTGTATGGGCTCCTGTATTACCTGTATGTCATGGCATACGTCGCCGACACCTTCACATTGTCGTCGGAATATGCCATCCTCATCATCTTCGTCGTGGTCTTCATCGTGTATTTCGCGCTACGCTTTACCCTCTATCATGGGATCAATCTGCTCTTCTTCGACAAGAAGAGAAATACAAAATTCTTGACATCGCTCCTCTTCATCACTGCTATAGAGGGAGCGATCCAGTTCCCGAACCTCCTACTGTTGGCATATCTACACTTTTCACCCATTTATGCGGCGATTTATTGCATTATAGTGCTCGTTTTGGTTAAATTACTGACATTTTACAGGTCTTACGTCATCTTTTTTAAGCAAAATGAAGTGTTTCTACAAATTATTTTGTACTTTTGTGCCCTCGAAATGGTACCGTTACTCACGCTTTGGGGCGGCTTATCGGTTATCGTGGATATTTTTAAAATAAAAATTTAGGACACAAATGATTAAGAAGATTCTGGTTTCACAACCCAGGCCGAACAGTGAGAAGTCGCCATATTTCGATATCGCGAACAGATTTGGAGTTGAATTGGTGTTCCGTCCCTTCATCAAGGTGGAGAGCATTACCGCCAAGGAATTCCGCGCCCAGAAAGTCAATATCCTCGACTATACCGCCATCGTGTTCACCTCAAGGCATGCCATTGACCATTTCTTCAATATGGCTAAGGAACTGAGGGTTGCCATCCCAGAAGACATGAAGTACTTCTGCGTGACGGAGACCATCGCACTCTATATCCAGAAGTATGTACAGTACCGCAAGCGCAAGGTGTTCTTCGGTGAGACGGGTCGCGTCGATGACCTGGTGCCCACCATGGTCAAGCATAAGACCGAGAAGTACCTGGTGCCGATGAGTGATGTGCACAACGACAGTATCACCCTCCTGCTCGACTCCAAGAAGTTGCAGCACAAGGAGTGTGTGATGTATAAGACCGTCAGCAATGACTTCACCCCCGAGGAGGTGAAGACCTTCGACTACGACATGCTGATCTTCTTCAGTCCTTCGGGTATTGAGTCGCTCTGCAAGAATTTCCCCAATTTCAAGCAGGGGAAGATTGCCATTGCCACCTTCGGTCCGACCACTGCCAAGGCTGCCAAGGATGCCGGACTGCGTCTCGACATCGAAGCGCCCTCTGAGAAATACCCCTCGATGACCGGTGCCCTCCAGCACTACCTGATAGAGAACCAAGAATAATCTCAATAAGATGGCGGCTCCTACATTCAGGAAAGAGGAGCGCATCGTCAGCAACCGTCTGATTGAGATGCTCTTCGGTAAAGGCGACAGCCAGTCGCTGTCAGCCTATCCGCTAAGGGCCGTCTTCCTGCAGACCGACCGTCAGGCCTCCTGCGCGCCCGTACAGATCCTGATTAGTGTGCCGAAGAAACGCTTCAAGCACGCCGTCGATAGGAACAGGGTGAAACGACAAGTCCGCGAAGCCTACCGTCATCATAAGCAGTTGCTCGAAGGAGTCGTCGCGGAGGACAAGCAGTTATTGATTGCCTTCATCTGGCTCTCAGACAGACACTGTCAGACCAACAAAGTGGAGAATCAGGTCATCGGCATCCTGAAACGTATAGCGGCAACATCATGAAATGGCTGTCTGACATCCTGAAATGGCTGCTGGTACTGCCCATCCGCTTCTACCAGCTATGCATCTCCCCGCTGCTGGGTCCCTCCTGCCGCTTCACGCCGACCTGCAGTGAATATGCCAAACAGGCCATCATGAAACATGGTCCCATCAAGGGCCTCGGACTGGCCATCTGGCGCATCCTAAGATGTAACCCCTGGGGTGGCTCGGGCTACGACCCAGTCCCTTAAAAACCCTAGAGCTGCTAGAAGTGCAAGAATAGTTAGAAATGCTAGAAAAGATATAAGATATGAAGAATTTCGTTGAAGAACTGAAATGGCGCGGTATGCTGGCCCAGATGATGCCCGGCACAGAAGAACTGCTCCAGAAAGAGATGGTAACCGCCTACTTAGGCACGGATCCGACGGCAGACTCCCTGCACATCGGTCACCTGTGCGGTATCATGATGCTGCGCCACCTGCAGCGCTGCGGCCATAAGCCCATCATCCTCGTGGGCGGTGCCACAGGTATGATCGGCGACCCCTCCGGCAAGAGCCAGGAGCGTAACCTGCTGAATGCCGAGACCCTCTACCAAAACCAGGAATGTATCAAGAAGCAGGTGGCCAAGTTCCTCGACTTCGAGTCGAAGGAGCCCAATGCCGCCGAGATGGTCAACAACTACGACTGGATGAAGGACTTCACCTTCCTCGACTTCGCCCGTGAGGTGGGTAAGCATATCACTGTGAACTATATGATGGCCAAAGACAGCGTGCAGCAGCGTCTGAACGGTACCGCCCGCGACGGTCTCAGCTTCACCGACTTCACCTACCAGATCCTCCAGGGCTACGACTTCCTCTACCTCTACCAGCAAAACAACTGTA
>JAGCPV010000114.1 GCA_017965475.1 Prevotella sp.
AGGTATTGATCATCGAGGACGGTTCGCAACGTGACTGCAAATCGGTGACAGAGAAATATGCCGGGAGACTGGACGTGAAGTATTTCATGAAACCCAACAGCGGCCCGGGCCAGAGCCGCAACTACGGTGCCGAGCGCGCCCAAGGCGACTGGCTAATCATCCTCGACAGCGACGTCGTACTGCCAGAAGGATACCTCGCAGCCGTCGAAAAGGAAATTAAGAGTGAGGAGTTAATAGTGAAGAGTTCTCACCTTGCCGCCTTTGGCGGTCCCGACGCTGCCCATCCCTCCTTCACACCCATACAAAAGGCCATCAGCTATTCGATGACCTCGTTTTTCACCACGGGTGGCATCCGAGGGGGAAAAGCGAAGCTCGACAAGTTCTATCCCCGTTCCTTTAACATGGGCATCCAACGCGATGTCTATCAACAACTGGGCGGCTTCTCAAAGATGCGTTTCGGTGAGGACATCGACTTCTCCTACCGTATCGTGGAGGCAGGCTACAAGCCACAACTCTTCCCCGAGGCATGGGTATGGCACAAACGGCGTACGGACTTCCGCAAGTTCTTCCGGCAGGTCTATAACAGCGGTATCGCCCGCATCAACCTGGAGAAGCGCCATCCCGGTACCCTGAAGCTCGTCCACCTGCTGCCAACGGTCTTTACCGTCGGCGTCATCGCCCTCATCCTGATCTCCGCCGTCGGACGGGCCCTGATGCACTATGTTGATCGCGACCAGTTTTACTGGATGTGTTTTGCACCTTGGATACCTATCCTATTATATAGCCTCATCATCTGTATCGACTCCACCGTCAGGAACAAGAGTCTGAAGGTGGGACTGCTCAGCATCCCAGCGGCTTTCGTCCAACTGATGGGCTACGGTTTCGGCTTCATCGAATCATGGTGGAAACGGTGCGTGCTCAAGCAAGATGAATTCACCGCTTTCGAGCGAACATTCTACAAATAGTATTAACCCTTTAAACCTAAATGCAACACTATGGAAAAACTCAACATCACCCAATGGGCGGAAGAAGACCGTCCACGCGAGAAGATGTCAAGTCTCGGCGCGGAAGCGCTGAGTAATGCAGAGATACTGGCCATTCTCATTGGTTCAGGCTCCAAGAAGGAGAGCGCCGTCGAACTGATGAAGCGGCTGTTGGCAGACTGCAACAACAATCTGAATACCCTTGGAAAGAAGACTATCCACGAGCTCTGTAGTTACAATGGGATCGGCGAGGCGAAGGCCATCACCATCCTCGCCGCCTGTGAACTCGGCAAGCGCCGTCAGATGGAGAGTCCCGAGGAACGGCCCGACCTCGGCACGGCCACACGTATCTACAACCACATGCACCCCATCATGCAGGATCTCGACGTCGAGGAGTTCTGGGTCTTACTGCTCAACCAGCATTATCGCCTCATCAAGAAGGTTCGCATCTCGCATGGCGGCATCACGGAGACGGCCGTCGATATCCGCATCGTCATGCGCGAAGCCGTCCTCGCCAACTGCACCATCCTCGCCGTCTGTCACAACCACCCCTCCGGCAATCTCTCGCCCAGCAAGTCTGACGATGAACTGACCAAGAGCATCAAACGCGCGTGCGAGCTCATGCGCATCCACTTCCTCGACCATGTCATCATCACCGATGGACAGTACTACTCCTACCATGAGCTTGGGAGGTGCTGACGACACTTTTTTGGCAAAAATACGAATAATTGAGAATTAATGCGTATCTTTGCACACGAATATGACACAGGAAGAGAAAACACTACTAGAAGAGCGGATCGTGGATGTGCTGAAGACCGTCTATGATCCAGAGATCCCCGTCAATATCTATGATCTGGGGATGATCTACAAGATCGACGTGCAGGAGGACTACACGGTGGAGTTGGAGATGACATTCACAGCACCGAACTGTCCTGCCGCTGACTATATATTAGAAGATGTACGCACGAAGGTGGAGAGCTTGGAAGGCATCAAGAATGCCAACGTGAACCTCGTCTTCGAGCCTGCCTGGGACCAGAGTATGATGAGTGAAGAAGCCCGCGTAGAACTAGGATTCGATTGATATGAAGAACGTCTATTTTCTTTCCGATGCCCATCTTGGGTCGCTGGCCATCCCGCACGGACGGATGCAGGAGCGAAGGCTGGTGCGCTTCCTTGACAGTATCAAGGAGAAGGCTGCTGCCGTCTATCTGCTGGGTGACATGTTCGACTTCTGGTACGAATACAAATACGTGGTGCCAAGGGGCTATACCCGTTTCCTGGGTAAAATATCCGAACTGACGGACATGGGCGTGGAGGTGCACTTCTTCACGGGCAACCATGATATCTGGGCCTACGATTATCTGGAGAAAGAGTGTGGTGTAATCCTGCATAAGCAACCCGAGACGACGGAGATCTACGGTAAGATGTTCTTCTTGGCGCATGGCGACGGACTCGGCGATCCTAATAAGAAGTTCAAGGTGATCCGCGCCATCTTCCATTCCAAGTTCTGCCAGTGGGCCTTCTCGAATATCCATCCCCGTTGGGCCATCTGGTTCGGACTTAACTGGGCCAAGCACTCACGGCTGAAGCGTCCCAACAATGAGGAGCCCGCCTATATGGGTGAGAACCGCGAACATCTGGTGCTCTTCACGAAGAAATACATCCAGTATCACTCCAACGTTGACTATTTCATCTATGGTCATCGACATATTGAGGTGGATCTGCAACTGACCAAGAAGGCGCGCATGATCATCCTCGGTGACTGGATCACCCAGTTCAGCTATGTGGTCTATGACGGCGACCACCTGCTGATGTCACAGTATATTGAAGGCGAAAGCCAACCATAACAAAAACAAACATGAACAGACAGAAGATCGTAACCTTCGGAGAGTTGTTGCTCCGATTCTCGAAACTGGACCACCTGCGGCTGTCGCAGGGAGATATGTTTACCAGCAAATATGGCGGCAGCGAGGCCAACGTGGCCGTTTCCCTGGCGACACTGGGAGAAGATGTGACCTATATCACCCGTCTGCCCGACACCCCTGTGGGACATGCGGGAGCCATGTGTCTGGCCCAGCTGGGCGTGGATACCAGTCAGGTGCTCTACGGCGGACAGCGCATCGGCACCTATTATTTCGAGCCTGCTGCCGGTATGCGCGCAGCCAAGGTGATCTACGACCGTGCCAACTCCGCCTACTACGATCTGAAGCCGGGTATGATTCCCTGGCGCGAGATCCTGAAGGACTGTGCTTACTTCCATGTGTCAGGCATCACGGCAGCCATCTCCCAACAGGCCGCCGACGCCACCTTCGAGGCACTTGACATCGCCGACGAACTGGGCGTGACCGTGTGCTTCGACATCAACTACCGCAAGAACCTGTGGAAATACGGGGCTGATCCCCGTGAGACCTTGAGCCGTATGCTGTCGCGCTGCGATATGATGTTCGGCGATGCCATCGAGTTCGAATGGCTCTCCCAGCACCCACAGCCGCCCTTTACGGCTACCGACTCCAACTTCAAGATGCAGATGGATGAGTATCGCGAGTGGTTCGACGAACTGCATGAGCAGTTTCCCCGTCTGAAGAACTGGATGATGGGCATGCGCAATATCGTCTCCTCCAAACACCACACGCTGACGGGACTGCTCTGGACGGAAGGTGAACTGCTGGAGGCCCCCATCATAGACATCCCCGACGTCGTAGATCCCGTGGGTGTGGGCGATGCCTTCATGGGAGGATGGTTGCATGCGCTCAAACTGTTCCCTGATGACAGACAACTGCAGCTAAACTACTCTCTGGCTGCTGCCGCCCTGAAGAATACCATCCCCGGCGACTTCAACCTTTCGACCCACGAAGAGATCATGGACGTTCTGGAACAACGGCATAACAAGGATACACTTTACAAGACCATCCTATAAGAATCAGGGGCTTGCCAATCAGCAAGCCCCTGTCTTCTACATCTTATCATATTGTTGCTTTAACCAGTCCATACGCTGGCTCAGCCATTCCTTCACCGACTGCACCTCGTTCATGTAACTACCCCATACCTCATAGTTCGGCACAACGTATTCATAGAACGTGCCCCATCTGTCCTCGTTCTCCTGAACGGATCTCTTCAGATAGACAGCCGTCTCGTCGATCTCCCGCATGATATCATTCTTACGGCTATAGAAGTAATCATAGCGCTCCTTCACCCTGGCTACAAAGACGGGATCCTTGAACATCCTGTTGATCCAGTCAGACTTCTTGATCCAGAAGTCATAGGGGCCACGGTCCCAATAGTCCGTATTACCGAAGGCCAGGTCGAAGTCCCAGATTGGTCCCATGGTGATCTTGCCGCCACGCTTGAAGTGCATGAAGCAACTATAGATCATGGTTGCATCCGGGTTATGGGTAATCTCGTTGATCAGATACCAATCGACAAAGGAGTCCATGTCAAAATAGGCCCTCCAACCAGTTCCCGGATCCGTGAAAGTCGCAGAATGGAGCACGGCATCAGCTGTTGTCACGTAGCTGCGGGCATAATTGTAGTTAGCATCATTCTTCACGACATCTGGTTCCTCGATACTGATAGGACAAGTCATATGGCTGACATAGAAATAACAGGAGTCTGATTTGTTCGGTGCACGACCGTCCACCTCCAACAGGAAACCGTCATCTCCGACAGCAACACGATGGTTGGATATCTTAATCTTCTCACAGAGCTCATAAGTACCGTCATACCTTCCATTCAGGATCAGGTCAACGAAATGGGAACTGGGAGTATAATCCAGGTTACTGATCTTTCCCAGATAGAGGGCGGTATGATTACGAAGGGCACTCTTGTCGGCGTAATTAGCCAGCAAGACCCACGACCTGTCCTGATGCTCTCCCAGCAACGACACCTTATCATAGAACTTCAGACGATAAGGTTTCTTGGGCCATCTCGACCACGTGGAGTTTCCGCGTCCCTTGATCTGCAGATTTGCCTCTAACAGATCACCGGGAGCCCGGGTCGTGACATCTTCCAGCAAGGTCATGTGAGCATTCAGATAGTATTCCTTCGATTTGATGGGTGCACCACCTTCCGTATTGATCTTCATGACGGGTAAGCCCGTCAGGGAGTGAACATACATGATATAGTTCACCGACTTCTCCGAGGTATGAACCGTCACAGTAGCAGGTGTCCGGAAGTCAAACATGGTCTCACCGCTGACCGCCTCCATGTTATTGATGGTTACAAGCGTACCCTCAAAAGTGAAGCGGGGAATCAGGTATTTCTTCTCCGTAATCATGGGAAGCCAACAGTCGATGACATTGTCGCTTGAGATCTCACAAGTGATATTGTACGGCAGAGTCGGGTTGTCATCAGTGACAACCTCCATCTTGAGCAGTTTGGGCTCTACGCTAACCACCAAAGAAGCCTCCAGACTATCCAGTTTCCTTTTCAGTTCATCTGTCTCCAGTTGAACACGGGCATTCATCTCCGCCAGAGCTTCGTTCCACTTCTTCTGGGCGTCAATCTCATCCTGTATTTTCTGGTTCTCCTTTCTCAGCGAATCATTGGCAGCATCCCGCCTGTTCATCCGGTCATAATAGTCTGTCAGGTCCTCCTTACAGGCCGACAAACACAGCATCAGAAGAATGGGAAAGAATATCTTTTTCATCTTTGTCCGTATTAAGCATCAACCTTTAGGCCATCGCATCAAACTCTTTCTTGAGCCAGTTCATGCGAGCGACCAACCAACTCTTCATGTTGCCAATAGCCATTCCATAGAGCACCCAGGTATCAGAGGAGGAGGATGACTTATATTTTGCAAAGTTATTCCACCTGTTGTCATTCTCCAGAACCGCATACTTCAGGTATTCGGCATTCGCATTAATGTCCGAGATGATATCCTGCTGATGGTCATAGAAATAGGCAAAACGCTCCTTCACCTTTGCCACGAAAGCAGGATCCTGAAAGAGACGTGCGTACCAGTTGACATTCTTGATCAGAAAGCCCGAAGAAGTTTCTTGCGAGAGATTACTAAACGCCTCTTCAAAGTCCCACAGCGGTCCCATCTTCAACTTGCCGCCAACCTGCAGGTTCATCACGCAGTTGGAAATAAAGGCTCCGTCGGGATTCTTGGCAATCTCATTGATCAGATACCAATCGACAAAGGAGTCCATGTCCATATACTTCTGCCATCCTGTCGAGACATCCGTGAAATTCGAGGAGAACAAGGCGTTCTCCGCAGTTTGCACGAAGACACTCGCATACGACACCGCATCAGCGGAAGGACTTCCCGGGGCCAGAACCGTCACAGGACGCTCCAGGTATTTGGTATAGAAAGTCGAACCAGCCTCATCCGCGCCGATACTCAGGATGAAACCGTCGTTTCCCACGTTAACCCTGTTTTCCGAACTCTCCAGACGTTCCACCATCCCATAGGTACCGAAGAACGTCTTGTTCAGAAAAAAATCCACGAAATGCATTCTGGGCGTATATTCCAGATTGCTGATACTGCTCATGTAAAAGGCAATCTGGTTATGAAGGAATGTCAGGTCATTGTTATTCGGACAGAGCCTCCATGCCTGGCCATTCGGTTCGTCAAACAACGAGATGCTGTTGTTGAACCTCACAATATAGGTATTCTTGGCCGGCAGCATATCATCGCAGGTACTGACAGCGTAATCCGAGCGATACCATCTGAGCGGACTCATACCCATGATCTTCATACTGGCCTTGGTGACAGCATTCCCCGAACCAATCGTTGTCTGACTGGCTATGAGCTTAAAGCTACCGCCATAATACTGATTCGCATTCGCCACATTGTAATGGCCATTGGTATCCACCCACGCAGAAGGCAGACCCGTATAGGCATTGACATAGACTTTATAGTCCTTAATGTCCTTGGCAGTAATGACACTCAGCACGACAGGACTGCTGAAATCGAAGGACGTCTCACCACTCGTGGCCTCCACGCCATTGATGGTCACAACGGACCCCTGGAACGTAAAGCGCGGAATCAGCACCTTGTCGTCTGTGATATTCAGGATCCGACACTCCACAGCACTATCACCGATAATCGTACAAGTCGCGTTCTCGATCATCTGGTAAGGATTGTCTGCAGCGAGGAACTCCATGGAAAGCAGGAACGGTTCAACCGTATTCAGGCTGTCCTCCAGTTCCTGTAACCGCTTCTGGATCTTCTCATTCTCTTCCTGACGTTTCTTGGCCTCAGCCTCCAGCTCTTCAGACTGCCGTTTGAGATTTTCACTCTCCTCTTGAAGCTTCTTATTAGCATCCGCGAGTTCTTGTCCCTGCCTCTCGATCTCCTCGATACGCTTTTCAATATCGGTCAGGTCTGTCTTACAGGCTGAGAAGCATAACACAGCCACTATAAACAGAGCAACATACTTCATTCTCTTCATAACTTCATGAACTAATGATACATATTCCGCTGCAAAAGTAATGCTTTTTTTGCAAATCACTGCAAAAAACATAGTTTTTTTTGCCGAAAAGGCGTTTATTCCTAAAGCAGGTTCATCGTGTCTGTGGCAATCATCAGTTCCTCATCCGTCGGAATGACCACCACTTTCACCCTTGAGTCATCGGCAGAGATGACTGCTTCCTTACCCCGGACATTATTCTTCTCGGGATCGATCTTCACGCCCACAAACTCCAGGTCCTTACATACGTTCTCACGCATGCCGATCTGGTTCTCACCCACGCCAGCCGTGAAGACGATGACATCGACGCCACCCATGGCAAATGCATAGGAACCGATGTATTTCTTGATGACATAGTTATACATCTGCATGGCGAGTACAGCCCGTGGATTACCGGCTTTTTCGGCAGCCTCCACCTCACGCATGTCAGAAGACACACCAGAGATGCCAAGCACACCACTCTTCTTGTTGAGCAGGTCGCTCATCTCATCGGCACTCAGGCCGAGCTTCTTCTGGATGAAGGTCACAGCACCACCGTCAATATCACCGGCACGGGTACCCATCATCAGTCCCTCAAGTGGGGTCAGGCCCATGGAGGTATCCACGCACTTGCCATTCTTCACGGCAGCAATAGAACCACCATTACCGATATGGCAGGTAATCACCTTGACCTCTTCGGGATTCAGACCCAGGAACTCACAGGCACGGGCACTGACATAGCGATGAGAGGTGCCGTGGAAGCCATAGCGGCGAATCGCATACTTCTCATACAGTTCATAGGGGATGGCATACATATAGGCATACTGAGGCATGGTCTGGTGGAAGGCGGTATCGAACACGCCCACCTGGGGCAGACCCGGCATCAGTTCCTTGACGGCATTCACACCCTTCAGGTTGGCAGGGTTATGCAACGGAGCCAAGTCAGAGCACTCCTCAAAGGTCTTCAGCACCTCGTCAGTGAGGATCACGGACTTGTTGAACTTCTCGCCACCGTGCACCATACGATGACCGACGGCGTCGATCTCGTCGAGGCTCTTGATCACACCGATCTCGGGATCAGTCAGCAAAGAGAAGATGAACTTTACACCCTCGGTATGCTCAGGGATATCGTGCATGATCTGACGCTTCTCACCATTGGCCAGTTTCACCTTCACAAAGGCACCGTCCAAGCCCACACGCTCAGCACCGCCGCTGGTCATCACACTCTTGTCATCCATATTGTACAAGGCGTACTTGATAGATGACGAACCACAGTTTAATACGAGTATCTTCATAACTATAAACTATTCACTATTAATTACTTTTTAGCGTCCATAGCCTGACAGGCGGTGATGGCGATCATGTAGTAGATGTCATCGATGGAACAGCCACGGGAGAGATCATTCACAGGACGGGCAATACCCTGAAGGACAGGACCGATGGCGATGGCATCACCCAGACGCTGCACCATCTTATAGCCGATGTTACCCACTTCGAGGTTCGGGAATACCAATACGTTGGCCTTACCGGCGATGTCAGAGCCGGGTGCCTTCTTGGCACCGACACTGGGTACGAGGGCGGCATCCGCCTGCAACTCACCGTCGATCTTCAGGGTCGGATCAAGCTCCTTGGCCAGACGTGTAGCCTCGATCACCTTGTCGCAGACCTCATGCTTGGCACTGCCCTTCGTGGAGAAGCTCAGCATCGCCACACGGGGATCCTCGAAGCCAGCCACAGCCTTGGCCATCTGAGCCGTACATACGGCGATCTGTGAGAGCTGTGCAGCATCGGGCATCGGTGTGACGGCCACGTCGGCCACCACCAGCACACCATTCTCACCATACTGCTTCTGTTTCGAGATGAGCAGCAGACCACCGCTGACACAGGTGATACCGGGCTGACACTTGATGATCTGAAGGGCGGGACGCAGGGTGTCACCTGTCGTAGAGAGCGCACCGGAGATCTGACCGTCGGCACCCTCGGTCTTGATGATCATACAACCCAGGTACAGGGGGTTCTTGATCAGCTTACGGGCCTCCTCGATGGTCATGCCCTTGCTCTTGCGAATCTCGGCCAGTTTCTCGGCCAGTTCCTCACTCTTGTCGTAGTTTTCCGGATCAATCAGAGTGGCCTTGCCTACGTTCTGCAAACCCTTTTCCTTGGCCAAAGCAGCCACTTTAGCGGGGTTACCAATCAGGATGATGTCTGCGATCTCATCAGCCAGAGCCTTGTCGGCTGCACAGAGTGTACGTTCCTCTTCTGCCTCAGGGAGTACGATGCGCTGTTTGTTTGACTTAGCGCGAGCTACAATTTGACTTAATAAATCCATAATCTTTACTATTAATTTGTTCTTATATATGTATCATTGCAATTCCTTTGTCAGGATACTCTCCAGTTCCTCTGGAGAGAGACGCAGGCGGAACTCGCCTCTATGGGCGATGGAGATGCTGCCCGTCTCTTCGCTGACGACCACAGCCACGGCGTCGCTCTCCTGGGAGATACCCATGGCAGCACGATGGCGCAGACCCAGTTCCTTCGGGATGTCGAGGTCATGGCTGACCGGTAGGATACAACCTGCTGCCTTGACACGTTTCCTTGAGATGATTACGGCACCGTCGTGCAAGGGCGAGTTCTTAAAGAAGATATTCTCCAATAGCCGCTGGTTGATGTTCGCGTCAATCGCATCACCTGTAGCTGCTATATCATCCAACGGCACAGACCGTTCGATGACGATCAAGGCACCAACCTTTCCTCTACTCATATTCATCGCCGACATCACAATAGGCATGATGGTCTCCTTGACATCCTTCTGCTCTTTCCCCTTTTCTTTCGAGAATGTCAGGAGCCGGATGATCGTGCGCATCTTCTGATGGGCACCAAGATTATAGAGGAACTTACGGATATCGTCCTGAAAGAGCACGATCAAAGCGATGACACCCACACTGACCAACTTGTCGAGAATAGAGCCCAACAAGCGCATCTGCAGCACATGCGAGACAAAGAGCCAGATGACGACGAATATCAGGATGCCACTGAACACGTTCAGTGAACGGGAATCGCGCATCAGCCGGTAGATGTAGTAGAGCATCAGCGCTACCAGCAGGATGTCAATAATATCTTTCAGTCCGAATTCGAAGAACATCTTATTTGACTATTTGACCATTTAACGATTTCACTATTCTTACACACTCCAGGGCTTCCTTTACATCGTGTACCCTCAGGATGCTGGC
>JAGCPV010000115.1 GCA_017965475.1 Prevotella sp.
ATGTTCACGGTCAGACCGTCCATAGAGTCGAGGATGCCCTTGAAGTCAGCCTTCTGATAATGCAGCAGCTTAGCCAGAGCCTTCTCGCGTCCGGCAACGCTGTCGGCGAGGATCATCTCACGCATAGCGATAATCTTCTTATCCTCGAAGAACATGTGCTCAGTACGAGTCAGACCGATACCCTTAGCACCGAACTCACGAGCGAGCTGTGCATCACGCGGGGTATCAGCATTGGTACGAACCTGCAGCTTGGTATATTTGTCGCAGAGGTCCATCAACTCCTTGAAGTCACCAGAGAGCTCAGCAGCCTTGGTGGGCACCTCGCCAGCATATACCTGACCAGTAGAACCGTTCAGAGAGATATAGTCACCCTCCTTATAGGTTACACCGTCGATCTCAACAGTCTTATCCTTATAACTTACGTTCAAGGCACCTACACCTGATACGCAGCACTTACCCATACCACGGGCAACCACAGCAGCGTGAGAGGTCATACCACCACGGGCTGTCAGGATACCCTCGGCACTGGCCATACCGGCGAGGTCCTCAGGAGAAGTCTCGATACGAACGAGGATCACCTTGTGACCATCCTTGTGCCAAGCCTCTGCATCGTCAGCGTGGAACACGATCTGACCACAGGCAGCACCGGGAGATGCGGGCAGACCCTGAGCAATCACCTTGGCGGCAGCCAGAGCCTTCTTGTCGAATACGGGGTGCAGCAGCTCGTCGAGCTTCTGAGGCTCGCAGCGCAGGATAGCGGTCTTCTCGTCGATCTTACCCTCGTGGAGCAGGTCGATGGCGATCTTCACCATAGCAGCACCTGTACGCTTACCGTTACGGGTCTGGAGGAACCACAACTTGCCCTCCTGAACGGTGAACTCCATATCCTGCATATCGTGGTAATGGTTCTCCAGGTTCTCCTGAATCTGGTTCAGCTGAGCATAGGTCTCAGGCATGGCCTCCTCCATTGAAGGATACTTAGCCACGCGCTCAGCCTCAGAGATTCCTGCACGCTCAGCCCAGCGCTGAGAACCAATCTTGGTGATCTGCTGCGGGGTACGGATACCAGCCACAACGTCCTCACCCTGAGCGTTCACCAGATACTCACCGTTGAACAGGTTCTCACCATTGGCAGCATCACGGCTGAAGCATACACCAGTAGCAGAGGTGTCGCCCATGTTACCGAATACCATTGCCATCACAGATACGGCTGTACCCCACTCGTCGGGGATACCTTCCATCTTACGATAGAGGATAGCACGCTCGTTCATCCAAGAACGGAACACAGCGCAGATAGCGCCCCAGAGCTGCTCGATAGGATCGTCGGGGAAGTCCTTACCAGTGCGCTCCTTGATAGCCTTCTTGAACAACTGAACCAGCTTCTTCAGCTCGTCAACATTCAGGTCCTTATCCAGCTTCACGCCACGCTCTTCCTTCACCTTCTCGATGATCTCCTCGAATGGGTCGATGTCTGTCTTATTCACGGGCTTCATCTCCAGCACCACATCACCGTACATCTGTACGAAACGACGGTAAGAGTCATATACAAAGTGAGGATTCTGGGTCTTCTTCACCATACCCTCAGCCACCTCGTCGTTCAGACCGAGGTTCAGGATGGTATCCATCATACCAGGCATAGAAGCGCGGGCACCAGAACGGACGGAGACAAGCAGGGGATTCTCCTTGTCACCGAACTTGGAGTTCATCAGTACCTCAATGTGCTTCACGGCAGCCATCACATCGTCGTTCAGCAACTCCATGATCTTCTGCTGACCAACCTGATAGTATTCATTACAACAATCTGTGGTGATTGTGAAACCTGGAGGAACGGGAACACCAAGCAGGTTCATTTCGGCAAGGTTAGCACCCTTACCACCGAGTTCCTCACGCATTTTTGCATTTCCTTCGGCCTTTCCATTACCGAAGAGATAGACTCTTTTTGGGCTCATAAGTCAGTTGTTTATTTAAATTGTTTATAAATTGTTTTTAAATTTAATTTTGCAAAGATAGTCATTATTCGGGAGAATACAAAGAAATTAAGTGGAAATTTGCAAAGCAGATGTGACATTTTTGGTTTTTTAGCGAATATTTCGTACCTTTGAGCTTCGCTCCCAGATAGGCGGCATCTCGGAAATACCAAAATTGATTTGGTTTTTCTCTCGATTTGCGCTATCTTTGCACGCAAATATAAACAAGATGGCAAGAAACAAGAAACCATTACCTCTCCTTGAGGGTATCAGGATAGAGGCTGTGGCCGCCGAGGGGAAATGCCTGTTCCATTGGAATGACCTCGTAGTGTTTGTACCCTTCTGTGTGCCTGGCGACGTGTGTGACATACAGATTCGTCGTAAGAAGCACTCCTTCGCAGAAGGTGAGGTGGTGCGCTTTATAGAATATAGTAATGTACGCGCGATTCCGTTCTGTGAGCACTTCGGTGTCTGTGGCGGGTGCAAGTGGCAGAATCTGCCCTATGAAGAGCAACTGAAGTTCAAGCAACAGCAGGTCTATGACCAGCTGACACGTATCGGCAAGATTGAACTCCCCGAGTTTCGTCCCATCCTGGGCTCCGTCCATACACAGGCCTATCGCAACAAACTGGACTATGGCTGTGCCAACAAGCGCTATCTCACCAAGGAACAGATAGAGACCCTCCCCAATGATGAGAGCCAGAGCCTGAAGGATGTACCGGCCATCGGCTTCCACATCACGGGAGCCTTCGACAAGATCCTGCCCATTGAGAAGTGTTGGCTGATGGACGACCTCCACAACCAGATCCGCAACGAGATCCGCGACTATGCCATTGCCAACGGATTATCCTTCTTCGACCTCAGGGCGCAGACGGGATTGTTGAGAGATGTCATCATCCGCAACAGCGCTAGCGGCGAACTGATGGTTATCATCCAGTTCCATTACGACGAAACGGGTGGTGAACAGGAGGCAAAGGCACTGCTCCAGCATATCGCCGACAAGTTCCCACAGATCACCTCACTGATGTATCTCGACAACCAGAAGTGCAACGACACCATCGGTGATCAGGATATCCTGACATTCAAGGGCAAAGATCATATCTTCGAACT
Organism: Prevotella sp.; assembly: GCA_017965475.1. GTDB lineage: Bacteria > Bacteroidota > Bacteroidia > Bacteroidales > Bacteroidaceae > Prevotella. The sequence continues at coordinate 3,078 of JAGCPV010000115.1, forward strand.
GATGGAGGACCTGAAGTTCAAGGTCGGCCCCAAGAGCTTCTACCAAACCAATACCGAACAAGCCTACCACCTCTACTCCGTCGCCCGCGAGTTCGCGGGGCTGACAGGCGACGAGGTGGTCTATGACCTCTACACCGGCACTGGCACCATCGCCAATTTCGTAGCACGTCAGGCACGTCAGGTGATCGGTATCGAATACGTCCCCGAGGCCATCGAGGACGCGAAGATCAACAGCAAGATCAACGACATCGACAATACACTGTTCTACGCTGGTGATATGAAGGATATCCTGACAGACGAGTTCATCGCCGAGCACGGTCGTCCTGACGTCATCATCACCGACCCTCCCCGTGCGGGTATGCACCCCGACGTGGTGAAGACCATCCTCCACGCTGCACCACAGCGTATCGTCTATGTCTCATGCAATCCTGCTACCCAGGCCCGTGACCTGCACGACCTCGATACCGACTATCGTGTAGTAGCCGTACAGCCCGTCGATATGTTCCCGCATACGCCCCACGTCGAAAACGTCGTACTGCTGGAACGCAGATAGTGTTAGTCTCATTGTCCTTTGCTGATACCACCTACCACATCATCGTTGTCAATGCTGTGTTCAGTTTTTTTCACGCTGGCCTTCAATGAGCCGAAGCGCCAAGTGAGGGAGAGGGTGAAACAGCGGGCGCGATTCCATGACTTCTGATAGTCACGGTAATCACCGTTGACAGTCTCCGCTTCAGACGTCATGTACTTATCGATGGGCGAGTTCGTGCCAAGGCGTACCGTCAAACGGTCATCCTTTAGGAAAGAGCGTTGCAGCGAAGCGTAATAGTTATACCAGGAGTGTTGCATATAATAGATGCCTGATGGACTGTGCCCGATTTTACCGTTAAAACTCAGATAGAGGCGCAACTTCCAAGGCAGCATCTGCGTCAGGTGTATATAGCCGATATCCGACCATCCATAAGTGCGATAGCCCAGATTGGGGTTCTCGTTGTGCTCATAACGGAGATTATTGTTGATGATGAGCGTTGTGCCATCGAACGGCTTCCACTGCACATACTGTTCAACTGAGAAACGGCGATAGCGCAGGATGTTATCGTAGGTGGTATAGCGAACATCACCTTTTGCCGTCTGAACAGAACTGATGCCACCTGATGAGAAATTATAGGCTGGTGCGAACTGGAAGGTCAGCTTAGGCAGGATATACGAATAGACAAGACTGATGCGCTGGGTGTGCGAACTTACCAGATTCGGATTTCCTTGTTGAACCGTCATCGGGGAAGTGACAACAGCAGGATTCAGATAGGAGATGCCAGGGCGATTGATACTGGTGGTGTAATTGAACTTCAGCGACTGAGCATCTGTCATCTGATACTTGAGGGTGGCCTGTGGTACCCAGTCGCCCAGATGCTTGTCGTAAGATTCCCCTTTCCCGTCAGGATACTCACCTCTCATATAACTGTGCTCATAGCGCAGACCAGCACGGGCAGACCAATCTTCATGGTTATAGATGTAGTCGGCATAAGCAGCTATGACACGCGTTGTATGTTTGAAATCATCATCGGTCACGATGTTTGTGCCATAGAAATCTTGGGTGTTGTGGCTATTGTTGTTACGATCGATATACTTGGTGCCTATCTCCAACTGATGGCCCTTGCCCAAGGGGCGCAGCCAGTCTGCTTGAAACGTATGCTCCGTGAAGCGTTCGCGTTCCGTTTGGAGACTCCCCGTATAGGGGAAAGGTGCATTCACGACATCTGAATAGATATTCTCCTGATCTGTATGTTGACGCGTCAGGGCGAGCATATAAGAGAGAGTGAACCGCTCGCCCTTCCTCCGCGTCCTATGTTCATAGTCGAGCCTTCCGTCCCAGGATTGGTGACTATAGCCAGGCATCCAGTAGTGATTATTGAATCTATAAAGCGTCTCGTTTGAAGAATTACTCATCGAAGTCGAACCATCACCCTGTACGTTCAGTTTATAGAAGTAACCACCAAACGAGGCAGAGAGCAGGTTCAATGAGTCAATATCATAACTGGCATTGATATCAGCATAGTGGATAGCCCCAGGGTTGGTGCCGTTAGAATGTGCCAGCATTCTGTTTCCTGTATTGAGATATTTACGGTCTGTGTCATTGATGCTTTCTGTCTCACGGCTTGACATACCTCCATAGCCGTATTCCACAGACGTTAGCAGTTTTCCCATCTGCCCAGTAAAGGAGGTGTAGAAATTGGGATGGTTCAGTGATGTATAAGCGGCAGAAACCACACCAGTCATGCCCTGCATCTTCGAGCCGTCAACCATCACGATGTTCAGAATGGCATCCACTCCTTCTGCATCTTCACGAGCTCCTGGGTCAGTGATGACTTCGATGCGTTTCACCATTGATGCCGGCATCGACTTGAAGGTCTCTTTGGCATTCTTCGACAGGCTTGGATCGTAATGACCATTCTTATATATCTTGTAACTGCTGTTGCCCTTGACCAGGATGTTGTCCTGCCCATCGACAGTTACCATCGGCACCTTCCTCAGCATATCCATCACTGTCTGAGTCTTTGATTCTTCGTCGGCCTGTACGTCGTAACCTATACGGTCTATCTCCTGTTTGATGAGTTGCCGCTGGGCCTTAACTTCTATACCATCCAATTCCTTACTCCAAGTAACAGAATCGTTCTTTATGCTTGTTGAATCTGCTTTTGTCTGAGCCGTAGCCTCCCCTGCCCTCGCCGCCAGGAGCAGCGAGAGAGATATGATTCCTATATACCTCATGGATCTATTTATTTAAGTGTTCAATGCTCATATCGAACAATTCTTGTATGAATTCATCTTCCGTCTTTTTTCTCAGTTTCTGTATTTCCTTACATACAAGACTCTTCTCTTCTGCTTCTAAGCAATCAGTTTTCTTACAGAGCCTGTAAATGCTGGTGGCATATTGGCTGGCAGCATGGCCTTCAGTTTTTTTTAGGAAAAGATTCTTGTAGATATTAAATTCACCGAGCCATACTTCTGGATGGTGCTCGCTGCCAAAGGATATTGAATCAGGTCCAAACGAAGAACTGGTTCCATTCACACTGATCTTTTTTTCGTTAATGATAATTATACCATTCCTATTGTTCCTGTATTTAGGTATCAAAGCATAGGTAACGGCCAGTCGGAATTGAATACTGTCACCTCTATCTGCCCACTCAAAAGCATAGGCATAGCGATGCTTCTTCTCTGGATCGTCCTTATCAAGGAAACAAGCAAAGATATAATCAGATCCCCGGATTTTTCCTATGGCAACCGATTGTGAATAATTATCGCCAACAGCCAAATTTGAGGTATGATCATTTTCAGTTTGACTAATAGTCCTGATTTGATAGGCTGATTCTTTTTCCCTTTCAAAGACAGTCTGAGTGGCCTTGACCAATTGTTTCCCTAAAGCATCGTTAGGCATCATTCCGTCATACACATCAAACATAGCCTCCATCCTGCCCGTTTCTGGATCACGCTCCAGAAAGTGTTGTGACTTCATTCTTACCCGATTATCTCCTTGCCAGTTTTCAAACATTTTTTGAATGCTCTGTTGTGCCATCAGGGCTGAGGGAAGTACCATCAGCATGACGGTTAGGATCATACTTTTACTCTTCATATGCAATAAATTCTGTTTGTTCGTTAATATATATAATAGTACCATCTTCTTGCATGACGGGGATGTAGCCAAGAGCTTCCAATTGAGCTTCTATAATTTCTTGCTTGCATTGATCAATCTGCCACTCAGCCTCCTGAAGTTCCTGTTGAGCTTGTGATATCAGCACGTAGGCTTTGTCATGGTCGTGGATCGTAGGCTTTGGCTTACGGAGTCGCCTCTTATCGGTCTGAACAGGTTGGACATTATCTTCATGCCTAGGCATCGTGTCTGAATGTAGCTTCACCGAGGGTTGTGTAACGGTTGTGTCTGACTCAGCCAACAATGGTTGTGGTTCGGCTGTCTGCGACTTAGGAATCGTCATGTGCAGGATGCCAGCCATAACGGCTGCTGCCACACTCCAGCCCATCCATCGCCTATTGGCCTTTGGCTGAGGTTTCATCGCCTCAATCTCTTGGAACAACTGACGATAGTTCTCCCACTCCACGGGGACATCCTTTCTTCGAAAGTATCTGACGAGAATTTCCTCCTCATCGAGTGTCGATGTGCCGTCAATATATTTGTCCAGCAACTTGCTGATATATTCTTTGGTGTAACGTATCATATCTTATTCCTCTGTTTTATTTCTTCTAATAATGTTCGTCGTGCCCTTGCCAGTAGCGTACTGACTGATGTCGTTTCAATGCCTAACAGTGTGGCTATTTCTTCGTGCGTCCGCCTTTCCACCTGTCGCATATATAATAAGGTACGTTGTGTGGTGGGCAGTTGTTGGAGTTTTTGAGTCAGCCATTCCTCGTTCTCTTTTATTTCCAGTTCTTCGTGCGGACTGGTGGTCAGACTAAAAATGATGGCTTCATCCAACGTCTCAGTAGGTTTTCGCCTTTGGTGGTTTCTGATCTGGTGTCTTGCCATTAGTGTGATAACCGCTTCCACAGACCGGAACCTTTCCAGCTCGTCGTGCATTTGCCACAGACGGAGCATCACGTCTTGGGCGATGTCCTCTGCCTCATCCTTGCCCGCTCCGTAGTGTAGGCTTACGCCAAAAGCCTTCTCTCGCCACGTGCGGGCCATGCGTTCAAATGCACTTTTCTCCATTTCTTCTTACCTTACAACTAATAGACACACAAGCTTGCCAAAACCAAACTTCCTTTAGTAGAGTTTAACGTTTGTCTTTACCATACTTTCCAATTATCAATCTCATCTTTCAACCTTTTCACAGCCCGTTCGCATTCCTCAGGGTAAGCAAGCGATTGGACAAACCAAAGTTTACGATGCTGCACAAACTTAACATAAAATCGGCGACCACTGATCTTTCCACTATCTAAATGTATTGCACCAGAGAGAATAAAGAAATCATCACCCTGCTGCTGATACATGGCATGGAGGTCGGAGGCATACTTCTTCATTGCCTGCTCAAGTGTCAAACTGTCAGCGTTTGGTTCCACAAAAGCAGTCTGAACAATCTCTGTACTGTCTTGCCAAAAACTGAAACGGCAACAGCCTTTACCCATCAATGAGTCGTCGGTCTGTTCAAAAAACGAGGGATAACGTACGATGTAGTCATAGTCATCATCGTGATATTCCATCATCCTCGTGAGCCTCATCGCCCGCTCGAGTTTCTGAGGCAGAGGTATATGATCCTCTTTTTCATGAACGGACACCCATATCATGACTGCAATGAAAATCAACATCGAGAAAAATAGGAATCTCTTCATACGTTTGCTTTTTTCGGCAAAGGTATAAAGAGATTCAAATGTCACCAAAAAGATTGCCTGACATTTTACTGACATTTCGCTGACAGATAGCTATCTACCTGATTGTCAATCCATAAGACTTCCCCCTGTCTGCTTCGATTTTCAGATCAGAATGTTGTTCAATGATAGGTTTCAGACGGCAGATGAGGGCGTAAAGTGTCTCACTGGCATCCTCTTTCTTGGGCCAGAGTGCATCACAGATTTCTGCCTTTGACAATTGATGAGAGGGCGACCGCCACAGCATTTCCATCAGTTGCTGCTGTAAAGGGGTCAGTTTCACTATATGACCTTTTGCATCAACGAACCGTCCCTCGTGTAGAGCCAATCCACCATACAATCCCATTGCCAGACTTCGCCTATATCGATATAAACAGAAGATTCCCCACAATAATGCCAATGACCATAGGATCATCGATGGCCGTTGGTCAGAAAGGGATAGAATGGTCGCAGCAGAAACCTGTGGATGCAGGTAGAATCCCTTTCTGGTATCAACTGCCAAAACAGCTCTACCTCTCAAAGCCTCCATCTGCAAATAGCTATTGAAAACTTGTATCGTATCGGCGCTGATCACGTCGCTCTTTTGCTCTGCCAAAGCCAGAGCCAAAGCCTTACTCATGTCATCCTCCACCAGTTGCTCCGTGGCAGTATAACTTTTGAAACTCGTCAATCCCGATGCTCCTATCAGCACCAAGAAAACAACGACTGCATACTTTTGTTTCATCATTATTATCCTTTTGCATGCAAATGTACACATTTCTTCCGATACCTCAGTCCACCGTTAGGATATGATACCTATCTTTAACGTTCGATAATATTTAGTAGAAAAGATTGGAAAAGATTTGGATATTCCGTTTTTTTTTCTTATCTTTGCGCCATAGTATTCACATAACTTAAAACAAGCATCGTATGACAATGAAGAGACTGACAGGGATGGTGCTGCTGATTGCAATGACCATCACCGCCAATGCCGAGACATTGGCAGAAGTAGAAGAAGTACAGGCCACGCAAGAAAAGGCTACCATCGAATTGCCTGCCTGGGTGAAGAACATCAAGTTCAGCGGCTACGGTATGCTGCAGTACCAGGGACAGGATCCAGAGGGTAACCACTCCAACTCATTCAACCTCCGTCTGGCCCGTTTCATCCTCGACGGTAAGATCGGTGATTTCGACTGGCGCGCCCAGATCCAGGGTACCAACGCCACGGGTCCCGGACAGCCCACCGTACAGCTCGTTGACCTCTATGCTGAATGGCGCAAGTATCCCGAGTTCAAGATTCGTGCAGGACAGTTCAAGCGCTGCTTCACGTTCGAGAACCCCACCCACCCCATTACACAGGGTTGGCGCGGCTATGCCGACGTGATCAACAAACTCTCTGCTTTCGGTGACCGTACAGGTGAGAAGTCCTCTGGTGGTCGTGATATCGGTATCCAGCTGTCGGGTGACCTCTTCCCCAATGCCAATGGCCGCAGACTGGTACATTATCAGGTAGGTATCTATAATGGTGAGGGTGTGAACCAGAAGGATATGGACAACCGCAAGGACTTCATCGGTGGTATCTGGGTGATGCCCATCAAGGGTGTGCGCATCGGTGCCTTCGGATGGACCGGTTCCCGTGGTGGCATGAAAGATGTTGAGACAGGTGAGACCCGCAGCATCGAGAAGAACCGCTATGCAATCTCTGCCGAGTACGACCTGAACGAATACACCTTCCGCGCTGAGTATATCCACAGTCAGGGTTGGGGTGCTAAGTCTCCTGGCAACAACGTCCGCGAGATCTGCTACGAGAATGGTGACAAGGCCGACGGTTGGTATGTCTTCGGCATCGTGCCCCTCATCAAAGGCAAGCTCTACGGTAAGGCTCGTTACCAGACCTATCGCAATCAGAAGGAATGGGGCAGTTCAATCAATCAGGTAGAGTGCGGTCTGAACTACAAGTTCACGAAGAATCTGGAGATCCATGCTGAGTACTCCCGCGTGAACGACCGTACCCTCGCCAAGCACAACTACAACCTGGTTGACGTCGAACTCGACTTCCGCTTCTAAGCCTTGCGGAAACGGCGCATGAGCGCTTGCCAGAGATGGGTCTTCTGACGCAGGATCTGCAGGGAGTAGAGACCGCTGAACAAGGTGACGATGATACCCGCCAGCCAATAGCTCCACCCTGAGAGCGTCAGCGTCAGGACAAAAGCGCACAAGCCGAAAGCAAGCTGGACACCAGCATAACGGAATACGGTTACCGAACAGCGGTAGCCGTATTTCTTATAGGCAAAGCCGTTGATCAGGAGATAGTCAAAGAGATGGGCCAGCGTCACGGCAACACCCGTGCCATACAAACCCCACTGCTCATAACCCACCATGATCATCAGCACGAAGACCACATAATAGGAGGTCTCCAGGAAGAGATAGGCCAGCGACCGTCCTCGCGCCAGTGTGATATAGGCGACAGGCAGCGTGAGCACCTTCAGGTACATCGCCAGGGCTGCCACCTGTCCCATCCCGACAACAGGCAGGAACTGGGCACTGAACAACAGCGGAATCAACACAGGCAGGGAAATGATCAGCGCCGCCAACATCGGCGATACCAACAGCAACGAGACCTCCATCTGACGATTGACGGTATCGTTGGTGGTAGCAACATCATGTTGCACACCCGACAGCCGGGGGAAGTAGTCTGCCTCCATCGCAGAGAACACCATCCCCGCGTATGTGATGGTCAGCATATAACCTGCGTTGTATAGTCCCAACATATCGAGGTCGCCCTTCACATTCAGGAAGGCGCGGATCACCATCTCGGAGGAACTGCCCACGATGCCCGCCAACGTGAAGGCGACACCGAGGCGTACCATATCCATACCCTCGCCCAGGATACCCCTGGCACCAGACAGTCGTAAGGGAAAGAGCCGCAGGGAATAGCGCAGCGTCAGCACCATCGTCGCAAAGGCCATCAGCACAATGACCGGCACGATACCCGTCTCTCCGAAGAAATAATAGACGGGTATAGAGATCAGCAGGGCAGCGAAGACAGAAAACACCTGTACCCCCGCCAAGGCACCCAGTCGTCTGACACCTTTCAGGATGGCCGTCTCACCACCCGTGATGGCGATCATCGCCACAGCCGGCCCCAGGAGCATGAAGTGGAGCGTGTGGTTTCCCCAGGCAAATGTCGTATAGCTCAGGACAGGACCCAGCACCAGACACAGCAACAGGCCCAGCAGGGCCGTCAACAGACTCCAGCCGCGCACCACCTTCACATAATGGGCCAGCCGTTGCTCGTCACCCTGGTCATAATAGGCAGAGATATGTCTGACGGCACTGAAGGCCACACCGAGATTCGTGGATTGCGAGACGAAATTGACGGTCGTATTGAAGAGTGAGGCCAGCCCCATTCCCGAGGGACCCAGCAAGAGGGCAATCAACTTATTGCGTACAAGGCCGATCACGATGTTCAGACCTTGCACACCACCGAAGATACCCGTATATTTCAGGATATGACCGTAATTATCGTCGGTTTCTTTCTCCATATTTGCATAATTCAAACGCAAAATTACTCGTTTTATTTCAAAATACCAAAATAATTCGTACCTTTGTGGCATGAAACTGAGTATCATCATCCCCGTGTATCGCACAGAGGGCACCCTTGACAGGTGTGTCGAGACTGTCTTGCGCCAGGATGATCCCGCTATGGAGGTGATCCTCGTCGATGACGGATCGCCTGACCGTTGCCCTGCCCTATGCGACGAGTGGGCGGCGAAAGACGACCGCATCCGCGTCATCCACAAGGAGAATGGCGGACTCAGTGACGCCCGTAATGCCGGCATCGCCATCGCTACAGGCGACTATGTCACCTTCGTCGATTCCGACGACTATCTGGCCGACGACACCTACCGTCCGCTGATGGAACGTCTCAGGCAAGAGCCGGAGATCGACATCCTGGAATACCCAGTCTTCGTCCACTACGGCTCACCCCGTCAGCATCTGCTGGACTTCAAGTCAGAGGCGACCTATCACGATATGGAGGCTTACTGGCTGGACGGACAAGCCTACCAGCATACCTACGCCTGTAACAAGATCTTCAGGAAGAGTCTGTTCGACGAGGTGTGCTTTCCTAAAGGCAGGGTCTTCGAGGATGCCCAGACACTCCCCCTCCTGCTTCAGAAGACCCACACCGTGCAGACCTGCAGTCAGGGGCTCTATTACTACTGCAGTAACAATCAAGGAATCACACAGACCGCCGACAGCAAAGCCCTCGCGATGTTGCTGGAACCCCACGTGGAGATGCTCAGCCGCATCAAGCGAAAGGACAAGACTTTCGAGACCTACTACCTCCATGTGCTCAACATCCAGATGGATGTCTGTGAGTTGACAGGTGAGCCCCCCATCCTCCCTTCTCTCTCTGTCAAGCCAAAGAACTTCGACGGTGTATCAAAACTTAAGGCCATAGCAATGAACATTCTGGGAATCAATATATTATGTCATATAAGCAAAATAATTCACAAGATATGGAGAAGCCGTTGATCAGTTTTATCCTGACCTACTACAACCTGCCTGTCAAGATGCTGTGCGAGTGTATCGACAGTATCATGGCCCTCTCCCTGCGCGCCGTAGAACGCGAGATCATCATCGTCGATGACGGCTCGGAGACAAGTCCGATGAACGACCTGCTGACATACGGCGGGAACATCATCTACGTGCGTCAGGAGAACAAAGGTCTCAGCGAAGCCAGGAACACGGGCATCCAGATGGCCAGAGGCGAATACCTGCAGTTTGTCGATGGCGACGACCTCCTCATACAGGCTGCCTACGAACACTGCATCGACCTGATCCGCTTCGGCCATTCCGAGATGGTGGTCTTCAACTTCACCCACACGGGAAAGGAGGACAAGACCTATCAGGATCAGGAGTTCCACAGCGGTGCCGACTACATGCGCAACAACAACATCAAGGGTACGGCCTGTGGCTACCTCTTCAAGCGCACCATCCTCGGTGACCTCCGTTTCACCCCAGGCATCCTCCACGAGGACGAGGAGTTTACCCCCCAGCTCCTGCTCCGTGCCGAGACAATCAGCGTCACCGATGCGGAAGCCTATCTCTACCGCCAGCGTCCCAACTCCATCATCACCGACAGCCATATCCGTCAAAAGATAAGAAGACTGCGTGACGCCAAGGACATCATCAGCCGCCTGAACATCCAGGCAGACCGTCTGCCCGTCAAGGACAAGACGGCCCTCCAACGGCGTATCGCCCAACTGACGATGGACTACCTCTATAACATCATCCGTCAGACACGCTCGCGCCACTATCTCGACAGGAAGATCGCCGAACTGCGGAAAGAAGGTCTCTTCCCCCTCCCCGACCGCGACTACACCAGGAAATATGTCTGGTTCCGTAGGCTGACCAACAGTCAGGCGGGACTGACCCTCCTCATGCGTATCATCCCCTTTATCGACAAACAACCATGAAGATCCTACTGCTCGGCGAATACAGTAATGTCCACGCTACCCTGGCTGAAGGACTCCGCACCATGGGACATCAGGTGACCGTTGTCTCCAACGGTGACTTCTGGAAGGACTATCCCCGTGACATCGACGTGTCGCGTCCTGCAGGCAGACTGGGAGGTCTCCGTCTGCTGGCGAGGATCTACGCCATCCTGCCCCGTCTCAGGGGCTACGACGTGGTACAGCTCATCAACCCCATCTTCTTCGAACTCAAGGCCGAGCGTCTGTTCAGGATCTATCGTTATCTGCGCAAACACAACAAGAAGGTGTTCCTCGGGGGCTTCGGTATGGACTGGTATTGGGTTCACACGTGCACCTACGGCAAGCCTCTGCGCTATAGCGACTTCAACTTCGGCGACGAGGTGCGCCAGGATCCCGAGGCCATCCGTTACCAGCAAGACTGGTTGGGTACCGCCAAGGAGCGCCTCAACCGCATGATCGCCACCGACTGCGACGGTATCATCACGGGCCTCTACGAATACTGGGTTTGTTATCATCCCGTATTCCCTAAGAAGACCACTTATATCCCATACCCCATCAGGGCTGAGATCGGGACTGACCCAAATACCGAGGTCTCTGACTCGGCAGAGGGGTCTCTCCCCAGTATCAAGATATTCATCGGCATCAACCGCCAGCGCTCCGCCTACAAAGGCACCGATATCATGCTCCGTGCCGCCGAGGATATTCAGAAGAGATACCCCGACCGTATGGAACTGGTGAAGGCCGAGTCCGTTCCCTTCGAGGAATACTGCAGGATGATGGAACGCTCAGACGCCATCCTCGACCAGCTCTACGCCTACACCCCATCGATGAACCCCCTGTTGGCCATGTCGAAGGGCATCATCTGTATCGGCGGCGGCGAACCCGAGAACTACGAGATCATCCACGAGACGGAGCTGCGCCCCATCATCAATGTCGAACCCACCTACGAGAGTGTCTATCATGAACTGGAACAGCTCGTGCTCCATCCCGAACGGATTCCCGAACTGAAACGTCAGAGCGTCGAATACATCCGTCGGCACCACGACTACCAGAAGGTCGCCCGTCAGTATCTGGACTTCTGGACGAAAGGATAAGAGAAAACAATAAGGGCTGCACCAATCGGCGCAGCCCTTATCCACAATTCTTTTTACCTTGAGCTTATGCCTCAGCGGGAGCCTCAGCAGTTTCAGCAGCAGGAGCCTCCTCGACGGGAGCCTCAGCAGGAGCTTCAGCGGCAGCGGCCTCAGCAGCCTTTGCAGCCTCTTCCTCGGCCTTAGCGGCAGCCTCAGCGGCCTTCTTGTCAGCCACCTTCTTGGCGATAGCCTCGTTCACGGCCTTCTCTGCCTTCAGTGTGTTGGCAGCAGCATCCTTCTTAGCCTTTGCCTCAGCCTCAGCGATCTTGTTCAGACCATTCTGCTTGTCAGCCTTCCAGGCGTCGAACTTCTTCTGGGCAGCAGCCTCATCGAATGCGCCCTTCTTCACACCACCACGGAGGTGCTTCATCAGATACACGCCCTCACGGCTGAGGATGTTACGTACGGTGTCTGTGGGCTGGGCACCAGTCTCAACCCAATAGAGTGCACGATCGAAATTCAAATCTACTGTGGCAGGATTGGTGTTGGGATTGAAAGTACCAATCTTCTCAGTAAACTTACCATCACGTGGTGCACGAGCGTCAGCGATAACGATGCTGTAAAAAGCATAACCTTTACGACCGCCGCGCTGCAATCTGATCTTTGTTGCCATTTTGTTGTAATTTTGTTGTTTAAATTTTGAATTTCATGCTCTTATCTCGTAAAAGCGGGTGCAAAGGTACTACTTTTTCCTCTTACGCATGCACGTAAGTGCCTATAATTTATTGTTTTTTAACAAGTTTGATGCCTGCCTGCAGGCCGGGGATATTCTTCGACAGTTTGATGAGCGCATTATTCGTCTTATTGTCCTTCATGGCCCCCATCACCTTCATGATGTTCATCAGCTTATCCACATCGATGAGCATCCACAGCATCCCCTCGTCCTGATGCGTGGTGATATCCGCAGTCAGCACGTGGTTGATACCCAGGATCAGCCGCTCACCGTTCGTCAGCCAGACACCATGCGCCCGATGACCAACGACATCGCGCTCAAAGGTCCCGTCATCCTTGAAGGTGAACGAGGTGTTCTCCGGGGTTATCTGACTCTTCTCGATGATGTCATCCAACAGTTTCTCCAACTGTTTCGTCGTGGTATTTTCCACCAGTTTCAGCAACATGTTCCCCTTCGTGGCATAGACGGCGGGTTCTACATAGGTCCATGTGCCGATCAGCGAGTCGGCCTCAGCCTTCTTGGCCTTGAAGGAATCCTGTACTTTCGACACAGCCTCCTTCACGTTACCGGCCTTCAGACCCGACTTCACGCTGTCAACCACCTCATCGATCTCTTGGGCCCTGGCTGTACTCATCGTCATCAGCAGCGCCACCATCCATAGAATTCTCAACATTCTCATAAGCATCCTTGTTTATTCGCTGGCAAAGATAGTGCAAATCGGGAGAATAACCAAAGAAAACTCGAAAAAACTTAGTCCTGGGGTCAGGCCCCGACACTAAGTTTTTCGACGTCGGGGACAGGTCTCACCTCCTATCGGGGCCTGACCCCAGTAGGAGGTTTTCTCGCGCGTGTATATGTACACGAGAGAGGGGACGTGGTTGCTGGGGATAGGCTCCTCTATGGAGTCGGAGGCATCCGCATTTGGGCCAGTCCAGGACCCAGCGTTTATCCCAGCCATTGGGACTTTTCTAAAGGGCTCCTTTACGTCGCTAAAGGAGCCCTTTAGCAGTGTAAAGGTCACCTCTACAACTCCAAAGGTAATCTCTACGGATCAGGTGTAGTTTATGACCATTATGTAACACCTATCTAGCGAAACCTTTTGCTTCTTATACACGCGCGCGTATATGTATGCATGTGTGCATAGTTGCTATATTTACATTTTATCCTACACTCCCTACACCCGACCCGAAATAAACTGGGTGTAGGAAGTGTAGGGAGTGTAGGTTGTTTTTGGTTTATAACAACTACCGTGCGCGCACAATACTACGAAGAACCGAAACACGGGCCTTTAAATTTAATAACTTAAACACATTAATATCAATAAGTGTCAGACACTATGTGAAGGTATCTCTTCCACCCCTAATCAAAGATTGCTCCATTAAGATACAATCGCCTCCAGAAGAGGAGAGTTCAAAAACCTCCCGAAAGTTTTGTGCTTTCGGGATTTATTTGTAATTTTGTCCCCTGTATGAAGAAGCAAGGACTATCCGTACTGATCCCGACGCACAACCACGTCTGCGTGACGCTGGTGAAACAGTTGGCGCAGCAATTGGCGGTGACAGGCATCGATCATGAGGTAATCGTGGCCGACGACGGTTCGACGGACAGCGCCTCCATCGCGGGGAACCAGGCCATCAACGACCTGCCTCACTGCCGTTATCTGATCAGGCAGGAGAATGTCGGCCGTGCGGCCATCCGCAACGTCCTCGTCAGGGAGGCGCAGCAGCCCTACGTGCTCTTCATCGACAGCGACATGACCATCCTCAACGACAACTATATCCGCCGCTACCTCGACAACGACTGCGACACGGTGATCGACGGTGGTGTGGCCATCCACGGCGACGAGGAAGCACTCAGGGGTAACCTGCGCTACCGCTATGAGAAGGCCGAGGAGCCTCACCATACCGCTCCCGAGCGACAGAAGACGCCCTACCAGCACCTGCATACGGCCAACCTCTTCGTGCACCGCGACCTGATGCTGGCACATCCCTTCGACGAGCGGTTCAGATACTATGGATACGAGGATGTGCTGCTGGGAAAGACGTTCCGGCAGCAGCACATCGCCATCGAACATATCGACAACCCCCTCGGCTTCTGTACCTTTGAGACCAATGCCGACTTCGTGACCAAGACAGAGGAGGGGCTACGCACACTGGGACAGTTCCGCGACGACCTGAAAGGCTACTCCCGCCTGCTCACCCTCGTCAGCAACATCCATATCCCCGCCGTACTGACGATGATCCGTCTGTGGCACAAACTGTTCGGACGGCTAGAGCGGCGTAACCTCTGCGGCAGCCATCCCAGCATCACGATCTTCAAACTATACCGTTTGGGCTATTTTATCTGTTCTTGTTCCTGACGAACCAGTTGTGCGTGAAGTGATAAAGCACTAAGGCACAGACAACCAGTACGAGAGCCGTAGTCAGTGCGGCATCGGCATTGGTCTGGAAGACGGCCAGTCCGATACCCAGTCCCCAGGCGATGCCACTCTCCCACCCTAA
>JAGCPV010000116.1 GCA_017965475.1 Prevotella sp.
GGAAATTCTAGCGAAATAAATACGATGATTTAGTGCAAAATGTAAAAAATCAATTCCTTCATCAGCTCCCCTGGAGGGGTGTTTGGGTTGTCCAAACCCTTACTTTTCGCATCGATCTCACGTATCTTGGAAATAATCTGCATCACTTTCATCGCAGCGTAATTTCTCATGCCAGTCATGTAGTCCTTGGCAAGCCACGGTTTACTGAATTCCAACCACTCAGCCACCGCCTCCTGACTCTTATTATTAGGCGCATAATACACAATCATCAGATTCTGGAAGTAATTAAAGAGCATTGGGAGAAATGAGTAGATACTACCTGCCTTCGGATTTTCGTCAAAATATTTGATGATCAAGTTCGCCTTATAGACATTTCTGTTCACAATGGCATCGCGGAGTTCATAACTATTGAACTCCTTGCTCACCCCTATCTGATCCTCCACGATCTGAGGAGTCACCTTTTTATGGTCTTCTGGCAGCGAGAGAATCACCTTTTTCAGTTCTCCCGTCAGACGACTGAGGTCTGAACCGATATTATCCGCTATCATCTGCGTGGATTTGGCGTCAATACTCACCTGACGGGCCTTCAGATAGTTCTCTATGAAGCCAGGAAGCTCCTTTTCCTTGAGTTTTTGGCTCTCAAAAAGGATGCCAGCCGACTGAATAGCCTTCACATATTCCTTTTTACGCCCATCCACCTTGCCGTTTTTATGGCACATCACGAGGATCGTAGAGGGCATCGGGGCCTTGAAATACTTCTCTAGAGCCTCCGTCTGCTTGATATTCTGCGCCTCTTTGACGATCAGCACCTGATATTCCGACATCATGGGATAACGACGGGCATAATCGGCAATCTGAGAGCCTGTCACATCGGAACCAAACAGGATCGTCTGGTTGAAATCACGCTCCTCAGGCTGCAAAACATGCGCTGCGATATAGTCCGAAATCTGGTCGATATAGTAGGATTCGTCGCCCATCAGATAATAGACAGGCACAAACTTTCTAGCCTCCAGATCGCGCATGATACTGTCGAAAGTGACATTTTTTGCCTCTGCCATGATGCTTTTTCGAATATTATTTGTACTTTTGCGGGTACAAAGATAATAAAATGTATCGATTAAACCTACCTCCATACCCCATAAAAATCACAGAAAGGGGTGAAAAACGGCTGATTTTCGACTTTCTGCGTCGAAAATACGTGGCTTTGACACCTGAGGAATGGGTGCGCCAGCATTTCGTGCACTACCTCGTGGAGGTAAAAAGATACCCCAAGAGTCTGCTCGCCAACGAGGTGGAACTGAAGGTAGGGGACAAGAAACTGCGCTGCGACACCTTATTATATAACAAGGACCTCCATCCCCGTATGATCGTGGAATACAAGGCCCCTACTATACCACTTCAGCAGAAGACTTTCGACCAAATCTCGGCCTACAATCTTCTGCTGAAAGTGGATTATCTCGTCGTCAGCAACGGACTCCAGCACTACTGTTGCAAGATGGATTATGCGCAACAGCGCTACGTGTTCCTCGAACAGTTGCCAGACTACGAATTATTATGACATTTAATCCATGTCGCTGGCATCCGTCGTCTTCTTCGACGTGGCTGTCTTGCGGATGGAGCGCTTGCGAGGTTTCTTCTCCTCACCTGTTGTCTTATCGATCTTCACACCTGCCAGTTCCGGATCAATCAGGATACGACCACAGTACTCACAGACGATGATCTTCTTGTGCATCTTGATGTCCAACTGACGCTGGGGCGGAATCTTGTTGAAGCAACCACCGCACGCATCACGCTGCACATAAACCACACCCAGACCATTGCGGGCGTTCTTGCGGATACGCTTGAAAGAGGTGAGCAGACGGCTCTCGATCTTGGCCTCCAGCTCCTTCACTTTCTCCTTCAGCTTATCCTCCTCAGCACGGGTCTCTGTCATGATCTCGTCCAGCTCGCTCTTCTTCACGTCGAGGTCGCCCTGACGCTCCTTGATGACTTCCTCATTGACAGTCAGTTCGTTCTGTTTCTCCTGAATACGGGTGTTGGCCTCGCGGATCTTCTTGTTGCAGAGCTCGATCTCCAGCGTCTGGAACTCGATCTCCTTAGAGAGGGTATCGTACTCACGGTTATTCTTCACCTCGTCAAGCTGAGCCTTATATCGGGCCACGCTGGCCTCAGCATCAGCGATCTCACCCTTCTTCTGGGTGATGGCACGCTGGAACTCATCGATCTCATTCTTGATCTTCTCAACACGAGTGGTCAGACCTTCGATCTCGTCCTCAAGGTCCTGAACTTCCAGAGGCAACTCGCCTCTCAGGGCACGCTTCTCATCGATCGACGAGAGGGCTGCCTGAAGCTGATAAAGGGTCTTCAGCTTCTCTTCCACTGACAAATCTGTGGGATCTTTCTTTGCCATAATTTAATTTACAATTTTACGATTATACTATTTGACTATTTATACGTAGAATATTGGATTCGTATTCGTCTCTGCGATGTACGTCTGAACGTCTGGGCACTCCCTTTCAATGATGTCACGGAAGAGCTCTGCCGTATATTGCTCACTCTGATAGTGACCAATGACACAGATCTGAATCTGCTGCTCATAGCCGAAATACTGGTGATAGTGCATCTCACCCGTGATAAAGGCATCTGCCCCAACCTTCACAGCCTCGTCGAGCAGGAAGTCCCCTGCCCCGCCGCAGATGGCCACCTTCCGCACAGGACGGTGCAACAGCTCGTTACACATCGCGCACGCCACACCAAAGGTCGTCTTCACCTTCTGGATGAAATCATCTGCTGCCATAGGCTCTGGAAACAGACCCATCACACCACTCCCCGCCTCGATGCCGTCAACGGTCTTCGGAGCGAAGAAACGGATATCCTGCAGTCCCAGTTTCTGGGCAATACGGAAGTTCACCCCACCCTGGGCGTTGTCCATGTTCGTATGCATGGAGATGACGCAGATCTCGTGCTGGATGGCCTTCCTCACCGTGCGCTGCACATCCGTCAGGTCACTGATGGTCTTTAGGCCCCTGAACAACAGCGGATGGTGGCTGACAATCAGGTTGCAGCCTTTCGCAATGGCCTCGTCAACGATCTTCTCGCTGACGTCCAGACACAATAATGCCCCTGAAACCTCCGTCTCTGTCAGTCCAACCTGCAAGCCAGCATTATCCCAGCTTTCCTGCAAGGGCAGAGGCGCGAAACGTTCAAGGGCGCTCAGCACTTCTTTTATTTTCACGCTGCAAAGGTAC
>JAGCPV010000117.1 GCA_017965475.1 Prevotella sp.
GCAGTGGGGGTGTGTCCGCCAGGGAAGTGGAATGAGTTGGTGTAATATTCTAAAAAGAGAGGCTCAAAGTGTGCTAGTGTGTCTTGTTCGCCGAAGATGCCCCAGATACGATCCTTATTCTCTGGATTGTAGTTGTCAAACTGGTGGGACTCTAACTCAACAAACTCACTGATTAATTGATTGTCAATGATGAATTCTTGATGACCATCCTTACGGGGCGATTTATATTGATGTTTGCCGATCCTCGGCAGAAGGAACTCCGACATACGGAAATAAGGATTACCCAACAAGGTAGGGACCCTGATTTCCGACGCTATCATCTGCGCATAGAATGAACCACAACTGTTACCCACCAGCACATCAGGTTTCTCGTGCTCGCACAGTTCCCGTATGAAACAAACGGCCTTGTGAGGATGCATTGGCAGGTCTGGGGTCAGGACTACTGCCTTTCCCGCGAAAGCCTCCTTCAGAGCATTCGCAGGAACACACTGGCCGCTCGCATAGAAACCGTGTAAGAATAATATTGTTTTTAACTCTCTCATTCTACTCTAAGGCCAAAGTGATAACAGGCTGATGATAGTGACCAAAATGATGACGGCCAGAACTTCGGCCGTCCGATTGATACGGACTGCTTTCTGCATATCGGCTGTCGATAGTGGTCGATCATGCTCGCCTATATAGGGCTTGTCAACGATTTCTCCGAAATAATAATGAGGACCACCGAAACGACAGTCGAGGATGCCGGCAAGGGCTGCCTCTGGATAACCACTGTTAGGACTGGCATGACAATGACCGTACTTGGCGACAAATCTCAAGAGCGACAATCGTCCTGATGCAATGACCATTAACAGGGCTGTTAGACGAGCCGGGAGGTAGTTGGCTATGTCATCAATATGTGCGGCTATGCATCCGAATTCTTTGTATCGTTCTGTACGATAGCCAATCATAGAGTCGAGCGTGTTGACCATCTTATAGGCCATCATGGCAGGAACACCACCAATGGCAAACCAGAACAGAGGGGCTATCACGCCATCACTTAAGTTTTCTGCCAGCGTTTCCAATGCCGCCGTACGAACTTCTTGTGAGGAGAGTCCGGAGGTATCACGTCCTACAATACGTGCCACCTGCTTTCGGCCTTCTTCCAGGGAACGATCAGTGGCCCGGAACACTTCGCGTACCTCCCGAATGAGCGTTGTTCCCGCCAGACAATAGAAGATAGCCACCGTATCGAATACCCAGAGAAACACTGGTTGTAGATGTGTCAGCAATGTTCTGATGCCCCATATTCCGCCCAATACTATAATAATCAGTCCGATGGCTAAAAAGCCACCCTTTAGTTTTCTATGTTTTCCCTTATTAAGCCCTTGTTCTCCGTACGCAATGGCCTTCCCAAACCCTACGACAGGGTGTGGTAAACGCTCGGGGTCTCCTAAAACGAGATCGAGCAGCCAGGCGATGAGAAATGGGCCTATCATGATTATTTGAACAAATACTGTGCAAACTCGTGCAGTGACTTGCGCCATACCTGCCATTCATGGTCGCCTGGATAGGAGTTGAAACGCACATCCACGCCTCCGTCACGCATCTTTTTTACAATGTCTCGCGTATATCCTATGCGTGGATCCTGCTCACCACAACTCATGAAGAATACGTCGAACTGCTGGTTGAACGTCTTGGTATCAGTCATCATGCCAGGAACCTCTTTCTCCAGATCAAAGTTGGAAGCCCCCTGAATACCACCGAACATGCCTGTAGAGAAGACGCCCACATTGGCAAAGACTTCAGGATCGCGAAGACCGATGTAGAATGATTGTCCGCCACCCATCGAAAGTCCGCACATAGCACGGCTCTTTCGGTCTTTTTTCACACGGTATTGGGCTTCGACAAACGGAATGACATTTTCCAGCAGTTCGCTACGGAATGCCTGCATTCCCTGCCAGCTGTAACCGCCACCGAATCCTCCGTTACGAGCATGTACATTACTGTTGGCACTTACCACGATCATTGGCACCGCTTTGCCAGCTGCAATCAGATTGTCCATGATCTGAGCAGTGCGTCCCTGCTCCATCCATCCGCGATGATCCTCACCACCGCCGTGCTGGATATAAACTACAGGATAGTCTTGTTGGCTCTCATTGTATCCTGCAGGGGTATAGATCATCAGTGGGCGCCATGATTCGTCAACCTTGGAATAGTACCAGACCATGCGTACCTCACCGTGAGGTACATCCTGCACTTCAAAATCGTCCATGCCTTCCTCAGTGATTTCTATCGCACTCGACCACCGGCCGCAGCCGTAGAATGTCTGGCTGGCAGGGGCTGTCACTGATACGCCATCCACTATCACAAAATAATAATGGAATCCTGGTACTTGCGGTTTCGTTGTCACCGTCCATGTACCATCCTCCGACTTCTGCATATCATACTTGGTGCCGCATAGGTCTATCTGAACGCTCTGTGCCTGTGGCGCATTCAGGCGGAACATCACACTGTTATCGGATAACACACGCGGATACCCGCTGCGGTTAACGTTAGTTACTGGGGAGTATGACCCTTCGGGGAAATTCTCTCTGCTAAATCCCTGTGCTGCAATCTGGGTGCAGGCAATGACCGTCAGTATCGCGGCCAACATCATTTTGGTAGTTCTCATCATCTTTATAATATATTCTTGTTTGTTATTCCTATCAGATCTTCTATTCTGTCAATGATATAGTCGGCTCCTGCTTGTTCAAGTTCCTCTTTCTTCCCGTTCCCCCAAGTCACGCCACAGGTCTTAGTGCCCGCATTGGCCCCCATCAGGATATCCACGGCCATGTCTCCTACTACAAGCGTTTCTGTAGCAGAAAACTGCATGGCAGCAAGGGTCTTAAGTACAGGTTCAGGCTTTGGTTTGGCTTCTTTCACATCATCTGCACCAATGAGGTAAGAGATGTAATCAGCAATGCTCATGTCATGAGTCAGTCCTGTGAGAGAAAGATGTGAACGTGAAGATGCTATGGTGAGTGTGAAACCATTCTGATGGAGAACATGCAACGTTTCTACAATACCAGGGAATGCCTGAGGTTTGATAGTCTGCAAATTCTCATTGAAGATTCTTCTATATGTCTCTGAACAACGAGAGATGAGTTCATCCTGAATATGGGGGAATAATGTCCTGAAACATCCTGCCAGCGGCAGTCCGATGGTAGAAGCACAGTCGCCTTCACTACGATATGGTAGATGCATCTCACTGATGGTCATCTGCATGGTGGTAACGATATTCTGTCTGGTATCACCTAGCGTTCCATCGAAGTCGAATATGATCAGCCCCTTTCTCATATGAGTTCATATTTAGCGAATTTGTTGGCAAAGGTACGAAAAAAAAATGATTATTCGCAGATTTTTATTATCTTTGCAGCATGAATCTAAAAATTGAGCAAATGAAGAGGTTATTGACATTAGTATGTATGACCACTATGGTGGTGGTCGGCAAAGCACAAGACAGGTTGTATGTTGATGAGTTCCCCCTTGGTGATGTGACCTTATTGGATGGTCCGCTGAAAAAGGCATGTGACCTGAACATCCAGACGCTATTGAAGTATGATTGTGACCGTCTGTTGGCACCGTATTACAAGGAGGCAGGACTGTCTCCGAAAGCCAAGACCTATCCTAATTGGGACGGACTGGACGGACATGTGGGTGGTCATTACCTGACGGCGATGGCTATCAATGCCGCAACTGGTAGTGAAGAATGTCGCCAGCGTATGGAATATATGATTGGCGAACTGCAGGTCTGTGCTGACGCTAACGCTAAGAATCATCCAGAGTGGGGTAAGGGCTATGTGGGTGGTATGCCCAATAGTGAGCGTATCTGGAGTACCTTTAAGAAGGGCGACTTCAGCGTTTATTTCGGCTCGTGGGCCCCGTTCTATAATCTTCATAAAATGTACGCGGGTTTGCGTGATGCATGGCTTTACTGCGGTAACGAGCAGGCGAAAAGACTGTTCCTTGGCTTCTGTGACTGGGCCATTGATCTGACGGCAGGACTCAGCGATGCTCAGATGGAACAGATGCTCAATAATGAACATGGTGGCATGAATGAGGTTTTGGCGGATGCATATGCTATTACAAAGGATGAGAAATATCTCCATGTCGCTAAGCGGTTTTCTCACCGTCGATTACTCACACCGATGTCGCAGCGTGTAGATTGCCTAGACAATATGCACGCTAATACACAGGTGCCAAAAGTGGTGGGTTTTGAACGTATCAGTGAGCTTTCTGGTGACGAGGGCTATCATCATGCAGCCGATTTCTTCTGGGATATCGTGACGGGTGAGCGTTCACTGGCTTTTGGCGGAAACTCGCGTCGTGAGCATTTTCCAAGTAAGGAGGCTTGCACAGACTTCATCAATGACATCGACGGTCCTGAGTCGTGTAATACTAACAATATGCTGAAACTGACGGAGGACATGCACCGTCGTAATCCTGAAGCGCGCTATGCCGACTACTACGAATTGGCGACATTCAACCATATCCTGTCATCGCAGCATCCTGAACACGGTGGTTATGTGTATTTTACACCAGCGCGTCCGCGTCACTATCGAAACTACTCTGCTCCCAATGAGGCAATGTGGTGTTGCGTAGGTACGGGTATGGAGAATCATGGCAAGTACGGACAGTTTATTTATACCCACGTAGGCGATGCTCTTTATGTGAACCTCTTTGTGGCTTCTGAGCTGAATTGGAAGGAAAAGGGCATCACGCTTCGTCAGGAGACAACCTTCCCTTATGCTGAAACAAGTCGCATTATAATTACCAGTGGCAAAGGACAATTCCCTCTGCTGGTAAGATATCCTGGTTGGGTGAAACCTGGTGACTTTGCCGTGAAAGTGAATGGACAGTCTGTTGACATCATTAGCGGTCCGTCATCATATGTCACGATTGACCGCCAATGGAAGAAAGGCGACATCGTGGACATTTCCTTCCCGATGCACAACAGCGTGAAATATCTGCCCAATGTACCTCAATATATTGCCTTGATGCATGGTCCAATCTTACTTGGCATGAAGACGGGTACGGAGGATCTTGCTCATCTTGTGGCTGATGACAGCCGCTTTGGACAATATGCCAGTGGCCAGAAACTGCCTACTAACGAGGCGCCCATCCTCATCAACAATGATATCGAACAGATTGCCAATCAGTTGACACCTATTGCAGGCAAACCTCTTCACTTTATTCTCAATACAAAGATGGAGAATGAGATCCGCAATGAATTACAGCCTTTCTTCGAGATCCACGACAGTCGGTATATGATCTATTGGCTCGCTCTCTCGGAACAGAACTATAAGGGTTTCTTGGCTGATCTTGCAAGGGCAGAGGAAGAACGTCAGGCATTGGAGGCGCGTACCATTGACAAGGTGCAGCCTGGTGAACAACAGCCTGAGACGGATCATAAGATGGAGACGGACGAGTCATATACAGGTAACACAAACGACGTGTTCTGGCGTGATGCTCGTGACAACCATTTCTTCAGTTATCTGATGCAGACGGGTGGACGCACGGACTTGCAATTGCGTCTGAAGTTCTGGGGCGTGGGTGAATGGAAGACTCATGAGTTTGACATCTTTGTCGATAACCAGTTGTTGACCAGTGTCAATAATACGGGTAAGTACCGTATATCTGAATTTAAATACGAGACGTTTGACATTCCTGCCGAACTGCTTCTGGGTAAATCACAATTGCGTATAAAGTTCGTGGCTAAGCCCAATAAACAGGTTGGCGAAATCTATGGCGTAAGGCTTATCAGAAGATGAGCTCGCTCATGATCATGTCGCTGACAAATAGGCCGCGACGGGTAAGACGGATGGCATGAGGATTGTCGGCTCCAGCGGGAGTAATGCTTTCCAGCAGACCATCATCGATGAAGCGACGGGCGTTCTGGAGGCAATAGGAACGGTGCTTCTCTGACAGGGTGGTAAGGTCGAGACCGTCGCTGGTACGGAGGGCGACGGTGATGGCATCGTTATAGCGGGTGTCTTCGTCGAGCAGTTCTTCCTCAAAGAGACGTTCTTCGTGTTCTATGCCATTGATATATTGGTGGAGGTCGCTGATGTTCCATGAACGGGTGCGGATGTCGTAGGAGTGGGCGGCAGCACCAATGCCGATATAGGGGGTTCCGTTCCAGTAGGCGGAATTGTGTCGTGAGCGGAAACCTTTTCTGGCGAAGTTTGATAGCTCGTAGTGCTCGTAGCCTGCGGCTTCGAGACGGTCGATGAGGATATCGTACATCTGCCGTTCCTGTTCTTCGTCGGTCTCCGTGATCTCCCCATCCAGCAGTTTTAGGTGGAGTGGGGTGTCTTCCTCGATCATCAGACAGTAGGCCGATAGATGCTCCACATCGAGTGAGAGGACTTGAGTGATGTCTGCTTCCCAGTCTTTGACTGTCTCTTCAGGTAGTCCGTACATCAGATCGATGCTTATATTTTCATAACCTGCCTTGCGGAGTCTTTCCACGGCCATGGTCACCTGCGAAGCTGTATGTCGCCGACGAAGGAACCTCAGACGGGTATCGTCGAAGGTCTGTGCACCCATGCTGATGCGGTTTACAGGTAAGTTCCGCAGCCCCTCCACGAATGCTTCTGTCACATCGTCTGGGTTGCATTCGATGGTGATTTCCGCATCCGTATCCACCTTATTATATTTATAGATTGAATCGAAGAGCTGTCGTAGTTGGGGAATAGTGAGTTGCGATGGAGTACCTCCTCCCAGGTAGATAGTTGAAATCGTTGTGGATTCCGGATGCCTCATGACCATCTCGCGACAGAGGGCGTCAACGTATCTCTGACGGAGTCCGAGAGCCGTTGTCGAGTAGAAACCACAATAGATACATCGGCTACCACAAAATGGAATATGTATGTATAATCCTGCCATTTCGGCTGTAAAATTACTAATTTAGTTTAATATTTGAAAGATTTCTTTGGCGTTTTGTGGGAAAATGTCTAATTTAGTGCCCGCAAATTGAAATATTCACCTAAAACTAGAATGATATGAAAGTTTATCAGACAAACGAAATCAAAAACATTGCACTGCTTGGCAGTGCGGGTAGCGGCAAGACTACTCTTGCCGAAGCAATGGTCTATGAGGCTGGCATCATCAAGCGCCGTGGCACCGTAGAGGGTAAGAACACGATGAGCGACTACTTCCCCGTGGAGCAGGAGTACGGTTATTCCGTTTTCTCTACTGTCTTCCATGTGGAGTGGAACAACAAGAAGCTCAACATCATCGACTGTCCGGGTTCTGACGACTTCGTGGGTGGTGCTATTACTGCCCTGAACGTGACAGACCAGGCCGTGCTCCTCATCAATGGCCAGTATGGTCCTGAGGTGGGTACGATGAATGCCTTCCGCAACACGGAGAAACTGAAGAAGCCCGTGATCTTCCTCGTCAACCAGTTGGATCGTGATAACTGCGACTTCGACCAGATCCTCAATCAACTGAAAGAGGTTTATGGTCCGAACTGCGTGCCCGTACAGTATCCTATCCAGACAGGTGCTGGCTTCAACAGCGTCATCGATGTGCTGCTGATGAAGAAGTACTCTTGGAAGCCCGAGGGTGGTGCCCCCATCATCGAGGATATTCCTGCCGATCAGTTGGAGAAGGCTAAGGAGTGGAAGGCTGCCCTCGTGGAGGCTGCCGCCGCTGGCGACGACACACTGATGGAGAAGTTCTTCGAGAGTGAGGATCTCACCGAGGACGAGATGCGTGAGGGTATCCGCAAGGGACTTGTCACACGTTCGATCTTCCCCGTGTTCTGCGTTTGCGCAGGTCGCGATATGGGGGTACGTCGTCTGATGGAGTTCCTCGGCAACGTGGTTCCCTTCGTCAGTGAGATGCCTGTTATCAAGAACGCTGCAGGTAAGGACGTACCTGCCGACGCCAGTGCTCCTACATCACTCTATTTCTTCAAGACAGGTGTGGAGCCCCATATCGGTGAGGTCAGCTATTTCAAGGTGATGAGTGGTTCCGTCAAGAGTGGCGACGATCTGACGAATGCTGATCGTGGCTCGAAGGAGCGTATGGGTACACTGTTTGCCTGTGCTGGTGCCAACCGTATCCAGGTAGATGAGCTGAAGGCTGGTGATATCGGCTGTACCGTGAAACTGAAGGATGTGAAGACGGGTAATACGCTGAACGGCAAGGACGTAGAGAATAAGTTCGACTTCATCAAATATCCTAACTCTAAGTTCTCTCGTGCCATCAAGGCTGTGAACGAGGCAGAGACCGAGAAGATGATGGCTGCACTGGCTAAGATGCGTCAGGAGGATCCCACATGGGTGGTTGAGCAGTCGAAGGAACTTCGTCAGATCATCGTTCATGGACAGGGTGAGTTCCACCTGCGCACGTTGAAGTGGCGTATGGAGAACAACGAGAAGATCCAGATCGAGTATATCGAGCCGAAGATCCCGTATCGTGAGACCATCACGAAGATGGCCCGTGCCGACTACCGTCATAAGAAGCAGTCTGGTGGTGCAGGACAGTTTGGTGAGGTACACCTGATTGTAGAGCCGTATCAGGAAGGTATGGAGGATCCCGTGAGCTTCAAGATCAACGGTCAGGAGTTCAAGATGAACATCAAGGGCAAGGAAGAGATCGATCTGGAGTGGGGTGGAAAACTCGTCTTCATCAACTCTGTCGTTGGTGGTGCCATCGACCTCCGTTTCATGCCCGCTATCCTGAAGGGTGTGATGGAGCGCATGGAGCAGGGCCCGCTGACAGGTTCTTATGCCCGCGACGTCCGCGTCATCGTCTATGACGGTAAGATGCACCCCGTGGATTCCAATGAACTCTCGTTCATGCTCGCTGCCCGTAACGCCTTCTCAGCAGCCTTTAAGGAGGCAGGTCCGAAGGTGTTGGAGCCTATCTATGACCTCGAGGTACTCGTGCCCGCCGACTATATGGGTGATGTGATGAGTGACCTACAGGGTCGTCGTGCTATCATCATGGGTATGGATTCAGAGGCTGGCTATCAGAAGCTGAGTGCTAAGATTCCTCTTAAGGAGTTGGCCAGCTATTCGATCGCTCTGAGCTCGATCACTGGTGGCCGTGCTTCGTTCACCACGAGTTTCTCTTCATACGAGCTCGTTCCGAACGATATCCAGCAGGCTCTGATCAAGCAGCACGAGGAAGAGATGAAGGAAGAGGATTAATATCCTCTCATGATAAGATTCAGCCCTGGGGTTCCCATCATCCCAGGGCTGATAGCGTTTTTTATGCTGTCTCATTTTGTTGTTTCATTTATTATGTGTACCTTTGCAGCATGAAATTCCGTCAAAGCATACGAATATTGATAATGGCCTTCCTGATGGAAGGAGGATATTGCCTTGCTGACAACCAGACCTCAGCATTGCTTCAGGCTTTCGACCAGAGTCTGACGATCAAGGATGCCAATGCTTTCTTCGCCCAGCTCGATAAGGAAGGGTTTACTGACAGCAAGATTCAAATGAGTGATACTACCCCAGTTGATACCCTGCGCCAACAGGTGTGGTATTGGGCGGCAGAGTATTATTACGACCAGCAGAATTATGACATGGCTCAGGAGATGGGCCTGAAGGCCCTGCCACTATGTCAGGAAGGCGGTAATCGTTCTGTGGAGGGCGACTGTCTGAATCTGCTGTCACTAATCTTCATCCGTCAGGGTAATTTTAATGAGGCCGTCAGATATGCCAAACTCTGTAACGAACTTGACATGAAGACTGGCCATAAAGACAATATCGCTTCGAGCCTGAACACCCTTGCAGGTATCTATATGAGTATGCGCCAACCCAAGGAAGCAGAGAAATATGTCCTGAAAGGTCTCCAGTATGCTAAGGAAGCAGGTAACCCGCAGCGTCAGGCAGTCTTGTTGGGTATGGCCTCAGAGGTCTATCACCATCTGGAGGAAGAGGACAAAGCCCTTGACTATGCTACACAGGCCTGGCAGTTGGAGAAACAGTTGGGCAGGCAGGATAAGATCGCTGTTCGTCAGGCGCAGCGTGCAGCCGCCCTCATCGCTCTCAAACGTTTCGATGACGCCAAACAGGCACTGCAAGAAGCCATCCCAGGATTGCGACAGAGCGGCAATCGTCATTCGTTAGGAATCGCCTGTAACCAGATGGGACAGTTGCTGCACAATGAGAACAACGATTCGGCAGCAGTGCGCTATTTCAACGAGGCACTTGCTATTTTTACCGACCAGCACGACATCTTTAACGAGAGCTATTCGCGTAAGGGTCTCTACATGGCTCTCAGGGCAACAGATCCGGCTTTGGCCATGGAGCATAACGACCGCTATAATGAGTTACGAGACTCCCTTTACGATGAGAAGACGGGAGAGTTGTTGTCGAAATATGCCACAGAATATGGTTATGGTGAACTTCAGGCAGAGAATGCCGCGATGCAACACACCCAACGGATATATTATATAATAGGTATAGCAGGTATCCTGCTGTTGTTGGCGTTGCTGACCTTTGGCGTGTGGCGTAGTCGTCGTGACCGCCAGCGCATACAGGAACTTATTCGCGACATCTCGGAACTTCAGAAGCATCTTGCCGAAGATGTGGATAGCAAGAAAGAGACGGCGTCGGACGAGACTCAGGAGACAACGGAGACGAACGAGGCAGACCGTCAGTTCCTGTTCCGTCTTATTGAGGTGGTGAACGCTGGTTTGCCCACAGGTCATTATGGGGTGGAGGATGTCGCCAGTGAGATGAATATGAGCGTGCAGACCTTCCGTCGTCGCCTGATGACTGTCACAGGGGAGTCGCCTAAGGCATTCATCTCCGCCATTCAGATGGAACTGGCAGCGAAACTGCTGACGAACAGTCCTGATATGCCGATCTCTCAGGTAGCCAACCGTTGTGGCTATGATGAGGCGACGAGTTTCAATCGTATCTTCCGTAAGGCATACGGCATGACCCCGACACAGTATCGGGAAAAGCAATAATCACATCAGAAAGCGGGCTTCAGGGCCTGCTTTTTTGTATATTGGAAGATTTTGTAAACCGTAGCGTTGTTTTTGGTAGAAATTGTTCATAGGGGTATATGGCTTTTTTCGTATCTTTGCACCCGGAAATCAATGTGTAAACCATAATAGTCAGATATGCAACAACCGCAGAAGCAGAAACGACAGAAGATGATGCAGCAGATGGCCTTCGACTACTTGCGGCTTCTGACTGATTATGAGTTGCTGGAGCAGATAGACAAGAAAGAATAAACCATATTATTAACAATTAAAAACTTTACAACAATGAAGAAAACAAGCTTTTTGAGACTGGTAATGGCAGTAGCTCTGTTGATGGCAGTGAATGTCAATGTGATGGGTGACACGCTCCGCAAGGGTGGTAGTATCGTAGGCAAGATTGAGTCGAATGGTGATGTCCGCCTCAACGGTTCCATCGTGGGCAGGTTTGAGTCTAATGGCTACATCCGTGTGGGTGGTTCCATTGAAGGCAAGATTGAATCTAATGGCGACATCCGCAAGGGTGGTTCCATTGTCGGTAAGGTGGAGCAGGATGGTAGTGTCCGTATTGGTGGTTCCATCGTTGGCAAGGTGGAGAAAAGTGGTGACATCCGCAAGAACGGTTCCATCATCGGCAAGGCTGAGCAGATGACTGATGTCCGTCGTGTGGCCGTCATGTATTTCTTCGGCTTCTTTAACCTGTAACCATAACCCACTAATGTGCTTGATGCGATAGAAAAAGAACTGAAGTAATCAACCTTGAAGGGCAGGAGCCCATCAGGAAACTCACAGGACGTGCTCTTGTGGGTTTCTTTTTGTTTATATATGATCATCTATATTCTACAAAGATGTTAATTTGTGCAAAATCCACATTAATAATTAACATAATAATCCTTTCCAATTAAGATTTGTCTTACTTTTGCGACAGATTTGAAACCATACAATGAAGAAAAGTACAATCTGGCTGATTGCCATCGTCATGGGACTCTCGTTCGTCGGACTTCTCTACTTGCAGATCTCCTATATTGAGGAGATGGTCAAGATGAAGAAGGAACAGTTCGACGAGTCTGTGAACCGTAGTCTGTATCAGGCATCCCGCAACCTGGAGATGAATGAGACGCTCCGTTATCTGGAGAAAGACGTGAAACAGACGGAGCGCAAGGCTATCCAGAAGGATTCTGTGGCCGTGGACGGCCTCGACGGCACCATCAAGCAGAGCCACCAGTTTGCCGTGGCTGCCGATGACGGTACGGTGTATTCCAGCTTTGAGTTGAAGACCTTTGCCATCAAACCCGCCAACGTGCCCAAGGCGATGATCCTGCGTACGGATAAGAACTCCATCTCCGAGGCCTCCAAGTCGCTGCAGGAGATCGTGCGCAACCGTTATGTCTATCAGAAGGCACTGCTCGACGAGGTGGTGTATAACATCCTTTACACGGCCAGTGACAAGCCCCTGAGGGAACGCATCAACTTCAAGCTGCTGGATCGTGACATCCGTCTGGAACTGATGAACAACGGCATCAATATCCCTTATCATTTCCGTGTGGAGACGGCAGACGGCCGTGAGGTGTATCGTTGTCCCGACTATAGCGAGGAAGGTGAGGAATATACCTACAAGAAGGAGTTGTTCCGCAACGACCCGTCGCCGAAGATGGGTGTGGTGAAGATCCACTTCCCCGACATGAACTCGTACATCTTCTCAAGTGTGACGTTCATGATTCCGGCCGTGGTGTTCACGGTGGTACTGCTGATCACGTTCATCTTCACCATTGTGGTGATCTTCCGTCAGAAGCGGTATAATGAGATCAAGAACGACTTCATCAATAATATGACCCACGAGCTGAAGACGCCGATATCCAGTATCTCCCTGGCAGCTCAGATGCTCAATGATGAGTCTGTCGATAAGAGTCCGAGGATGATGAAGCACCTGGGTGGCGTGATCAATGATGAGTCGAAGCGCCTGCGTTTCCTCGTGGAGAAGGTGCTCCAGATGTCGATGTTCGACCGTCAGACGGCCACGTTCAAGAAGAAGGAACTCGACCTGAACGAACTGCTGGAGTCTATTGCCTCCACCTTCTCCCTGCGTGTGGAGCATACGGGAGGAAAGATCTATACGGAGATTGAAGCCGTGGATTCAGCCATCTTCGTCGATGAGGTGCATTTCCAGAATGCCATCACCAACCTGATGGACAATGCTGTGAAGTACCGTAAGCCAGAACAGCCGCTCGACCTGTATATCCGTACTTGGAATGACAAGGGCCGCCTGTGCTTCTCCATCCGTGATACGGGTCTCGGCATCAAGAAGGAGAATGTGAAGAAGATATTTGATAAGTTCTACCGTGTGCATACAGGTAATGTGCATGATGTGAAGGGCTTCGGACTGGGTCTCGCTTACGTGAAGAAGATCATCTCGCTGCACGAGGGCACCATCAAGTGCGAGAGTGAACTGGGTAAGGGCACCACCTTTACCATTACCCTCCCGATTCTTAATGAGGAAAATTCATAGTATTAACAATTTAAATAAAAAGTGATTATGGAAGATAAAGTAAAAATCCTGCTTTGCGAGGACGACGAAAACCTCGGAATGTTGCTCCGTGAGTATTTACAGGCTAAGGGCTATGTGGCAGAACTCTGTACTGATGGTGATGCCGGTTTCAAGGCTTTCCTGAAGACCAAGTTCGACATCTGCGTGCTCGATGTGATGATGCCTAAGAAGGACGGTTTCACGCTGGCTCAGGAGATCCGTTCCGCCAATGCCGACGTACCTGTCATCTTCTTGACGGCCAAGACCCTGAAGGAGGATATCCTGGAAGGTTTCAAGCTGGGTGCCGACGACTATATCACCAAGCCCTTCTCCATGGAGGAGCTCGTGTTCCGTGTAGAGGCCATCCTGCGTCGTACGAAGGGCAAGAAGAGCAAGGAATCCACCGTCTATCACATCGGTAAGTTCACCTTCGACACCCAGAAGCAGTTGCTCAGCATCGGTGAGAAGCAGACGAAGCTCACCACGAAGGAGAATGAGCTGCTGGCCCTGCTCTGCAGCCACTCCAACGAGATCCTGCAGCGCGACTTCGCCCTGAAGACCATCTGGATCGACGACAACTACTTCAATGCCCGTTCGATGGACGTGTATATCACCAAGCTGCGCAAGCACCTGAAGGAAGACAGTCAGATCGAGATCATCAACATCCACGGCAAGGGTTACAAACTGATTACCCCCGAAGAGGAATGAGCCGTTGGAAACAACTCATAGGAGTGGCGCTGATTGTGGTCGGCGCCCTCCTTTTGGGTATAGGCTATCTGGTAGGATGGACGTCTTCCAACCTCATGCTGTTGGGAGGATTGCTCCTGATTCTGTTGGGTGTGTTTTTGCACATTCGTCAGCAGAAAAAGTGTGAAAAGTATTAAATTTCCTTAAAAGTAATCATAACTCATCACCCTTGACTCTTTGTTCTAAATTAATTATCGTACCTTTGCACCCGCTTTTCGAAGCACATTATTAATTTTATTTATTTATTAAAGTATGAATCAATACGAAACCGTTTTCATTTTAACTCCCGTTTTGTCTGATGATCAGATGAAGGAAACGGCCGCAAAATTCAAGAAGATCCTGACCGACAAGGGTGCAGAGATCATTAGTGAAGAGGCCTGGGGACTGAAGAAGATGGCTTATGCTATTCAGAAGAAATCTACGGGCTTCTACTGCCTGGTAGAGTTCAAGGCTGAGCCAGAAGTGATGAAAGTACTGGAGACCGCTTTCCGTCGTGATGAGAAGGTGATCCGTTTCCAGACCGTTAAACTTGACAAGTATGCAGTGGCGTATGCAGAGAAGCGTCGTGCAAAGCTTGGTAAAAAAGAGGAGGCTTAATTATGGCAGAACAGAGTGAAATCCGTTTCCTGAATGCTCCTTCTATCGACACGAAGAAGAAGAAGTATTGCCGTTTCAAGAAGAGCGGTATCAAGTATATCGACTACAAGGATCCCGAGTTCCTGAAGAAGTTCCTCAACGAGCAGGGTAAGATTCTTCCCCGTCGCATCACTGGAACATCTCTGAAGTATCAGCGTCGCGTGGCCCAGGCTGTGAAGCGTGCCCGTCAGATCGCCCTGCTGCCTTACGTAACCGATTTGATGAAATAATTAAAGAGGAGGACGCAAGATTATGGAAATTATACTGAAAGAAGATATTATCGGTCTGGGATTCAAGAACGATATCGTGAATGTGAAGTCTGGCTACGGCCGCAACTACCTGATCCCCCAGGGAAAGGGTGTGATTGCATCTCCGATGGCCAAGAAGATCCTCGCTGAGAACCTGAAGCAGCAGGCCCACAAGCTGGCTGCCCTGAAGGCTGCCGCTGAGGAGAAGGCTGCCCAGCTCAATGGTGTGGCTCTCGAGATTGCCGCTAAGGTGAGTGCCACTGGTCAGCTCTACGGTTCCGTAGGTGCCGCTCAGGTGGCCGACGAGCTCACAAAGATGGGTAAGGAGGTCGATCGTAAGATCATCACCATGAAGGATGCCAAGAAGATCGGCGACTATGTGGCTCTCGTTCATTTCCACAAGGAGGTGACTGTTGAGATCCCCGTGAAGGTCGTTGCCGAGAACGCTGCCGAGCTGAAGGCTGCTGCCGATGCTGAGGCTGCTATCAAGGCTGCCGCTGATGCCAAGAAGGCTGCTGCCGACGAGGCTGCCGCCGCTGAGGAGATTGCTGAGGAAGAGACCCTTGAGGCTCTCGGAACTCCCGCCGCCGAGGAAGAGGCTCCCACAGAGGCATAACCCCTGAAATTTTTAAATCAAAAACAATTAATAATTAATCACTGCTGTAAGGCATCATTATTTATTATTACAACAGCGTCCCGAGGGCATCTGCCCCCGGGATTTTTTGTTAGCACTGGGGACTGGCCCAAATGTTAGCAATCTCCAATTGCGCAGAGGGGCCAGTCTCCCAGTGCGGTCTAATACCCAGTGTGCCTAGATCACTATCGGCCCAAGACCCATTCAACTCGTAGTGGTAATCGCGGTCAGGAAGGCCGTGAGAGCCGCTACTACAACCTTCACCGCGATCTCAATAATGCGCTTCTTCATGCGTCACCTCCTTTCACTTAGTCGCCGTCGTTGTCGTCCGGCTCGTAGTTCTGGGGTCAGGCCCCAGTAGGAGGTCAACAAATCAACAAAACCTGTTTCTCAACGAAACTTAGAGTTTAGAGAGTATAATAATATATTATAAATTTATATATATTGTAATATATAATAAATTATTATAGGTAATATTTGTTGATTTCCAATACCCGTTTGTTGACTCGTTGACTTGTTGACAAAAACACATTTGCCCATATATCGGTAATATGAGAGTTAGGAAATAGACAAAAAGAAAAAAGGCTGCTGGACTCTCGTCCAACAGCCTTTGTTTCTCTCAGTTCGGTTGATTACTCAGCAACAACTGAATCAGCAGCAACTGAATCAACAGCAACGCTGTCAATAACGCTATCAACAACCTCTGCGATAGAATCGGTGTCAACAGGAGCCTGCTGAGCCTTGTTACCACAAGATGCGAAAGAGATAGCAGCAACTGCTACGAACATGAATACTAAC
>JAGCPV010000118.1 GCA_017965475.1 Prevotella sp.
GTATTCCATCCACTGCTTCTTCCCCATCCTATTGGCTATCTTCTCCTGATATTCCTTTCGGATACGTTCGTATTCTTCTATTTCTTTCTCAAACATCGCCTGCAAAGATAGGGAGAAATCCTGAAAAATGCAAGGATTTTGCGGATTATTTTCTCTCGACTTAATGCTGGGGTCAGGCCCCAAGATGAAGTAATTTTATCTCGGGGCCTGACCCCGAGATAAAGTTTTTCGACGCTGGGTTACCACTGTTCGGCGGCTTCGGTGGGATCGATGGGCATGGAGGAGGACTGGAGGAGATGAGAGGGGGCGATGAGGGGATAGACCGTCATCGTGGGCTTCACGTAAGTGAGCTTGTGGCCGTCGCAGGGCGTTGCGCAAGCGAACTTCTCGCAGGCGAGTTTGTTGTCGTGATGTGTCATAGTTTAGTCCTCCTTTATTTTACGATGTATTTCTGTCCGTTTCTCACATAGATGCCCTTTTTCTGGGGCTTGCCACTCAGTCTGCGGCCATCGAGCGAATACCACGCGGCCTCAGAACTCCCCGCCCCTATCAGGGGAGGAGTAAGGGGTGGGGTAAGGATCCCCGTTGTCTCGTCATCGTCGATGTCGAAGAAGCCGCGCGCAGGACTGGGCGATGACGGGTCTATCTCCAGATGGGCCTTGTAGGGGTCGAGCGATGTGCCGCTGAACTTATAGAAGCCCAGTGTGCCCGTTCCGCCGTTGCCGCGCGACAAGGTGTAGGCAACTTTGCCAGGGGTCACTGATGCGCCACCTTTGAGGTGGTTAGTGCCACTGGGCTGATCGATGTCATCAGAACGCGTCAAAGTGATTTTTCCATTTCCATAAGTCGCTGTTTTCACGATCACTGCCTGACCTGCGGGAATACATCCGATAGGCTCTATTCCTGTCAGTTCCACTTTCGACCCGCTTACTGTTGCTATATACGCCGTCGGGACGCCATTCTCGTTGGCACTGATATTAAAACCCACCGCAGGGTGGTAGAACGTAGTCCAGTAATTGCCTGTACCGTCGTCATGCACCTCCAAATCGATGCGGGTACTGCTAGCAAAATCTCCTCTATTGTCGGGCGTCAGCGTCGTCGTGCCGTCGATCGCAATATTATTTCCCGAAACTGGAGTGCCGCCGTCGAGGAACTGCTTTCCGTCAGCGATACTGACGGTGCATTTGTTGGCCGTAAAACTGTCGTAACAGCTGCTCCAGCTGAGTGTGGCCGTGCCGCTTATGCCAAGATAGTTATCGCTATTGCTGGTTGTAGCCTTAAAGTTGCCACCAGTGAAATTGACAGAGCCTTCAATGCCTTTATTATTTGTGCCCGTAGCGGTGAGGAAGCCTCCGCTCATGGTGACATTGCCAGCAATGCCATGGTTGCCTTCGGCCGTGAGGGCGCCACCGCTCATGGAAGTGACATTGCCACTGATGCCACAAGAAGTTGTGCCTGTAGTGGTGAGGACGCCTCCACTCATGTTGACATTGCCCCAAATGCCACAACCTTCGCTTGTGGCTGTGAGGACGCCACCGCTCATGGTGACAGAGCCTTGAATACCCTTAGAACTGCCTGTGACCGTGAGGACGCCACCGCTCATGTTGATACTACTATTACTTTTTGAGATGGTGATGGCAGTGACAACGCGTGGGTTGGTGGTAGTGAGAGTGCCACCGCTTATATTGATATGACTATAATTACCAGAGAGATTGATAGCGGCACTGGCACCAGTACCGTTGTTGATGGTGAGACTGCCTCGGGTGAGGGTATGTGTTTTGCTGTTACCAGATAAAGTGATCCCATACCCATCGTATGTACCATTGAGATTGACATTGCCGCCATACTGATTATAGGATCCATCAAGACTTATGTGAGATGAGCTACTACAATAGATATTTATTGTCCCCGTCTGGTTTGTCTGGCCATAGATGGTGAGAGAGTTGTTGCCTCCGTCGATACAGGGACCGCTGAGAGGATTCTGATTGGTGCCAATGTTCAGCGTTGCGTCGTCGCAGAGGATGATCGTCACATCGCCATTGAGCGTGATCTTGTCTAAGTAATTGGCGGTGGTGTTACTATTGACGAAATATACGCCAGAGAGCGTAGTGGCTGAGTTGCTGCCATTGAGCTTCGTGGCATTTAAGTCGTTCTTCTCAACCCCATCTTTATTGATGTATTTCACGTAGTCTGCCCAGGCTTTACTGGTGGGGGCAAGAATGGTGAGGATCAGCAGGAATAGCGTCATCGCCACCCTGGTGTGGAAGGTCGGGTTTTTAGTCATGTCCATGGATCAGTTATGTTTAAGTTGATTTCGGCCACAAATATACGAAGTTTTCCTGAAAGTTCCAAATAAATTTGGAAAAACTTCATCTTGGGGTCAGGCCCCGAGATAAAGTTTTTCGACGCTGGGGACAGACCTTTGTGTACTGGGGACAGACCCCTCTGCGGAGTCGGAGACATCCGCATTTGGGTCAGTCCCGGGGCTCCGCGTTGAGTCAGTCCCAGATACTAAATTTATTCGCTGAAGAGGACTTGGATGAGGGTTTGGCCGACGGCTTGGAGGGTGTTGGGGTCGATGTGGTCCATGTCATCGTGGATGGTGTGCCACGTGGGGCCGAAGGAACTCTGTTCGCAGTCGGGATAGTGGGGGATGATGTCGATGCAGGGGATCTTCGCCACGCGGTTGACGGGGATATGATCGTCTGTGATGCCTCCTCCCTCGCTGGTGGGGAAGAGTGATCCGAAGCCTACGACCTGTGCTGCGCGCCACACTTTCTCTACGATGTTGCGGGCGTAGTAGAGCGACATCTGTTCCTGATAGAACTGTGCGCCCTGGCCTCCCACCATGTCGAGGAGGATGCCGAAGCGGTAGTTCTTGGCCTTGTCCTTGGGGACGGAGGCGGCCCAGTGTTGGGAGCCAAGGGCCCAGGTGTTGCCTGGATCGGGGGTGGTGCTCCATTGGGGAGTGCCGTAGTCCTCGGCATCGAAGCAGATGAAGTCGAGGCCGAGGGAAAGGCTCTTGTCTCCACTGATCAGACGAGCGATTTCGAGCATCACTGCGACGCCGCTGGCGCCGTCATTGGCAGCGAGGACGGGCGTATGATGATTAGCGGGGTCGGGATCGTTGTCGGCCCAAGGACGGCTGTCCCAGTGGGCACAGAGCAGGATACGGTCCTGAGCGTCGGGGTTGTAGCTGGCGATGATGTTGGTGCTGCGCAGGGGGGTACCGTCGTAGCCAGTGAGAGTGGCGTGCTGTTCTGTGACGGTCATGCCGTAGTCAGTGAATTTCGTGACGATCCAACGGGCGCAAGCGTCGTGGGCGGGACTGTTCATCGTGCGGGAGCCGAAGGAGCATTGGGCCTGGCAGAAAGCGTAGGCGCTGTCGGCGCTGAAGACGGGACCTACGGGGGTGGCAGTGGTGGTGTCGGAGGTGGTAGTCTGCTGGCGGAAGCCGCAGGAGAGGAAAAGGAGAGTGGTCATAGAGAATACCACCTGCCGCAGGAAGCGCTTGAGGACAGAGCGCTTGTGTACTGGGGACAGACCCCTCTGCGGAGTCGGAGACATCCGCATTTGGGTCAGTCCCGGGGCTCCGCGTTGAGTCAGTCCCTCCAGCGAAATTGGTGTGGTTAGTGTAATCATAATTCCTAATTTCTAATTAGTCTGAGGAAGTTTCCGCCCCAGATTTTCTGGATGTCGGCGGGGGAGTAGCGGCGGGCGAGGAGCTGGCGCGTGAAGTTGAGGAGTTCGGAGGAATCGGCGAGGCCAGGGACGCCTCCGTCACCGTCGAAGTCGGTGCCGAGGCCTACGTGATCAATACCCATGATGTCGATGGCGTGGTCGAGGTGGGCCATCACGTCACGGATCGTCGCCTCTCCGTCAGTGCGCAGGAATCCGTTGTAGATGGTGGTCTGTGCCACCCCACCCTTCGCTGCCAGCGCGCGCATCTGATCATCCGTCAGGTTACGGGGGTGGTCGCAGAGGGCGCGTGCGGAGGAGTGGCTGCACACGATGGGCGCGCTGCTGATGTCGAGGGCGTCGTAGAAGCTCGTCTCTGCGGCGTGACTCAAATCGATGAGGATGCCGAGACGGTTCATCTCGCGTATCACCTTCTCGCCGAAGGGGCTGATACCTCCCCATGTGTGGCTGCCCTTGGCGGAGTCGCAGATGTCGTTGTCGCCGTTATGGCAGAGGGTCATATACACGATGCCGCGCTCCTTGAAGTGCTGCAGGTTCTCCAGACGACCGTCGAGGGCGATGCCGTTCTCTATGCCGAGCATGATGCTCTTGCGCCCCTCGTGCTTGTTGCGCCAGAGATCGTCAGGTGTGCGGGCGAGACGGATATAGTCGTGGTTCTCGCGCACGATGTCCTCTATCTTGTCAAAGATGTTATCTGCGAAGGCCGTGGGGTTCTCCGTGGGCTGCGGGAGGTAGGCCACCATGATCGTGGCATCCTGGCGCCCCTCCGTCATCTTATGGAGATCGACGAGGATCTTGGGATCGCGATGGTCAAAGTGGATGCCCTGGGGGAAGAACATCGGGGTGTCGCAATGGGTGTCGAGGGTGAGCACGCGGTCGTGGATGCGATGGGCCTCACGATAGGTGCGCGCCTCTGTGATGATCCACTGGAAGAGTGGCAGACCATTGGCGAGACATTCGGGATGCCACTGGACACCAATGATGGGCTTGTACTCCGTGCTCTCCATGGCCTCGATGACGCCATCGGGAGCGGTGGCGACAACGCGGAATTTCTCGCCAGGGGTGAGGACCGCCTGGTGGTGGAAGGAGTTGACGGAGAGTTCTCCGCTATAAATCTGTGCCAGCGTGCTGTCGGACGCGATGGTGACAGTATGCGTCGCCTCACTGCGGGGGGCACTCTGCGAGTGCTGGATGGGATTCGCGGGAGCGATGACGGTCGCGATATCTTGTGCGACTCGTCCTCCGAGGGCCATCGCGAGCGTCTGGATACCGCGACAGATGCCGAGGATGGGAATCTGACGGTTGTAGGCCAGACGTGTGATGAGGAGCTCGGGGAGGTCGCGCTCTGCGTTGACGGTGCCGAGGGCGGGCAATGGCTCTTCTCCTGCCCAGTGGGGGTCGAAGTCGCCGCCTCCACTGAGGATGAGGGCATCGATATGCTCCAGGGTGTTCAGGATCACGGCCTCGTCGGAGATGGGAGGTATGATCAGGGGTACGCCTCCTGCTGCCACCACACTCTTGTAGTAGCCCTCTGCGAGTTTCTGGGTCTGTTCGTCGTAGTTGCCCGTGATGCCTATGACGGGCTTGTAGTCGGCCTCGGGATAGTGGCCGTAGATATCGTCGAGATACGACTGCAGGTCGAAAGGCTTTGCCATAGTCGCGCCTATTCGTCGATGGTGATGGGTATCTCGCGCTTCAGGCTCTGTTCGAGGGAGATAAGTGTCTCTGTGGCCATCACACCAGGGATGCCCTGCAACTTACCGTTAAGCAG
This sequence comes from Prevotella sp., assembly GCA_017965475.1. Taxonomy (GTDB): domain Bacteria; phylum Bacteroidota; class Bacteroidia; order Bacteroidales; family Bacteroidaceae; genus Prevotella. Next base: position 5,471 of record JAGCPV010000118.1, read on the forward strand.
TTCCATGAGTTGTTCGTTGTCACGGGCGTAGAGCTTCACGAGCATGGTGTAGGGACCCGTAGTGAAGTGGCACTCCACCACCTCTGGGATGTGCTTCAGCATCTCCACCACATCCTTATACATCGAGCCTTTCTCCAACGTGATACCCACGTAGGTACAGGTGGAGTAGCCGAGGCTTTTGGGGTTGACATCGAAGCCGCTGCCCGTGATGACATCGGCATCGATGAGATGTTGCACACGCTGGTGGATGGCTGCGCGCGACACGTTGCACTCCGTAGCGACATCCTTGAAGGGAATACGGGCATTCTTTGACAGGATGCTCAGAATCTTCTTGTCCAAAAGATCAATTTTTTCCATTTCTTGTTGATTATGTTACAATTTGTCAGCAAAAATAAGGAATAATATTGAACAATGCAACTTTTTATGAAAAAAAATAAAAAAAGTGTGCCACTTTCGTGACACACTTGCTGTTATTCGTGTTCGATGCCGACAAGTTCGACGTCGAAGACGAGTGTACTGTAGGGTTTGATGTCATTGCCTGCCCCCCGTTCGCCATAGGCGAGGTAATAGGGGATGTAGAGCTGCCATTTCGAGCCTACGGGCATCATCGTGAGGGCTTCCGTCCATCCCTTGATCACCTGTGAGGGTTTGAAATCGATGGGTTTGTCACCATGTTTCTTAGAACTGTCGAAGACTGTACCATCGATGAGACGGCCCTCGTAGTGGACGAGTACCTTATCATCGGGCTGGGGAACCTCACCGCTGCCCTGCATGAGCACTTTGTACTGCAGACCACTGGGGAGTTTGATGACACCTTCCTTCTTGGCGTTCTCGATGAGGAACTGGGTGCCTGCATCGCGATTGGGACCATAGAGTTTCTCCTCCTTGGCGGCTTTGTCGGCACGCTGCTTATCGTTGAAATAGGTGGTGGCGGCCTCGACAGTGAACACGGTGGTGTCCTTCTTCAGGGCATCCGTAAAACCACGGTAGAGCTTGTCGGCGATGATGGAGTCGGGGGAGTCCTGGAAATCCTTCGTCATCCCTGGCACCATGCGTTCGCTGACCTGTCGCGCGATGTCCATGCCGATGAAGTAGGCTTTCTGCTTGGGATCATCAGCGGCAGCGAGAGCGGCACGGAAGCCCTGCAGGAAATCGTCCATGAGGGTGGTGTCCACCTTCTGCTGGAGCAGGAAGGGCAGGAGTCCCTCCGTCAGGCGCATGCCTCCTGCATAGCTCACGGAGTCGGAGCTGTTGGTAAGTACCACGGGAGCCTCCACGACGGGTGCGGGCTCCACGACCTTCTTTTTCTTCGCAGCCTCGGCGGGAGAAAAAGAAGCACTCGCCACGAGGACGAGTGCGAGACATATCACTTTCTTCATTACTTCTTCTTCGGATTAACCTCAAGGAGCTCGATCTTGAAGACCAGGGCTGAGAAAGGATCGATCTTGTTCTGCTGACGCTCACCGTATGCGAGATCCTGGGGGATATAGACCTCCCAGACGGAGCCTGCAGGCATCTTGCAAAGGGCCTCTGTCCAACCCTTGATCACCTGATTGGCACGGAAGACGGCGGGCTCACCACGCTCGTAGGAGCTGTCGAACACGGTACCATCGATGAGACGGCCCTCGTAGTTCACCTTCACCAGAGAGGTATCGCTGGGGATAGCACCCGTACCCTCCTTGATGACCTTATACTGCAGACCACTCTCAAGGGTCTTCACATCCTCTTTCTTGGCATTGTCGGCGAGGAACTTCTCACCCTTTGCCTTGTTCTCGCCATAGGTCTTCTCCAGCTCACGGGCCTTGACCTCCTGCATCATCCTCTGGGCGGTCTCCTGAGCCTCTTCCATGGTCATCAGCCCCTTCTTGCCTGTCACGGCGCTGATGAAGGCAGCCATGAAGTTCTTCGTGGAGATGGTCTTCGTGGAGTCCTCACCAAAGAGCTCGTGGTTGATACCCTTGAACATACGGGTGGAGATCTGCTGACCAATCTGGATACCTGCATAGTAGGCGGCCTTCTTCTTGTTCTCACCAGCGTTCACACCCTCGTTGAGACCCTTGATGAAGTCTGCCATATAGGCGGTGTCAACACCCATGCTACCTACGAGGTACTCCTTCAGACCCTGAGTCTGGGCCATACCGATGGCGTAGCTCAAGGTATCGAGGTCAGTTTTCAGACTGGCTCTGGGAGCCGAGTTGCCACAGGCAGTGAATCCTGCAGCCATAATAGCCATAACGGCTACAAACATTAATTTCTTCATAAACTATTAATTATTAACTATAAATTCTCAACTAAACTACCTGAATCAGTTCCACGTCGAAGATAAGCGTGGCGTACGGGGGGATGGAGGCTCCTGCACCACCAGCACCGTAACCCAGACGGAAGGGGATGAAGAAGCGGTACTTGGCACCCTCCTGCATGAGCTGCAGACCCTCCGTCCATCCTGCGATGACCTGCTGCAAGGGGAATGTGGCGGGCTCTCCGCGCTGGTAGCTGCTGTCGAACACCGTACCGTCGATGAGCGTACCCTCGTAGTGGCACATCACCGTATCCTTCGCCGTCGGCTTCTTACCCTTGCCCTCGAAGAGCACCTTGTACTGCAGACCGCTGGGCAGGGTGACGACACCCTCCTTCTTGGCGTTCTCGGCGAGGAACTTCTCACCTGCCTCCTTCTGCACCTTACCCTGCTCGGCACGCTGGGCCTGAAGCTTCTCTTCCTGCTTCTTGAAGTAGTCCTGTACGATCGACTGTGCCTCACGATGAGACACCTTCAGCTCGTTGCCCTCCAGCACATCCTTGATGGCCTGTGCGAAATCCTCGGCACTGATATTCTCGGCACCCATCTGCGACAACTGCTGTCCGATGCCCAAACCTAAAGCATAGCTTAACTTATCCATATATCCTATATTAATAATGTGTAACCTTAAAAAACGGCGCAAAGTTACAACTATTTTCTCATTCTATTGCAATATCTTCGGCAAAAATCACTTTTTTTAGCAGAAAAGTTGTATATTTGCATCATAAATCATCATGATGCCTATGAAGAAAGTTGTTGTATTAACTGGTGCAGGCATGTCGGTGGAGAGCGGACTGAAGACGTTCCGCGATGCCGACGGCCTCTGGGAGAACTATCCCGTATCGAAGGTGGCCACCCACGAAGGATGGTTGGCTGATCCTACGCTCGTGACGAACTTCTACAACATGCTCCGTAAGAAATGCTGGGGGGTGCAGCCGAATGAGGGTCACAAGCTCGTGGCGAAACTGGAGGAGAAGTACGATGTGACGGTGGTGACACAGAATGTGGACAACCTGCACGAGATGGCGGGATCCTCGAAGGTGATCCATCTGCACGGAGAACTGATGAAGGTCTGTTCGAGCTACGATGTCGATGATCCGCGGTATCAAATCCAGCTGACGCCCGAGAACTGTGAGGTGGAGCCTGGTACGATGGCGGGCGACGGTTCGCTGTTGCGACCCTTCATCGTATTCTTCGGAGAGGCCGTGCCGATGATCGGAGTGGCTGCGGACGCGGTGTCGGAGGCGGATATCCTGATCATCATCGGTACGTCGCTGGTGGTCTATCCCGCCGCAGGACTGATGCACTACGCACGTCCTGGGGTACCTATCTATCTCATCGATCCGAATCCCATCAATGCTGGGGGGCGTGTACAGCAGATCCAGAAGGGCGCCTCGGAGGGTATGAAGGAACTCGCAGAGATCCTGATGAAATAAATAATCCCCGCCACGTGGCGGGGATTATTTTATTGACGGTCTTTTCTTATCAGTTCGAGGAGTTTTTCGACGGCCTCGGACTCGGGGATGTTTTTCTCGACACACTCCTTGGCCTTGTAGAGGGAGATCTTACCACGTCCTGCGCCTACATAGCCATAGTCAGCGTCGGCCATCTCACCAGGACCGTTGACGATACAGCCCATGATGCCGATCTTCAGTCCCACAAGATCCTTTGTGGCAGCCTTGATCTTGGCAATGGTCTCCTGGAGGTTGTAAAGCGTGCGTCCGCAGCCTGGGCAGGAGATGTATTCTGTCTTTGTGAACTTGATGCGGGCAGCCTGGAGGATGGCGTCAGCGAGTTCCACGAGACGAGACTGATCGAAACCTGGATTCTTGATCACGAGTTGATGGGCCTTCTTGTCTATCAGCAGTGCACCTACGGCCATGGCGGCTTTCAGCTGGAGCGACTCCCAGTCTGGGGCATCGACGGCCAGCGTGATGGTATCATCCTGAATACCGGCCTCAGCCTCTTCGCGCAGTTTCGAGCACTCAGGGATCATATCTACGAGCTTACGGGCGACGGGAATCTCGCACTCAGGTTCCTCAGAGAGTGAAACGCGGATGGTGTCGCCAATACCCTCCGTAAGCAGGGCACCAATGCCTACAGCACTCTTGATGCGCCCGTCTTCGCCCTCGCCAGCCTCCGTAACGCCAAGGTGCAGGGGATAGTGCATATCCTCCTTATCCATCGTCTTCACCAACAGGCGTACGGTGGTCACCATCACCACGGTGTTCGAGGCCTTGATGGAGATGACAACATCGTTGAAGTTCTCGCGCTTGAAGATACGCAGGAACTCCATGCAACTCTCAACGATGCCCTCGGGGGTGTCACCATAGCGCGACATGATACGATCGGAGAGCGAACCATGGTTCACGCCAATACGTACGGCAGTATGATGCTCCTTGCAGATATTCAGGAAGGGCACGAGCTTCGTCTCGATCTTCTTCAGCTCAGCGGCATACTCCTCATCGGTATATTCAAGATGTTTGAAGGTGCGTCCGGGATCGACATAGTTGCCAGGATTGATGCGTACCTTCTCGCAGTAGAGGGCTGCCACATCAGCGGTGTGGGCCGTGAAATGGACATCGGCCACGAGGGGGGTGTCATAGCCATCGGCCTTCAGCTGGGCAGAGATGTTCTTCATGTTCTCTGCCTCGCGGACACCCTGGGTGGTGAAGCGCACGAGTTCGCCTCCGGCATCGATGATACGTTTGGCCTGGGCCACACAGCCCTCGGTATTGTTGGTATCCACCGTACCCATGGACTGGATGCGGATGGGGTTGGCGCCGCCGATGCCTATATGTCCGACGTGCGTCTCTGTAGATGGTCTTCTCTGGTACATCTTAGTTGGTCTTGAAATTGTACTTGATGCCAGCCAACTCTTCGTTGGCCTTCTCGATCTTCACGCTGAGGTTACCCTTATAGGCAGCCAGTCGCTGTGCCAGATCCTGATCACTGAGTGCCATCATCTCCACAGCGAGGATGGCCGCGTTCTGGGCACCATTCACGCCCACCGTAGCCACAGGGATACCTGGGGGCATCTGTACGATGGAGAGGAGGGCGTCGAGACCATCGAGCATGCCCTTGATGGGTACGCCGATCACGGGCAGTGTCGTTGAGGCGGCGATGACACCTGGCAAGGCAGCTGCCATACCGGCTCCCGCGATGATCACCTTGATACCACGATCCTTCGCCGTACGGGCGAACTCCTCCACAGCATCGGGTGTGCGATGGGCTGAGAGGGCATTCACTTCAAAAGGCACCTGCAGCTCGTCCAACAGCTTACAGGCTTTCTCCATAATAGGCAGGTCACTCGTGCTGCCCATGATAATACTCACTAATGGTTTCATATCTTACTAATAAATTAATCCAAGAATAGAACAGACGACGCCCACGAAGAAGCCTGCCACCACCTGTGCCAGCGTGTGCTGACGCAGGATCATACGGCTGGAGCCGAGGATACCTGCCAGGATCAATACCAGACAGAGCCACCACACGGGGTTGAATCCGAAATACTCGCCGAAGACGAACAGGGCCCCTGCCACACCGCCGATGGCTGCCGTATGCGTAGAGATCTTCCACCACACATTGATGAGCGCACAGACGATCTGTATGAACAGTGCCGCAGAGAGGATAGATCCCATGAAATGGGGGATATGCATCAGATCCATCAGATAGATGCAGAAGAAATAGCAGAGGATGGAGATGACATAGGGCACCACGCGGCGCTCCTTATGTCCGAGTTCGATGAGCGTCCATCCCTGATGACGGCGATAGAAATGAATCAGCAAGGTGGGAAGGAGGATCGTGAAGACATAGACCAGCGTCAGTACCTGGAGCTTATAGGCCCAAGGCATCAGACTGAGGTAGCTGAACAAGAACAGCGCCATCAGTCCGACCAATGGTAGGTAGAAGGGTGTAAACAGCATGCTCACCAACCTCGCTGCCAAGATGATATTCTTCTCCCTACTGATCATCGTCTTAACCTTGCTATGGGTATTCCCAATTGTTCACGATATTTGGCGACCGTCCTACGGGCAATGGGGAAGCCTCGTTTGGCGAGTTCTTCCTTGATTACATCGTCACTCAGCGGATGCTTTTGATCCTCACCCTCGACAATATCGCGCAGGGCGGCCTTGATCTGACGTGTGGAGAGCTGTTCACCATTCTCCGTCACATAACTGTCGCTGAAGAAATGGCGCAAGGGGAAGGTACCCCAGCGTGTCTGTGCGTATTTCGAGTTGCTCACGCGGGAGATCGTCGAGGGATCGAGTCCTGTCTTCTCCGCCACGTCACGCAGGATCATCGGACGCAGGGAAGCCTCATCACCATCAACAAAGAACTGGTGCTGCAACTGTATAATGGCTCGCATCGTCACTGTCAACGTGTGACGCCGTACCTTGATGGCCTCGATGAAATTCTGTGCGGCATCCACCTTCTTCTTCGTATAGAGCAGCGCCTCCTTCGTCTGACGGCTTAAGTTCTCCTTATTATCCTGGTATTCCTTCAACAGGTCGGCGAATGATTGCGACACCTTCAGCTCTGGCACCTCACCATTGTTGAGCGTGAAGGTGACCGTACTATCGTCCTGAGTATCCACGATGAAATCAGGGGTGATCTGCTGGAGGTTTCGTCCTACGGTCTCACCCAGAGAAGCCCCAGGACGCGGGTTCAGTTTCCGAAGTTCACGGAAAAGAGCCTCGGCCTGTGTATCATTCAAGGAGAAAGCCGTCTGGATCTTGTCCCAATGTTTCTTCGTAAACTCATCGAAGAAGTCGCGGACCACCCGTTGCATCAGATCCCTGACACGTGAGGGCTCGCGACGACTGATCTGTAGCAGGAGACACTCCTGCAACGTGCGGGCGCCGATGCCTGCGGGGTCGAAGGTCTGCAAGAGCTGCAACGTCTGCTCCACCTCCTGTTCCGTCACATCGATGTTATGATAGATGGCCAGTTCCTCGCAGATCACGTCGAGACCTTTTCGCAACAAACCATCATCGTCGAGGGAGCCTATCAGATACTCCATGATATCGCGCTGCTGCTCCGTCATCTCAAGTTCGCCCATCTGCTCCTTCAGCTGATCATAGAAAGAGACCGTCTCACCATAGACCATCTCCTCACGCTCCTCGGCCACGGCATTACCACCCTGATAGACGGGCAGTTCCTCGTCATCGCGCCCGATATTGCTGAGGGCATCATCGAGGGCAGACTGACGCTCCTCGCGCTCACTCTGCGACAGGAAATCATCCGGAGCATCCAGATTGTCCGGATTATCCAGATTATCCAGATAGCCCAGACCATCCTCCTCGTCGCCGGGGCTGGCAGTCTCCAGGGCGGGGTTGTCGTTCATCTCGGTATTGATACGATCGACAAGCTGTGTCAGGGGCAGTTCCACAAGAGCTGCCTGCAACAACTGCTGATGCGAGATACTCTGTCCGAGTTTCTGTTCCAGCTTCTGTTCCTGTATCTGACTGTACTCGCTCATCTGAAGTAATCTTTCAACTGATTGGCAAAAGAGGCCAAGTCTTCAGGATTGGCATTGCCGAAGCGGCGCCACACCTGCTGGCAGGGCAGGAACAAAGGACTGAAGGTCACCTCCTTGCGACGGAGATAGGGGTCACAGTACTGGAACACCTCCAAGGCCTCGGCCACGTCCTGCGACCTCACCTTCATAAGGCGTGCCAATTCCTGCACCTCGGGGGTCTCAGGCACCATCGTGATAGGTGTCAGACGGAAATAGAGATCCAGAACGAGGATGAGCATCGCGGGGGTGAACTTCTCGCCCTCGGCCACGGGCTTGAAATCCTTCTCGAAACTCTCGTTGGTCTCCACACCGTCGTAGAACTCATCGGCATTATTGAAACCCTTCATCTCACGGTACAGACGGACGGCCCTCGCCAACTTACGGGGGTTCTCACCATAGGTCTCCCAGAACCGTTCAATACGGGGTGTCTCCAGATTAGCTATCTGGCACATCTTATTGAAAAGGACTGAAGGGGACACATGGAGTTCCAGACTCAAATCCACCATCCGCCGACTGTACATCGGCTTGATACCCACGGGTTTCTGCAAGTAGATCTGGAGCAGAAGAAGCCAGTAATCATCCTGCCATTTGATGTTTTTTGCCATAATCCCTGCTATTTGTTTGCAAAAATACTGTTTTTTTCGTATATTTGCACGCAAAATCGAAAAAACTTTATGAGAAAATTAATAATCGCCGTCATTCTGGGTTGTATCACGCTCCAAGCCACAGCCCAGGATATCTGGAAAGAGATCGATCAGAACCCTCGTCGTTCAGCCAGTAATTATATGGCATATCCTGAGCCCACGAAGCCACTCACCCCGGCACCGAAGGGGAAGAAGCCGTTCTATATCAGTCATTACGGCAGACACGGCTCGCGGTTTATCATCAACCACCGCGACTACGACTATCCCTATTTCACCCTCCTGTTGGCAGATAGTCTTGGGAAACTGAATGAGAAAGGCAAGGAGATCCTGCGCAGGATGGCACTGTTGCGTGACGATGCCAGGGACAGACTCGGAGAACTAACCCCGCTGGGTGCCCAGCAGCACAGGGACATTGCCCGTCGTATGTATCAGCGTTTCCCCGAGGTGTTCAAGGGCGATGTCTGTGTCGATGCCAAGAGTACGGTCGTCATCCGTTGCATTCTCTCGATGGAGAATGCCCTGCAGGAGCTGGTTTCACTGAACCCGAAACTCCGCATCACCCATGATGCCAGCGAACACGATATGTATTATATGAACTTCCGCGATCCCAAGCTGAGGAAGAAGATCCTGCCGAAGGTATCTCAGGATATTTATAATGAGTTCTGCCTGAGACACGTCGATCCTAAACGTCCTGTGGAGTCGCTCTTTAACGACACCACCTACTCCAACAACTGCGTGAATCTGGAGCGTCTGAACTATTATATCTTCAAAGTGGTCTCCATCGCCCAGAACACGGAGATGCGCGACAAGATCGATTTCTACGACCTTTATAACACGGACGAACTCTACGTGAACTGGCGCAAGGATAATGTCTATTGGTATCTCACCTATGGTCCGTCACCCCAGAACGGTGGCACACAGCCTTTCACACAGCGTAACCTGCTGCGGAAGATGATCGAGGAGGCAGACAGTTGTATCGCCCTACCCCGTCCTGGTGCCACCTTGCGCTTCGGCCACGAGACGATGGTGATGCCCCTCACCTGTCTGCTGGGGCTCAACGGCTACGACATCCAAGTCGAGGATGTGGAACAGCTGGAGGATAAAGGATGGGTGAACTATCGCATCTTCCCCATGGGCGCGAATATCCAGTTTATCTTCTACCGTAAGAACCCCAAGGATCAGGATGTGCTCATCAAGGTATTGCTCAACGAGGAGGAGGCCACACTACCCATCGCCACAGACTGCGCCCCCTACTACCACTGGAACGATTTCCGCCAGCACTTCCTACAGAAACTCGACAATTACAAGGACTAAAACTTAGTGCTGGGGTCAGGCCCCGAGATAAAGTTTTTAGATGGCGATGTCGGGCTGCCAGAGGACAACCTCGCCTGAGTAGAGGGATTTCTGGACATCGATGAGGCGCTGGTTACTGCTGCCTCGGAAGGGCAAGTCCGGATCATGGAGTTTTTGGATGAAGGGACCATCGACGAGCACATCGAGTTCATAAAGCAGTTCGCGTTGTGCCCGTGTGATCAGTGTTTCGAAGGTAAATCCCGTGTAGCACCAGATATCCTTGTTCGACTGTTTGTGGATGGCCCGTGCCAGTTCCGCAAAGCCATCGCACTGATACATCGGGTCCCCCCCGGAGAAGGTCACATTGGCGTATGGATCGGCCATGATGATCTTCATCAGCTCTTTCGTGCTCATGATACGGCCTCCGCCAAAGTCCCACGACTGAGGGTTATGACATCCCGGGCATCGATGACGGCACCCGGCACAATAAATGGAGGTCCGGAAACCCGGACCGTCCACCATCGTATCTTCTATGATATCGAGTACTCTGATCATCAGAACATACTCTGCTCACCGTGGTCGATATGCGTCACACGATCGTTGAGCTCGGCGAGTTTGCCACTGTTCCAACGATCCGTCGTACCCACGAGGTAGCCCGTGATACGCTGCAGCTTGTCGATATTCGTACTGCCGCACTTCGGACATTTCTCCAGATGGTCGTCGGCATTCTCATAGCCACAATCCATACAACGGTTACGGTTGTGGTTCACGGAGCCATAGCCCATGTCGAGCTGATCCATCATATCCACCACACTCATGATCACCTGCGGATTATGGGTAGCATCACCATCGATCTCCACATAGAAGATATGTCCGCCACGCGTCAGCACGTGATAAGGCGCCTCCACCTCAGCCTTATGACGGGCAGAGCATTTGAAATACACTGGCACGTGGTTGGAGTTGGTGTAGTAGTCACGATCCGTCACACCCGGGATGACGCCAAACTGCTTACGGTCCTTCTTCGTGAACTTACCACTGAGACCCTCGGCAGGTGTGGCCAGCACGGAGTAGTTATGATGATAGCGATCGCAGAACTCGTTCACACGGTCACGCATATAGGTCACAATCTTCAGACCCAGTTCCTGACTCTCCGCACTCTCACCATGGTGCTTACCCGTGAGGGCGACGAGACACTCAGCCAGTCCGATGAAGCCAATACCCAGCGTACCCTGGTTGATGACACTCTCGATGGTATCCATCGGTCCCAGTTTCTCGGCACCGATCCAGAGGCTCTTCATCAACAGGGGGAACTGCTTGGCGAAGGCGGTCTTCTGGAACTGGAAACGATCGTCGAGCTGCTTGGCTGCCACCTCCAACATGTGGTCGAGTTTGGCAAAGAACATGTCGATGCGCTTCTGCTGATCCTTCTCCTCCATGCACTCGATGGCAAGTTTCACGATATTGATAGTGGTAAACGACAGGTTACCACGTCCGATGGAGGTCTTCGGGCCGAAACGGTTCTCGAACACGCGCGTACGACAACCCATCGTGGCCACCTCATGGATATAGCGCTTAGGATCATCAGCACGCCACTCGCTGTCCTGGTTATACGAGGCGTCGAGGTTCAGGAAGTTGGGGAAGAACCTGCGGGCCGTCACCTTACAGGCCAACTGATACAGGTCGAAGTTACGATCCTCGGGCAGATAGTTCACACCGCGCTTCTTCTTCCATATCTGGATGGGGAAGATGGCGGTCTCACCACCACCCACACCCTCGTAGGTAGAGAGCAGGATCTCGCGCATAATGCAGCGACCCTCGGCACTCGTGTCCGTACCATAGTTAATGGATGAAAAGACCACCTGGTTTCCACCGCGTGAGTGAATGGTGTTCATATTATGGATAAACGCCTCCATGGCCTGGTGCACACGACCCACGGTCTTGTTGATGGCATGCTGCTGGGCACGCTCCTTACCCGTCAGTCCATCAAGCGGCTTCTTAATATAGTCCATCAACGGTTCGTCGTAGAGATCCTTGTAACTCTCACCGTTGAGATCCTCCAAGGCCTTCAGTTCCTCGATATAGCTCATGCGCACGTAAGGTGCCAGGTAGAAGTCGAAGGCGGGGATGGCCTGACCACCATGCATCTCGTTCTGACAACACTCCATTGAGATACAAGCCAGTACAGAGGCCGTCTCGATACGACGGGCAGGACGCGAGGCACCATGACCGGCGATAAAGCCGCACTCGAGGATATGATCCAGCGGATGCTGCACACAGGTAAGCGACTTCGTGGGGTAGTAGTCCTTATCGTGGATATGCAAGTAGTTGTGCTCCACGGCCTCACGGCTATCCTCCGAGAGCAGGTAGTCATCGACGAATGGCTTCGTGGTCTCCGAGGCGAACTTCATCATCATACCTGCCGGGGTGTCGGCATTCATATTGGCATTCTCACGCGTCACATCATTGTTCTTGATGTTCACGATGTCGAGGAACACCTCGCGCGTCTTGGCCTTACGGGCAACACTGCGCTGATGGCGGTAGGCGATATACTTCTGGGCCACATCCTTGCGGCTGGAGTTCATCAGTTCCACCTCCACGGCATCCTGGATCTGCTCCACGGTCATCTGACTATCACCACGCTGGGCGATATGATCGGTAATCTGATACAAGAGTCGTTCATCCTCACCCTGTTCGGTGTGGAGCATGGCCTTACGGATAGCAGCCATAATCTTCTGCTCGTTAAAGCCCACAATACGTCCGTCGCGCTTTACTACTGTCTGAATCATTATCTCAAAAAGTTTTTTAGTTGTTGCTTTTTCAATTCCGTTTGCAAAGATACAATAATTATCCGAAAGTTATCCGTTTTGGAAAACTTTTCTTCCGTTAATAAATGTCAAACTATTAATTATCAGTCTATTAGAAAATAAAATGGAAAACTTTGCCGCAAACGACGGTAAAAAAGTTTTCCATTTTAAGCCTATCCAGATCTAGCCTTTCGCGCTGAAAGCCAGCGCATAAACACGCATTTGCTTCACCATTGCTACAAGTCCATTAGAGCGTGTAGGCGACAGATGCTCCTTGAGTCCGATCTCCTCGATGAAGTAAAGGTCGGCATCCAGAATCTCCTGTGGGGTATGGTCTGAGAGCACACGGATGAGCAGACTGACAATCCCCTTCACGATGAGGGCATCGCTCTCAGCCGTGAAGTGGATCTTGCCATCCTCATAGTCTGCCTGCAGCCACACCCGACTCTGACAACCGTCGATCAGGTTCTGCTCCGTCTTGTACTTCTCCTCCAGCGGTGCCTGTTCGTTACCCAAATCGATGAGTAACTGGTACTTGTCCATCCAGTCTTCAAAGCCGGAGAACTCCTCAATAATCTCGTCTTGTATCTCGTTAATCGTCATCTTTCACCAATTTAAATAGTTTATCACTGGGTCTCACCTTACCCGTCACGGCAATAGACACCTTCGTACCCTGCTGGGCCACCTCTACAGGACCATTATCATCATGGATCTCATCAGCCGTGACATACATCACCCCCGTCGTGGGACCCGTGATGAGCATCTTGTCGCCCACCTTGAAGGTGCTGGCCTCGACTGTGAACTCCGCCACACCCAGTTTCGAGAAGTATTTCACGCCCTTGCCGATATACACCTTACGCTCCGTAGCGTTAGAGCCGTAGTTCTTGTTCCACTCACCCATGAGTTGCCCTTGGTAGTAGCCGTCCCAGAAACCGCGGTTGAAGACGGTAGCGAGGCGCTCGTCCCACGCATCTTTCCTATCCTCTGTAAAATCGTCGTCGAGCACAGCCTGGATCGCCTCCTTGTAGCATTTTACGACGGTATAGACATACTCTGGCCCACGGGCACGACCCTCGATCTTGAACACGCGTACGCCCGCGTTCATCATTTTATTGATGAAGCGCACGGTCTTCAGATCCTTGGGCGACATGATATATTTATTGTCGATATCGAGTTGGTAACCCGTCTCGTTGTCCGTGGCCGTATAACTACGACGACACACCTGGATGCACTCGCCACGGTTGGCAGAGCGGTTAGCAGCGTGCAGACTCATATAGCACTTACCGCTGATGGCCATGCAGAGGGCACCATGACAGAACATCTCGATGCGGATCTGCTCACCCGACGGGCCGCAGATATGCTCGGCCTCCACCTGACGCCAGATCTCGGCTACCTGATCCATGTTAAGTTCACGCGCCAGTACCACCACATCGGCAAACTGCGCATAGAAGCGCAGGGCCTCGATGTTCGAGATATTCAGCTGTGTGGAGAGATGTACCTCCTGCCCCACCCTGTTGCAATAGGTCATCACGGCCACATCCGAGGCGATGACGGCGGAGATACCCGCCTCCTTGGCGGCATCGACGATCTCGTGCATCAGGGGGATATCCTCGCCGTAGATGATGGTGTTCACCGTCAGGTAACTCTTGATGCCATGCTCATTGCAGGTGGCGGCAATCTCCTTCAGGTCGTCGATGGTGAACGTCGAGGCAGAGTGTGCCCGCATGTTCAGTTTCTCGATGCCGAAATAGATGCTGTCGGCACCTGCCTGAATAGCTGCTGCCAGCGACTCACGTGAGCCGACAGGTGCCATAATCTCGTAATCCTTGATATTTTTGCTCATTGCGTGTGCAAAGTTACAACCTTTTTTCGTAACTTTGTAAGAATTTGCAGGATTTCTTTAAATAAAGGCAATAACATCGCAGTTGGCACAAAATAATCTGTTATACATATAACAACCCCCTATTAACGCTGGACTTTTTGTATTTTTGTAATACAGTTTAAGAAAAGTTCAGCGTTATGATTAATTTCAAGAAGTTCAACAGTGTTATTTCACTTACCTCGTATTTCACCTCTGATGAGAAGTGCAAGCAAGCCATCATTGAGAGTCGTTGGGGTGTTGGTAAGGAGCAAGACGTTGTTTGCCCATATTGCGGTAAGCACCATTGCAAGATGTCCAAGAATGGTCGTTTCCATTGCACAAGATGCAACAAGAACTTTTCTTGTCTCGTTGGCACAATCTTCGAGAATACCAAGTTGCCGCTTATCAAGTGGTTCTTGGCTATGTACTTTATCTCTTCTCACAAGAAGGGTATCAGTTCATATCAGCTTGCAAGAAATGTTGAGGTAACTCAGAACACAGCTTGGTATATGTTGCAGAAGATTCGCTTGCTCTATCCTCAGAGCGATGCAGAGGCATTTGAAGGTACTGTAGAGTGTGACGAGGTGTACATTGGCGGTAAGGAGAAATGGAAGCACAAGTCAATGCGTACACCCAAGACCCAAGGTCGTTCAACCAAGACCAAGACACCTGTGTTTGGTATGATGGAGCGTAGCACCTTTGAGAATGAAAAGGGAGAGATAGAGAACGTCACCTATGTTCACGCATTCGTTGTTGAGAACACGAATAGGGCTACATTACAGCCCATCATTCAGCAGTTTGTTGCTGAAGGTTCAAGAGTGATTACTGATGAACTGAATGCCTATAATGGACTCAGTGAGTTAGGTTATACTCACGCTGTTGTTAATCACGGTGAGGAAGAGTATGCAGCTGGTGACGTGTTCACCAATAGCATTGAAGGTTTTTGGAGTCATTTCAGAAGAATGATTGTGGGTTGCTACCACGATGTGTCTGATGAGCATTTGCAGTCTTACATTGACGAGGCTGTGTATCGTTGGAACACAAGAAAAATGAGCGAATCAGAACGATTCTCCCATATGTTTGCCAAGTCTATTGGACTTGTTCGTAAATGGTCTGAAATTAAAGTTGGACTTGAGGTTGCTTAAATATGGTCTTTTATAATTTCCAAAGCCATACGCATACCTTCTGCTCTTAATTGTGGCTGTTGACCATTCATAGATACACCACGTTCTTCTTTATCTATTGCTTCAAGCATATCAGACAGCCATCCTGCTGTCAGATACACACCTTCATCCAAATTTGAATCATAGTATTCAGATGTTTCTTTCAATATCTTGTGTACAGACTCCTTTACAATCTTGTGAAGGTCTTGTTCTGTTAATTTTATAAGTCTCTTATTCATATTATTATACTGTTTATTTTCTGTTTTTATTGATTTTCCTTCTTTTGTCACGATTGTTGATGCACCTTCACCCAATCCTTGTATATACCTAATACTATCTGCTGGAGACCACCAATTGTGATTTTTATCAAGAACAAGTGCTCTTCCATTTGGACGAACTGTAATTGCTACGAAATCGTGAATACTATTCTCTCGCATCACATCAAATACATAATAGATGGCTTCTTCGTAAGCATTATAATGTTCATCCCATCTACCTTGACTATAGGCGAAACAGCATATAGGTTCTCCGATAATAGATGATTCTTGAAAGTTAGTCGGCTTGAAAATACAAACATTGTTGTCTTCATAAACTAAAGTTTTCTGCATAACAGAGATAGCATTCTCGTTGTTGAATTTTGCTTTGAGAAACGTTGCAATTTTTATAGCCTTAATGAATTCAATATAATCTCCGTTTATAACGTCTAATGCACGGCAAAAAGGCTTCAGTGCTATATATTGACTTATTATGTTGTATATCCTGATTGGTTCTAAACCTTCGTGTGAAAATTCATCTATCTTATTTTTTAGTATGTCATAGTCATCAGTAGTATTTTGTCTTATGTAACTATATAGGTCGTTTATATCCATACAAAACAAGTTTTTATAATAAATATCACTTTATTTCAATTTTTATTTGTAATTTTGCCCACATAAATTCAAATAAACATTATGTTCACATTTATTAAAACTATCAATGATATTAATCAGCAGATTAATAATTCAACAATCTATTATAGTAGAGTGTTAAACGTAAATGGCAACGAATATTGGCTACAGTATTGCCATATGTCATTAAGAAGAACTGTTCATTATGAAATAGGTGGAGAAATTATGGGATGTGCTGCTGTTCAATTGATAAAGAAGGAAGATGATGACTCGTTTTCTGTCTATAGATACAATAGCACTCTTGTTATTGATAGACACCTTGAAAACAATGTCATTGATGATACTATCGAAAATATTCAAGACCTTGAAACAGAAATTCAAGAATTCTTCACTGAAGAATAGCAAAAATGCAGTCAGAAATGGCTGCATTTTATAGATTATTTGTGCCAACTGCGATGTTATTGCCTAAATAAAAGCAGTCTGGGGGATTGAAGAAAAATTGGGTTACGAATTTGAGACCGTACTCAATTCCACATTCTGCTATGAATTGCTTTCAATGAGCACCCGATGAAGAGCCATCAGCCGTTTATGACTCATCATCGGGTGCAAAGGTAATAATTAATCCTGAAATAGCAAAAAACTACTCGAATAAAATATGGGAAACACGTACTTTTTCACTTTAAATGTAGTTCCATTACAGAAAAAGTGCAAATAAACGAGTAATCATATCTTATTTTAGAAAAAAAACATTAACTTTGCAGCGCGGAAATATTATAATAATGATACTACATCGGCAAAACATTTTATTGGCATTGCTTGAATTGTTCGATGGAGAACTTTCACCAATAAGCTTCCAAAAGTACCTGTTCCTCTTTATGCAGGAATGCTCTTTTGAAAGTGATTTATATGAGTTTGCGCCCTACCGCTATGGTTGTTTCTCTTTCAAGGCGAATAAGGACATGCGAGCCCTGGAGAAACAAGGCTTTGTTATTGAGATTGATAATGGTAAAATCTACAAGTTGCAAGGTTACGGCTATATAGATGCATTAGACATGTTTGAGCGGGAGCAACTTTTCCGCTTTAAAAAGAAATTCGGAACACAGACACAAAATGAGTTGGTACGCTATGTGTACATAAACTATCCGTTTTTTGCAATAAGAAGTAAAATGGCAAAAGACGTTCTTACCGATGAAGAATATAACAACGTACAGAAATTTGCCGAAAAGTTTAGAAAGACAGAACCTACACTTTTCACGATTGGTTATGAAGGCCTTTCTTTAGAAAAATACATAATGAAGTTGATTAAGGAAGATGTTCATGTTCTTGTTGATGTACGAAAGAATGCATATAGTATGAAGTATGGCTTTTCCAAAGGGATTCTTTCTAAGGCTTGTGAAAATGTTTGTATCACCTATATACACATGCCAGAATTAGGCATTGAAAGTGAATTCCGTAAAGATCTAAAAACACAGGAAGACTACGATAGCCTTTTCTTACAATACGAACAAACAACACTGGCCAAGAATAAACAGCAGCTGATAGCCCTACGTCATGTTGTAGATGAAGGTGGACGTATTGCCTTGACTTGTTTTGAAAAAGATTTTAGGCAATGCCACCGTAGCAGAATTGCAAAACAGTTAATGCTAATGCCTGATGTTCAATACAAACTTACTCATCTCTAATCAATGGAAAAGGTTCTAATAAGCGTAATGACATATCCCACTCTATCGGAAAGCTATTATGAGACAGTTTGTACAGCAGGCTTTCGTGAAGATGGCAGTTGGGTACGCATTTTTCCAGTACCTCATCGTTTAATGAAGCTACAAGAAGAAAAAACTTATAGCAAATGGCAATGGATAGAAGTGGATCTAGTACATCGTCCAGAGAAAGACGATCGGCCAGAGAGTTTTCGAATACGAAACATTGATACACTGAAGCTAGGAAACAAAATTAGTGTAAAAGCAAATGGGTGGAGTAAAAGGTGGGAATATGTCAAAAAAAACAAACCCATCTATTCAAATATGTCCGAACTTCTACAGTTGGCAAAAGAAAACAAATTGTCACTCGCAGTCTTAAAGCCTAAACAGATAGAAAATGTTGTTTGTGAAAAATATTCAGAAGCCAAGATGGCTGAACACAAAAAGAAATTGTCAGACCTTCAGTTAAAATATAATGCAGGATTACAACAAACATCTATATGGGATGATGCAAACCACTTAAATGAACATTTTAAGTTTGCAGAAAAGATACCATATAAATTTAGTTACAAGTTTCTTACAGACGATGGAAAGTGGCGAACTCTAATGATTGAGGATTGGGAAATCGGAGAGCTTTATCGGAATTGCATTAAAGATGGAGATTCTGAACAGATTGCATGTCAAAAGGTCTGTGACAAATACATGAAGATAGCAAAAGAACGTGATGTTCTCTTATTCTTAGGGACAATATATAAATGGCAAAAGATGAATGGAACAAATCCCTTTGTTATCATTGGAGTTTTTTATCCGCCAAAGGGGACTTCACTGCAGTTAAGTCTTGATTTTTAATGTACAGATGTTAACACCATACACATCTATAAAAAATAAGCAAGATGTCATTCCTCTTTTGAATGACAATAATTTCGTGCTTTCATTGTGTGACAATCTGACATTTCTGATAAGAAAGTCTATCAGTCCCAATGATGAAAGCTATATTTGTTGTCCTAGAGAACAGGCTCCAATTCTAGGTCTATATGTTAAAATCTACAAGTTTTGGATAGAATGTTTAGACGTTTACAAGCGAGGAGAGTTTGGAGTTTACATCGTATATGAACGTATATTGTATGAAGCATTCACAAAAATGGTTTATTTGATAGTAAATGGCAAAGAAGCGTTGGATGACTTTAGGCTTACTTCATATAAAAATCGAATCAACGTATATAACAAAACAGAAAAGAAAGTTGATGGAGTTAATCTTGTTCGAAACACAAAGTTTTTAGACGATTTGAAAGCTGACGGTTTTACTACTGAGGACTTAAAGTCTATCCATCCAAAGAACTTCAAAACAATACTGAATCTTGTCGACCAAACTTATACACAGGAAGAACAGGATTTGATTTACACTTTAGAATATGGACTTTCATCTGATGCTATTCATTCTGACTGGGGTGAGCTACGTCAAATTCACCTGAATGATATTGGGGATGGAATGATGGTACCGAATATAGACGAACGAGTATATAATCATTATCGCATTATACTTCCTATAGCAGACATCATCACACTGGCAATACAAGCGTTCATTCCATACATAAATAAAACCAAAGCTGTTGTCATTGCAGGCGACGCTTTGGTTTCAATGGCCGAAGACATCCAACGTGTCCTTCGACTGATTTTTGAACACATCAAAGACGAATATGAAAATACCCCCGATGAGTTTGTGACGATATAGGCTAACAAGTCGGAAGTGGTAATAATAGAATGAAGAAGTATGATCGTTTATAAAAAGAGTGCCAAAACTATTGGATAAAACAAATTATGAAGTAATGTTAACAAATTGTCACGTAAAGAAGACAGAACTGCATATTAATATAGAGAAAAAAGAATATCGGGATGCTGTGTAGAGAAACACTATTGTAACATCCCGATTGATGTTAATTAAACTAAGTGTAAACTAATATTTAGTTTTTTCGAAGATTGTTTTCTAAATCTGTCATAGTTGTTTCGCTTTTAGTTTGTTATAGATATAATAAAGACTTACTTGTTTCGTAATTCTTTGACTTTCTTTTCTCCTGCCAACAACATGTTCTTCAATGTTTCGAAATCTTCTTTTGACAAAGAAATATAAGAATTCTTTTTTCTATAGTCAACAGAGAGATTAGCTATCCACTTGCCATTTTTGTTTTCATTTTCAGTAATAAGGCGGATGTCATCCTTTGTGATATAAACGTATCTTTCCTCATTGCTGACGGCTCTGTCAAAATTAGCAAGAACAGTATCTATTGCTTCTACAAAGAATTTAACTTCTTCAGCAAGTAACATGGCATTCTCCCAGTCGTAGTAGTATTCACCTCCACAGTCTTTTCGTAGATTGATATACTCAACAGTATCACTTTTTGATTCGATGCTGTAAACCTCAAACTCTATAGAATTCATCTTTCCAAGCTTATAGACATTCAGGTGTCTAAGTTCTCCACTGTAACTATTGATACTATCCAATCTCTGCATATACGTTGTAAGAGAATCGTTTTGGACAGAATCCCTTGCTTCCTCATTTGTTGGAGTATCATCGACTTTAGAATTACCGCATGAGCCAATAAATAGTGGCAACATTACCCATAATAAGAAAAATAGTTTCTTCATAACAGCCCTCCTTATTCTGTCGTAGGCATTTCATACCAAACAATATATTTTAATTCGTATTCCTCTACACTCCCATCAGCAAACCTAATGGGGATTTTGATATATGTCGTGTCTTTAGAACCTAGATTTTTCTTGAGTTGTTTTGTATCATACAAATCTAAAACCCAACTGGAGCCAATATAAGTCTCTCCTGTAATCTCTCTGCTGATAGAGCGACCATGGGGAGATATAGCCTCATCGGCCTTTGGATTGCCCATCGTGATTCTTCTATCGTCCCCAAAAATCACACGAGAATTTGTAACACGCGCATTTTCCCATTCTATGAACACACGCTCATCTGTGTCATTCTTTACTTGAAAACCTCTAATGAATGTAGTGGAATACTCAGAAGCGTTCCAGCAATCAAATGAAATAAGCTTTCCTTTCTCACTGCGCTCATTCATGTTAGTAACTTCCAAACTGTACTTAATTACAGGCTTGGGCTTCTTCTTCGCATCTGCTGTGACACCAACCATGAGTATCAACAACATCAAATAAATGACTTTCTTCATAATAGCTCTTTATTTTATTAAACATTAAAAGGCGCAGACCTTCGCCATACGCCTCTCGGTTCACCACAAACCATGCACATATACGGGAGAAATCTGCGCCCATACGGGGCAGCTCCTTAATGTGCATTTGCTCTTTCTCGTGGTGGTGATGAGAGGCTACAGAGCAAATATGTCATGCTTTCCTTTCGGATTGCGTGTGCAAAAATAGCAAATAATTATGAGATTATGACTAAAATGAAGAAAAAAGTTTGAAATATGTGTTTTTTGTGGCTATACAAGCGGGAAATAATGAAGAACCTACAATGTTATAACGCATACATTTCCCATGAAGGGTGTAGCCTAATACGCACTTTTCTGTGGAGTGCCACACAAAGATGCTTGTCTGCTTTCTGATGAGCAAGCTCGACAGACATTTAGTTTTTGTTTCCCTGAATTGTTATTTCACAATAGGGAATTTTCTGAATGAGTCTATTTGAAGATTATGGTGTACCTTTGCCCGCAGATTTCAAAAACTAAACAGACATGGAAGTTATATCAATTGAGCGCAGTACCTTCGAGGAACTGCTGACGAGCTTTAACAGTTTCGTCACAAAGATGAAGGAGATGGCCAGTAGAGGCTGTGACAAAGGGTTGGGCAATTGGCTTGACAACCAAGATGTGTGCCAAATGCTGAACATCAGTCCAAGAACATTACAAACTTTACGAGATAATGGGACATTAGCCTATTCTCAAATCAACCGTAAGATTTACTATAAGCCTGAGGATGTGGAGAGAGTTCTTCATGTCGTGGATGGAAGAGGCAAGAACACTAAAATGTGTAATCTCAAAACGAATTGCCTATGAACGAACTGATAATGCCTCATAACGTTGGAGTGAAGAACGTACTGGAGAATATGAAGGAGGTGCTTGCCCTATA
>JAGCPV010000119.1 GCA_017965475.1 Prevotella sp.
ACGGTGGATATCTCCACCCGTATCACGCTGCTGGAGAAAGGCGTGATCCTCAAGGACATGTCCAATGCTGATGGCAGTGCCCGCACAGAATTAGAGAACTATTTTGAAAAAGAATAGACATGTATTCCTTCCAAGAACTCAAGAAGAGCATCAAGCATGCCCCCAGTGACCTGCCCAGCATCAAGGTGGCACTGGTAGGCGATACAGCGACCCAGTTCCTGGCAACAGCCATCAAGGGGATGGGTATCAAAAGAGGTTGGAACATCGACCTTTTTGAAGCAGAATACAACCAGGTGGAGCGACAGTTCCTCGACCCCTCCAGTGATCTGTATCAGTTTGATGCCGACCATATCATCCTCTTCCAATCTACCCATAAGTTGGGAGAGAAGCATAGCTCACTTCCTGCCACTCAGCAAGAGACGCTGGCAGACGACAGACTGGCCTTTATTGCCTCTCTCTGTGAGAACCCGGCTCTGGCCAATAAGAAACTGATCTGTTTCAGTTATCCGGAGATTGAGGATACCGTTTTCGGCAGCTATGCCACCAAGGTGACATCTTCCCTCACCTATCAGGTCAGGAAACTGAACATGGGTTTGATGGACTTGTCCCAACAATATGCCAACCTCTTCATCTGTGATATCGCTGGGCTGCAGAACAAATTGGGCCGCGACATGATGTTTGCACCCAATGTCTATGTCAGCACGGAGATGGTACTCAGTATCGACGCCCTACCCTATGTCGCCAGCAGAGTGATGGATATCGTCTGTGCCATCAAGGGACAGTTCAAGAAATGTCTGATACTCGATCTCGACAACACCCTCTGGGGAGGTGTCATCGGGGATGACGGACTGGAAGGTATCCAACTGGGACATGGTCTCGGCATAGGTAAGGCCTTCACGGAGTTCCAGATGTGGGTGAAGAAACTGAAACAGCGGGGCATCATCATCTGTGTGGCCTCCAAGAATAACGAGGATACTGCCAAGGAACCCTTCGAAAAACATCCCGACATGATCCTCAAGCTTGATGACATTGCCGTGTTCCAAGCCAACTGGGAGACGAAGGTCGATAACATCCGTACTATCCAGCGTATCCTGAACATCGGCTTCGACTCGATGGTCTTCCTCGATGATAATCCCTTTGAACGGAACATCGTCCGTGAGAACATCCCTGATATCACAGTGCCTGAGTTGCCCGTCGATCCAGGAGACTACCTCGAATATCTCTATTCCCTGAACCTCTTCGAGACAGCCTCCTATAGCAATGCAGACAAAGACCGTACTAAACAGTATCAGGTCGAAGCCAAACGTGTCTCCCTCCAGAAGACCTTCAGTAATGAGGCAGATTTCCTGAAGTCACTCGATATGGTGTCTGAGGTCAGCGGATTCACGAAGTTCAACACCCCACGTGTCGCCCAACTCTCCCAGCGCAGTAATCAGTTCAACCTGAGGACGGTACGTTATACGGAGGCAGACATCGAGGCACTGGCACAGGATCCGAAGGTCATCGATCTGAGTTTCACCCTTGAGGATAAGTTCGGCGATAACGGTCTGATTGCCGTCATCATCATGAAGGCCCTCGACCAGGAGACCCTCTTCGTCGATACTTGGTTCATGAGCTGCCGTGTCCTCAAACGCGGCATGGAGAACTTCACCCTCAACACGATGGTGGAAAATGCCAAAGCAGCAGGTTATAAGCGTATCATCGGCGAATACCTGCCCACTCCCAAGAACAAGATGGTGGAACAGCATTATCCCTCTCTTGGTTTCCAGAAGAAGGAGGATGCCCCAACAGCCCAGTATATCCTGGATGTAGAGACCTACCAACCCCGCGAATGCTACATAAAGGTAAAAGAGCAATAAAGTATGACCATAACAGAACTCGCCTCACAGACAGCCCAGTTGTCACACGTCTATCAGGTGACACCAGAGGTTTACGACAGCTTCCAGCGTTGCAGTCAGGATATGAATCCCCTGCATACCGATGAAGCCTTTGCCCAGGCGAAGGGATTCAAGGGATGTGTTATGTATGGCAATATCCTCAACACCTTCATCTCCCATTTCGTAGGCATGTGTCTTCCCACCCCACACGTCATGATCCAGTCACAGGACATCAGTTTCCACAAACCCGTGTTCCTCAACGACGAGATCACGTTAGAGGCTGGCATCGACACGGTCTCTGAGGCTGTCAACATCATCAATTACAAACTCAAGTTCTATAAGACCACGGACACAGGTCGTCAACTGGTGGCAAAGGGTCATGTGCAGATAGGACTTCTAAACGAATAACGCATGAACATCATCATTACAGGAGGATCCTCTGGTCTGGGAAAAGCACTCGTAGAAGCATGTGCCTCTGCAGGTCATCAGGTGCTCTTCACCTATTGCAGACGGGAAGAAGAAGCACAGGCACTCGCTGGGCGATATGCCCATGTGGAAGCTGTCAAGGTTGATTTCACCGATGAGACCAGCGTAGGTCAGTTCGTACAACGGCTGGCAGAGGAGCAGGTCGATGTGCTCATCAACAATGCCTATGCAGGCAATCCACAAGGTGTCCACTTCCACAAGACGGCTCCAGAGGACTTCGCCCAGGCCTTCCACTGGAACGTGATGCCTGTCATCAGGATCACACAGGCCTGTGCCCAAGGCATGCGGAAACGTAAGTACGGAAAGATCATCAACATCATCACCTCCTATGTAATGGACGTGCCTCCGACAGGATTCTCCGTCTATACGGCTACCAAGGCCTATATCCGTCAGCTGTCCAAGAGCTGGAGCAAGGAACTGGGACGGTTTAATGTCACCAGCAACTGCATCCTCCCCGAATATATGCAGACAGACTTCGGAAAGGTGGAGGACTTCCAATTGGAGCAGATGAAGGACGCACATCCGCTGAAGGCCCTCCTCCAGCCGGAAGAGGTGGCTGGCATCATCGTCAGCCTGTTAGATGCTACGCAGCAGTTGAATGGTGTGGAGATTCCCGTCAACGCTGCACAACACATGGTATAATCAGATAAAACAGATCATAATTATGGAAAGAACAGAGATTTTTAGCAAGTTGCATGAGATTTTCATGGATGTATTCGACCTCGACGAGCTGGAGTTGACAGATGAGACCAGCGCCAACGACATTGAGGAATGGGACTCCCTGAGCCATATCCAACTCATCGTAGCCATCGAGAAGGCTTTTGGCATTAAGTTCACCTCCCTGGAGATCATGAAGTGGAGGAACGTCGGCGAGATGGTCAACTCGATGCTGGAGAAACTGAACTAAGCTCATGGTTGTCAACTCATACAGTTTCCTGCTTTTCTTCGTAGTCGTCTTCATCGTCTATTACCTTCCTGTCTGCAGGAAGTCCCCACGACTTCAGAACACCTGGCTATTGCTCGTCAGCTATGTCTTCTATGGCATCGCAGACTGGCGGATGATTCCCCTGCTGTTAGGTGCCACCGTCGTCTTCTGGGGACTGGGACTGATGCTCCGCAACGACATGGACAACCACCGTACCCGCAGAGCCTCTCGTCTCACGACGTTGGGTGTGGTGTTGGGAATCGCAGTCCTACTGTATTTTAAATATCTGAACTTCTTCGCTGAGTCACTGGCGGATATACTCTGTGCCATGGGTCTGCAGGTATCGTGGAACACCCTCCATATCATCCTGCCCATCGGCGTGAGTTTCTTCACGTTCAAGCTCATCAGCTATATCATCGAGATCCACCGCGAGCATATCATGCCCTGCAGGGATCTGACGGAGTTTGCTGCCTATATCGCCTTCTTCCCGACGATCCTGTCAGGACCTATTGATCGTCCTGACAAGTTCCTGCCCCAGCTCCAGCGCGTACATACCTTAAACTACCTGCAGGCGGCAAACGGTTGCAGACAGATTCTCTGGGGAATGTTCACGAAGATGGTCATTGCCGACAACCTGGCGATCATCACCAGCAATGCGTGGACGGCATACGATAGCCAGTCATCGGCGATGCTCCTGATAGCGATCCTGCTCTACCCCATCCAGCTCTATGCCGACTTCGACGGCTATTCCAACATGGCCATTGGTGTAGGTAAGCTGTTGGGCTTCGAAGTGAACAGGAACTTCAACCATCCCTTCCTGGCCCGTAACATGGCCGAGTTCTGGCGCCGTTGGCACATGTCACTCACGGGGTGGATCACGGATTACGTCTTCATGCCCCTTAACATCGCCTTCAGGAATATCGGCAATGTGGGTATCATGTTGGCAGCCATCATCAATCTGGTGCTCATCGGTCTGTGGCATGGAGCCAACTGGACCTTTGGTGTCTTTGGACTATACCACGGTCTGCTCTTCATCCCCTTGATCCTGTCTGGTGCTTTCGGCAAGAACAAGAAGCTCAAGGCCAATGCCTATGGCCTCCCCTTCCTGAAGGACTTTGGGAAAATGATTCTCACCTTCTGCCTGTGGGCCCTGTCCTTGGTGTTCTTCAGGGCTGATAACCTCACTCAGGCCTTCGACTTCCTATGGGCGACGGGCACCAATGGCTTCGCTGCACCCTTGGCCATCGATAACTACAGCAAGTTGTATATCCTCATCGCCCTGGTGCTGTTGGTCGTCGAATGGATCCAGCGCAAACAGGAGCACGCCCTCCAGCTACAGGAGTTCCGTCTCTTCAGCAGGCGAGCCGTCCGCTTTGCCTTCTATCTGCTGATCATCCTGCTCATCATCACCTTCACAGGCAAGAGTCAGGCATTTATTTACTTCCAATTCTAACCCCATGAAGCAGTTTCTCATCACCCTCTCCAAGTTCGGCGCCCTGCTCCTCGTGATGCTGGTGGCCATTGAGGTCGGACTACTGTATCGCCCGAATATCTATTCCTACAAGCGACAGTATGTGGAAGACCACCAAAAGGATATCAAGGTACTGCTTCTTGGCAGCTCCCACATCGAGGAAGGTGTCAACCCTGCCCTGCTGGGAGAAGGAGCCTTCAATCTGGCCATCTCTGCACGTCTGAACGAATACGATGCCGCGCTGGCAGAGAAATACGTACCTGGGATGGAGAATCTGGAGGCTGTGGTCATGCACATGGACTACTCAACCTTCCTCTTCGGACGCCTGAAACATAACGAGCACGAGGTCAACACAGGGGCATTCAGTCTCATGGGTACCTGTCACTGCATGCATACCAAGTATATGGGTATGCATCTGAAACCCTTCTGGTATTGGTCGGAGGTCCTGAACTCCAAACTGAACTATATGTCCCGTTTCTGGAATAAGGCCGAAGTCCTTCAGGAGTGTGACTCCCTGGGCTATTGCGGTCTCGACGTGAACGAGCGACTGACGGACTGGGAAAACCGTAACCTGGCGGATGACTTCGACCCCACCGTACCTATTAATCAGGAGGCGTACGATAAGCTGTGGAATGTCTATGGTACCCTCGCCCGCGTAACGCAGGAAAGGGGCGCCCGACTGATCCTGGTACACACACCCGTCTATAAGACCTATCAGGATGCCATCAGTCCTGTAGCGCTGAAGGATATCCAGGAGTTTGCAGAGAAGCTGCAGCAGAAATATCCGAACGTGGAGTACCACAATTTCCTCTATGCCGAGGGTTTCCTCCCCGAAGACTTCAACGATTCCAGTCACCTTACATCCACAGGTGCTGATAAGTTCGCACGACTGCTCCACGACGTCATCTATCCCCAAAAGTAGGTATTTTACACAGAAAACGGTTCGATGCAACTGAGTTGCAATCGAAAATAATGTACCTTTGCAGAAAAATTGAATTGATATGAAACTCTCAGAACTGAAGACAGGCGAAAGCGGTATCATTGTAAAGGTACAGGGTCATGGCGGATTCCGTAAACGCATCATCGAGATGGGATTCATCAAGGGCAAGAAAGTGGAAGTACTCCTGAACGCGCCCCTGCAGGATCCCGTGAAATACAAACTCATGGGCTACGAGGTGTCGCTGCGCCATCAGGAGGCCGACAATATCGAAGTGGTCTCCACAGACACCCCACTGGAAGCTACTTCGTTCAATCTCTCAGATAAGAATCGCCACGAAGACGACTATATCCACCACGAGGCCATGAAAGAGCGCCGTATGATCAACGTCGCGCTGGTGGGAAATCCCAACTGCGGCAAGACCTCGCTCTTCAACTACGCCTCTGGCGCCCATGGCCATGTGGGTAACTACTCTGGTGTCACCGTCGATGCCACAGAGGCCCATGCCTCGATGTTCGGCTACGAGTTCAACCTCACCGACCTCCCAGGTACCTATTCGCTGAGCTGCTACTCCCCTGAGGAGCTCTATGTCCGCGAACATCTCACGGAGAAGATGCCTGATGTGGTCATCAACGTTATCGACGCCTCCAACCTCGAGCGCAATCTCTATCTCACCACCCAGCTGGTGGATATGAATATCCGCATGGTCTGTGCGCTGAATATGTACGACGAGTTCGAGCGTCGTGGCGACAGCGTCGATCTCAAGACCCTAAGCCACCTCTTCGGTATGCCGATGATCCCCACCTCGTTCAAGAACGGTACAGGTGTCAAGGATCTCTTCAAGGCCGTCATCCAGGTGTATGAGGGCACCAGCAAGTTCTCACGCCACCTGCATATCAACTACGGCCACGAGATCGAGGACGGCATCAGCCACATCCAGAAATACCTGAAAGCTGATGAGCACATCCGACAGCACTACTCCACCCGCTACCTCTCGCTGAAACTACTGGAGCACGACTCCCAAGTGCTCGACTACCTCGGCAAGCACATGGCCGGCGAGAACCGTATGGACGACTTCCACCAGCTGACACATGCCCGCGACAAGGCCTCTGCCCGCGTGATGGAAGAGACAGGCAATGATTCCGAGACCGCCATCATGGACGCCAAGTACGGCTTCATCCACGGTGCGCTGAAGGAGGCTAAGTTCAAGACAGGCACCAAGGAAGACACCTACAAGGTCACCCACCTCATCGACCACGTGCTCTCCCACAAGTACTTCGGCTTCCCCATCTTCTTCCTGCTGCTCTATATCATGTTCGAGACCACCTTCTCGCTGGGACAGTACCCCATGGACTGGATCGAAGAAACTGTGGCCTGGCTGGGCGACAAGATCAGTGCCACGATGGCCGACGGTCCGCTGAAGGCGATGCTCGTCGATGGTGTCATCGGCGGTGTGGGTAGCGTCATCGTCTTCCTGCCCCAAATCCTGATCCTGTATTTCTTCATCTCCCTGATGGAAGACTCTGGCTACATGGCCCGTGCCGCCTTCATCATGGACAAGCTGATGCATAAGATGGGCCTTCACGGCAAGTCGTTCATCCCGCTCATCATGGGCTTCGGCTGTAACGTGCCCGCCGTCATGGCCACACGCACCATCGAGAGCCGCCGTTCGAGGATCATCACGATGATGATCCTGCCGTTCATGAGTTGCTCCGCGCGCCTACCTATCTATATCATGATCGCAGGCACCTTCTTCTCGCTCCAGTATCGCTCGTGGGTGCTGCTGTCGCTCTACGCCATAGGCATCGCCACGTCCGTATTGGTGAGCAAGCTCTTCTCCTCGCTCGTCATCAAGGGCGAGGACACCCCCTTCGTGATGGAACTGCCGCCCTACCGCTGGCCGACGCCTAAGGCCATCTGGCGCCACACGTGGGAGAAAGGCAAGGAATACCTGAAGAAGATGGGAGGCATCATCCTCGTCGCCTCGATTATCGTCTGGGCCCTCGGCTACTTCCCGCACAACGAGAACCTGCCGCAGGAACAGCAACAAGAACAGAGCTATATCGGACGCATGGGCAAGACCATCGAACCCATCTTCACGCCTCAGGGCTTCAACTGGAAACTCGACGTCTCGCTGATCGCAGGCGTGGGTGCCAAGGAGATCGTCGCCTCCACCATCGGCGTACTGTATAGCGGCGATGACAGCTTCGGCGACGAAAATGAGTTCAGTGACGACAACGAGAAATACACGCACCTGCGCCAGTTGATGCTCCACGAGGGTATCACACCGCTGATCGCCTACGCCTACCTGATATTCATCCTGCTCTACTTCCCCTGCATCGCCACCATCGCCGCCATCAAGAACGAGACGGGCTCCTGGTGCTGGGCCGCCTTCGCCGCCTGCTACACCACCGTCGTCGCCTGGCTCGCCTCCGCCCTCGTCTATCAGATAGGCCGCCTGTTTATATAAATGTATAAGTAATGGTAGTTTAATATGGATACAAAACGAATACTGAAATACCTGCGCCAGCTGGCGAAGAATAACAACCGCACGTGGTTCCAGGAACATAGACAAGAGTATGATGCCATACGGGCAGACTTCGAGCAAGGTGTGGAGCAGGCCATTCGTCGCATCACCACCTTCGATCCGTCGATCATCCACCTGACGGTGAAGGACTGCACATATAGGTTCTATCGCGACACACGGTTTTCTAACGACAAGTCGCCCTATAAGAACCATCTTGGTGCCTATATCGCAGCACATGGCAAGAAGGCACTGCATGGCGGATACTATTTGCATCTTGAGCCAGATCACTGCATGGTGGCCTGTGGCAACTACTGGCTGCCCACAAATATCCTGACCTCATGTCGCAACGAGATCATGGGCAATACCGACGAGTGGTTGCGCTGTGTCCGTAGTCCAGAGTTTCTGAAGTACTTTGGCAACCCCGCCCCCACCAGTTTCCCGTCGCCCACAGATGTCTCGAGCTGGGACCAGCCTCAGGGCTTTGGCCTTGAGCGTCTGAAGACCTGTCCGTCGGGCTTCCCTCGCGACTGGGAGTATGTGGAGTATTTACGCATGAAGGACTACTGCTGCTGGCATCAGGTGCCTGATGAC
>JAGCPV010000120.1 GCA_017965475.1 Prevotella sp.
ACCTTCACTGCACCGTCAGCATCTACGAGCAGCACCTTGTCAAATTCAACAGTCTTACCAGCCTCGGCATCCTTGATGTGGTGCACGAAGAGCTTCTTGCCCTGCTCGGCCTTGAACTGCTGACCCTGAATCTCTACAATTGCGTACATTATTTATATTGTATTATAGGGTTTTTTCCGCGAGGCGGCATACGTTCGTACACACTTCACTCTGCCCCAACGGACTCTAACGGGGTGCAAAGGTACAAAAATAGTAAGAAATGAGAGATGTGGAATGAGAAATGATGATTACTTTTATGAAAGTTTAACAGTTTACGACAGTACAAAAAATAAAGCGACTACTTTCGCAAGCGATCGCTCCATATCTTCAATAGGTATTAGCATTCTAAGGTAAAAAGATTGTTTTCAGGATAACGTCGGCAAAGGTAACGCTTTTTTTCATTTCCGACAAACATTTAGGCACTTTTTTTTGACGAATCGTCACTGTGTTCCCACACAAAAGCAAATTTTATCAAACGTTAACATAAAAAGCTGTGCAAACGATTGAAAAAACATCCTACGATCTTCTCACGCGGAGGGTGTGAACGATACGGCTCATCTGGTTGGGGATGCGGATCTGCTGGGGACATTTCGGCAGACATTCCTCACAGTCCTGACAACTGCGCGCCCAGGTCTCTGCATCGGGTAGCGCCTTGCGGTAGCCCTCGATGAACTGCTGCTGGCGCTCGGCATAGTCGGCGGCAGAGGGTTCCGGCAGCGGGAGAATCTTGTCGTTCACGGCCTCGTTGTAGTAAGTGAAGTTACCTGGTATGTTGACGCCATAGGGACATGGCATGCAGTATTCGCAGGCGGTACAGGGGATCGTGGGTACACCAACGAGCTCGTCGGCGATCTTGGCCAACAGGGCGTTCTCGGCCTCCGTGCACACTTCGAGCGGCGAGAAGGTCTTGACATTCTCTTCGAGATGATCCATGCGGTTCATGCCACTGAGCGTGGTCAGGATGTTGGGGTGGGAGCCTACCCATCGGAAAGCCCAGCGCGCGGCACTGTCGTCAGGACGCATCTGCTTCATCTCCTTGGCGATATCCTTTGATACCTTACCCAAAGCACCACCACGTAACGGTTCCATGATGACACACTGCACACCCGTCTTCTCACATTTATTATATAGGTATTCCGCATCGGCATCGCCCCTCCTGCGCGATCCCAACCCGGCGTGTTGCCAGTCGAGGAAGTTCATCTGTATCTGCACAAAGTCCCAGTGGTACTCGCTCTGGTGGTCAAGCAGCCAGTCGAACACCCTCACATCACCATGATATGAGAATCCCAGGTGCTTGATCCGTCCTGCCTCACGCTCCTGAAGCAGGAAGTCGAGCAAGCCATTGTCGATGAAACGGCTGTTGAATGTTTCCATGCCTGATCCGCCACCGATACTGTGAAGCAGGTAGTAGTCGATATAATCCACGCGCAACTTCCTGAACGAGGTCTCGTACATCTCCTTCGCGTCATCCAGACTGTAGTTTGTGCCGTGATGGTTCGACAACTTCGTGGCCACATGGAATTTCTCGCGTGGATGGCGGGCGAGGGCGTTACCCGTCAGCACCTCCGAGTTGCCACCCATATAGACAGGAGCCGTGTCGAAGTAGTTGACACCATGGGCGATGGCATAATCGACGAGTTCATTGACCTCGTCCTGATCATTGGGCAGACGCATCATGCCGAATCCCAGCAACGAGATCTCCTCGCCCGATCCGTGTTGCACGCGGTAGGTCATCCTGTTGCCGGCTATTGATGGTTCATTGTCGTTCTGGGCTAGCACGTCAAACGGCTTCACGGCCATCATAGCCAATGCGGAGCCAGTGCCGATGCCGAGTTTCCTGAGGAATTCCCGACGGCTCATGTCTTGCTGCTTCTTATCCATAGCTTTTTCTTGTGTTGTTTTGGGTTATTTAGGTGCAAATATACGCAATTCTTATAAAAGTTCCAATGATTTGTGACAAAAACTTGATAATATTTTTGTAGTTTGGGAAAGAATCATTACCTTTGCCACGTTTTTATAAATTATAAACCTAACTGACAATGAAAAAAATTTTTATGATGATTGCCTTGCTGGCTGTTCCCTTTGCTATGCAGGCACAGACCAAGTTCCACGACGTTGAAGCCAACGAGGCTCAGGGTCGAGTAAAGTCCATGACTATCTCTATGATGGGTCAGGCGCGTACCATTAACTTCTCAGAGGACGGCAAGATGACATCCACCGACATGACTGATGTCGTTTACGATGCTGACGGTTTCCTCCAGTCTGCCAAGATGAACATCCAGGGCCAGAGCACCGAGGTGAAGTACCTCTGGGAGAACGGCCGTCTGATCGGTCAGGTGCTCAACATCATGGGCGGTGACATGAAACTGACACACGTCTATGACGAGAATGGTATTATCACCGCCGACAACATGGATATGGGTGGTCAGGTGATGGAGATGAAATACACTGACATCAAGGTTGATGATCACGGCAACTGGATCAGCAGGAAGACTTCCATGATGGGCCAGGAGATGGAGAACACCCGTACCATCGAGTATTACGAATAAGATCTCTGACAGATAACAGTAAGGCTGGGACCGTTCCGGGTTCCAGCCTTTTTTAGTGGGTTAAAGAGCGGAATACGGGAATCGAACCCGCCTCCCAGGCTTGGGAAGCCCGTGCACTACCGATGTGCTAATTCCGCATGTAAATAAGATTCTGATTGCTTTTGAGCCGATACCCGGACTCGAACCGGGGACCTACGCATTACGAATGCGTTGCTCTACCAACTGAGCCATATCGGCAACCTTGTGTCTTGTACGCCTGCAGGGGGTCGAACCCTGGACACCCTGATTAAGAGTCAGGTGCTCTACCAACTGAGCTACAAGCGCATGCTCTTTCAAAAAGAAAGGAGGCTTCTGTCCTCCCTTTTGTACACCCGCAGGGGCTCGAACCCTGGACACCCTGATTAAGAGTCAGGTGCTCTACCAACTGAGCTACGGGTGCATCCTTTTTCGTTAGCGGGTGCAAAGGTACGCACTTTTTTTGATTCCACCAAACTTTTTGGGGAATTTCTTCCGAAAAAGTTTATTGGGCCGTCGCATGGAAGCCTTCCAGATTTTCATAGCGGCGACGCATCATCCGAGAATAGATGTTCCTGATCCAGAGCGGATGGGTCACGATGAAACAGAGTCCCAAGATGATCATCATGATGAAAGTGCCCGTTTCACCGATGGTGACGAAGCCGATGGCGGCGATGGCACCTGGACCGAAGAGGGCGACCATCTCGATGACGATCTGCATGCCGTTCTCGAAGTTTCCCTTCGCCGTCATCTTCTGCTGGAGGGGGAGCGTCTGCTTGTTATAGACTGCTAACTGGAAGATGACGAAGTGGAGCAGTCCTGCTGTGATCGACATATAGGCCAACAGCATGAGGATCGTGAACTTGCCCGTGAAGACGGCAGGCAGCATGATGACGAACGGGATGAGGAGGATGGCCGAGTAGAACCAGAACTTCGCCTTCAGCAGGGCGATGATGTTCTCGCGGTGCATCATCAGTAGGTCGATGTAGTTGCCTTCCAGTCCCATGATCTTGATTAGTGTGGTGACGCTGTAGATGGCGAAGCAGTACAGACACCAGAAGTTGATCATAATCTTGTTGTCATAGATCGTCGTATAGGCGATCAGCATGGAGAATACCACGATCAGCGTGAGACTCATGATACAACGGCTTTTCATCGTCTTGTTGCGGATATTCGACTTCAGTTCGATCTTCAGGTATTCGCCAATGAGACCGAAACGGTTGAAGAAGGCGAATTGCGATACATGCTTCAGGGCACGCTCACCTTTCTTGGATATCTCCTCATAGACGTATTTGAACTGGAAATGGCGGTTGACATAGAAGAGACCCACCATCAGCGCCAGAATGACAGGGATCAGATACCAGCCCCTACCGAATGTGGCGTAGCTGTCGATCAGTTTTCCGACAGAACTTTGCTTGAAGTCGAGCAGCAGCGGGATAAAGGGAATGGCGTAGAAGCACGCAGCAGGCATGATCCACCAGATCTTCCTGTTGATCAGCGTTCGGAAGAAGAGGTATATCTGACTGTTGAGCATGATCAGCAACTGGGCTCCCACCAGTTCGGCGAGTGTGGGCCAGAAGCCGGCTCCCGCGAAGAGGATGATGAAGGAGTAGGGCAGGAACATGGCCAGCCACAGGAAGTTATAGCCGCTGAGATGCGATGAAATCAGGAAACACTCGATGGCCGTATATCGGGAGATGGGCTGCAGGATATAGGGTTTTACCATCATACCTGGTGTCGTCTGGAAGATGAAGCGCAGCAGGAAGTCTATCACCATGATGAGCGGCATCAGCGAGATCATCCGTCCGGCTTCCCCATCAGCCGTCATGGCGATCATGACACCATATAGAATAAGGTAGAGGGCGAAGAGGGCACCGCCGAAATAGATGAGAGCCTTCGCCCATTTGTTCTGCTCGAAGACCGGACTACGCTTATAGCTAAGGTTTGTGTTTTTTCTTAACAGCCTGTATAACTGGAACTTATTCATCTTAGATCAATTATTTCTGCTTGTGGGAAATCCTTGGCGTTGAAACGAAACTGACTGTCGGGGATGTTCTGTTTCTTGAGGTTCGTGATGTCGAAGATTGTCCATTTGGTGCCTTGCAGGAGCTTCACCTGCGTAGGATGGTAGGAACTCTTGTTGATGCTGATGAACAGTTCACGAATCTTCTTGTCCTTCGACGTAGCGGTCAGGTGAACGACGAAGTCCTTGCCCGACTTGTTCAGCGTGGCGTTATAACCGCTCTTGTAGAGGTTAATGAAGTTGTAGGGGTTGATGGCCTGCAACTGCGACTCCGTGGGAGTAGTCACGTTTACCTCGTCGTTGTCCTTCATATAGGTCCACTGTGTCTTGCCGTCGAACCAGATGATGGCCTGCGGGGTCGTTGCGTGGAACTTCCTGCCTTTCACGGAGATGGTACCACTGGTGTT
Source organism: Prevotella sp. (assembly GCA_017965475.1). GTDB lineage: Bacteria > Bacteroidota > Bacteroidia > Bacteroidales > Bacteroidaceae > Prevotella. The sequence continues at coordinate 5,034 of JAGCPV010000120.1, forward strand.
ACCTATGCTACCGGTCATCTTGAAATTTGCTTGGACACCGGACTTCACCGTGATATTGGCAGCAGCCTTGTCGAGCACCTCCTTGGCTGTTTGCGCAAAGGTGAGGGTACTCAAGAGTACCGTTGTTATCAGAAAACATAATCTTTTCATTGTGAATAACTTATCTTAAACTATTTAACAGATTATTCAGACTATTCTCGTCTTGGATCATCACCTCACGGGGTTTGGAGCCCATAGCGGCACCTACCACACCCGCTTTCTCCAACTGGTCCATCAGACGACCTGCACGGTTGTAGCCGATGGCGAACTTACGTTGGATAAGGGACGTGGAACCGCTCTGGTCACGCACGATGAGACGGGCGGCATCCTCAAAGAGCGGGTCGAGATGCTGCATATCCACATCCTTACCACTACCATCGCCCATATCAGCCTCAGGCATATCGGGCTCCGGCAACTCGAACGGCATGCCGTAACTCTGTTGATCAGAGATATATTCGTTGATCCGTTCTACCTCTGGTGTATCCACGAAGGCGCACTGAACACGCTCGGGCTCCGAGCCGCCTACGAGTGCTAGCATATCGCCTCGTCCTATCAGTTGCTGGGCACCTGTACGATCCAGAATAGTTTTCGAATCGATACCGGCACTTACCTTGAAGGCAATACGACTGGGGAAGTTGGCCTTGATCGTACCAGTGATGATATTGGTCGTAGGACGTTGTGTTGCGATGATCATGTGGATACCCACGGCACGGGCCAACTGGGCGATACGGGCGATCGGCAACTCCACCTCCTTACCGGCCGTCATGATCAAATCACCGAACTCATCGATCACTACTACGATATAGGGCAGGAAACGGTGGCCATTGTTGGGATTCAACTGACGGGCGATGAACTTCTGGTTGTATTCCTTGATATTATGGGCACGGGCGATCTTCAACAAGTCGTAGCGGGTGTCCATCTCCTTACAGAGCGAGTTCAGTGTGCGAACCACCTTCGTCACGTCGGTGATGATCGGATCGGCATCCTCGTCGGGCACCTTGGCCAGGAAGTGATTGGCGATGGGCTCGTAGAAACTGAACTCCACCTTCTTAGGATCGACGAGCACGATCTTCAGTTCGGCGGGGTGCTTCTTATATAATAAAGAGGTGATGATCGCGTTCAGACCGACAGACTTACCTTGTCCCGTCGCACCAGCCACCAACAGGTGAGGTGCCTTGGCCAGATCGAACATGAATACCTCGTTGGTGATTGTCTTACCGATGGCACAGGGAAGTTCCATCTTCGATTCCTGAAACTTCTTCGAGTTCAAGATCGATTCCATCGAGACGGTAGAGGGTTTGGCGTTTGGCACCTCGATACCCACCGTGCCCTTACCAGGCATGGGGGCGATGATACGGATGCCGAGGGCGGCCAGCGACAGGGCGATATCGTCCTCCAAGTTCTTCACCTTCTGGATGCGAACACCCTGGGCCAGCGTGATCTCGTAGAGGGTGATCGTAGGACCGACGGTGGCCTTGATACTGCTAATTTCCACACCAAAAGTACGTAGCACATTCACGATACGGTCTTTATTGGCCGTCTGCTCGGCCATATCGATATAGGGTTTACCGTCGTTATCGTATTTCTTCAACAGGTCGAGGGTGGGGTATTTATAGTTTTCCAAGTCGCGCTTGGGGTCGTAGGGCTTCATATCGTCGATGGATTCGGCCAAAGTCTTACCATCGGCCGCCTGTTGGTCACCTTCAGCCACCTCCACCTCAAAGCCTGCTTCGGTGGTTTCTTTCTTGGCGATGACGGGCTTCTTCGGCTCGACAGGCTCATCGACCTCATAGCCCTTATCTGTGACTTTCGGGCCTTCTGGTGTGAACTCGACAATCTGTTCTGCAGGGTCGTCGAACACCTGAGGATCCTCGTTCTCTTCGTCCTGAGTATTGTCGGCTTCAGTAGGTTCTCCTGTCGTAACATTAAATTTAATCTTGTTCAGGAACCTGGTCGGATTCAATAGTTTACGGATGAAGAAAATGGTCTCTGCACTCACATATGTCAGGAAGATGATTGCCGTAAGACCCAAGATCGCTGTGAGTCCTGGAGCACCTACTAGATTCTCGATATACTGACAGACATAGAGGCCGTGGTCGCCGCCGGGATTATAACAGCTGTCGGCTAGGAACGGTGAGAGGAACTTCGCCAGTGTGACAGACGCCCATATCATCAGAATCATCAGCGCCAGGAACCATTTCAGCAGGTTCACCTTATAGGCGCGGATGAGATGGATGCCCAACAATAGGATAAACAGGGGTATCAGGAATGCGGGCAGTCCGAAACAACGTTTGATGAAATACCAGGAGGCATATGCGCCGATACTGCCACAGGTGTTGGCAAACTCGTGGTTCTGGTTCATCACCTCACCATCGCGCGGGTCTTCTATCAGACTCTGGTCTGCTGCTCCTGTCGTGAAATAGGATACAAATGCCAGTGTCAGATAGATGGCGATCACCACGAGCAGGAAGCCTATCGCGAAACTGAACCGCTCGTCCTGGAATATATGCATGATGCTACGGAACCCCGAACGTCCCGTACTGCTTTTTACCTTTTTCTCACTTCTTTTCTTGGCCATAATCTGTCTGTTTACACAAATTTGATGCAAAAGTAGTCGAAAAAAGTCAGATTTCACCATAAAATGCTGTTTTTTTTGTAATTTTGCACCAAGAAATGAAAAAGTTAATATATAATAAGATTGACAAAGAGACCGTCAGCAAGCTGAAGAAGGTTGTTTTCTACGGAAAAATCATTGTCATCTATACGCATCAGGAGGCAGAAAGAGCCGTTGATTACCTGTTGTCCCAGCCTATTCTCGGTTTTGACACGGAGACACGGCCGTCGTTTGAGAAAGGGAAACAATACAAATGTGCATTGTTGCAGGTAGCCACGACTACCAGTTGTTTCCTCTTCCGGCTCAACCAACTGGGCATGTGCCCTGCCGTACAACGGCTGTTGAGTGATACGAAGGTGACGAAGGTGGGACTGGCGTGGAACAATGACATTCTGTCTCTCCATCAGTTGGGGCCTTTTAATCAGGGAACGTTCATTGACCTGCAGGATATAGTAAGGGAGATCGGCATCGAAGACCAGAGCCTGGTGAAGATCTACGCGAACCTGTTTAACGAGCGGATCAGCAAGACCGACCGTCTCTCCAATTGGGAGCGTGATGTGCTGAAGGATAGTCAGAAGGTCTATGCAGCCATCGATGCGTGGGCCTGTATCCGTATCTATCAAGAGGTGATGCGGCTGAAGACCACGAAAGATTACGAATTGATCGTGAAAATTCCAGAAGATAATATTGTAAATGATGAAACAAATATATCTGAAACGAGGTAAGGAAGAGAGTCTGCTCAGGTTCCATCCCTGGGTGTTCTCCGGTGCCATCCAACAAGCCGACAAGGGGATTGAGGAAGGTGAACTGGTACGTGTACTCACCAGTCAGGGCGATTTCATCGCTGTTGGACATTACCAGATCGGCTCTATTGCCGTACGTGTGCTCTCTTTCGAGGATATCCCCATTGATGCCGCTTTCTGGCAGTCACGTCTCTCGTCGGCTCTCAAGATGCGCCAATCCATCGGTATTGCAGACAACCCAAACAATAATACCTACCGACTGGTACATGGTGAGGGCGATCTGTTACCTGGCCTTGTCATTGATGTCTATGGTAAGACGGCTGTCATGCAGGCACATAGTGTCGGCATGCACGTCTGTCGTATGGAGATCGCCAACCAACTGGTGGCTGTCATGGGCTCCCGACTGGAGAACATCTATTATAAGAGTGAGACTACGTTGCCCTTCAAGGCCGACCTCGGACAGGAGAACGGTTTTATTTATGGTGGAAGCGATGAAAACGTCGCTATCGAGAATGGTTTGAAGTTTTACGTTGATTGGCTTCGTGGACAAAAGACCGGTTTCTTCGTGGATCAGCGGGATAACCGTTCCCTGCTGGAGCAGTTCGCCAAAGACAAGCGCGTGTTGAATATGTTCTGTTATACAGGCGGTTTCTCGTTCTACGCCATGCGGGGTGGGGCGCAGCTGGTTCATTCTGTTGATAGTAGTGCGAAGGCCATCGAACTCACGAACCGTAATGTGGAGCTGAACTTCCCTGGCGACAGCCGTCATCAGGCCATCTGCGAGGATGCTTTCAAATATCTCGAAGAGGCTGGTGACCAGTACGACCTGATCATTCTTGATCCGCCGGCTTTTGCAAAGCACCGTGGGGCCCTGCATCATGCGCTGAAGGGTTATACCCGCCTGAACAACAAAGCCTTCCAGAAAATCCAGCCGGGCGGCATCCTGTTTACATTCAGTTGTTCGCAGGTGGTGACGAAGGACAACTTCCGCAATGCCGTCTTTACCGCTGCGGCTCAGGCTGGAAGAAAAGTTCGGATCCTGCACCAACTCCATCAGCCGGCAGATCATCCGATCAATATCTATCATCCCGAAGGTGAGTATCTGAAAGGACTCGTCCTGTATGTTGAATAAGATTTCCGATTTCATCGCGAAGCATCAGCTTCTGTCCCACGACGAGCTGCATCTGGTGGCACTGAGTGGTGGGGCTGACAGCGTGGCTCTGTTACTGGTTCTGCAACAGCTTGGCTATCGGATAGAGGCTGCTCATTGTAACTTCCACCTGCGGGGCGAGGAGAGTGACAGAGATGAGGATTTTGTGAAATCACTCTGCAAAAATCATGATATTCCACTTCACATAATCCATTTTGAAACAAAGGAATACGCATCTTTACATCAAGTAAGTATTGAGATGGCTGCCCGCGATTTGCGATATGGCTATTTCCGTCAGCTTTGTCAGGATATCGGGGCAGCAGACGTGTGTGTGGCCCATCATCGCGACGACGCTGTGGAAACTTTTCTGATGAATCTCTTAAGGGGAAGTGGTATTCATGGTCTGACGGGTATCCGTCCCAAGAATGGTCACATTGTTCGTCCGTTACTTGCTGTCTGTCGTGAGGAGATAGAACAATATCTCCATTCCATCGGTCAGGATTACGTGACGGACTCCACCAATCTCGTAGATGATGTCATGCGTAATAAGATTCGTCTAGAGGTGCTTCCCTTGTTAAGAGGGATCAATCCCAAGGCCTCCGAGAATATTGAGAAGACCACCCAATATCTTTGTGAGGCTGAGAAGATTTTCAACGAATCCATCGCTACTCAGAGGGCTGATCTTATCCAAGGGGATCCGGACGGTTTACCGCAGACAGTTTCTATTGGAAGTCTTCTCAGCCTACCGTCTCCAGAGTATTTTCTCCATGAGTGGTTGTCACCATACGGGTTTAATGCCCAACAGACAGAACGGATCTACTCGCAACTAAAGGGTGAGCCGAGTAGGGAGTTTCTGACAGCCTCACATACATTGGTGATCGATCGTGACACGTTGATCCTGACCACACTCCAGACACCGATGAAAACGATAAAAATCCCAGAGGAAGGATTATACCGCTACGATGAAAACACCTGTTTTGATGTCAAACGATCGGATGATCCGACAATCTCGAAGTCCGCTGACTGTGTGACGCTGGATGCTGCGACGGTCCGTTTCCCGTTGACTGTGCGCCCTGTGCAGACTGGTGACCGTTTCTGTCCTTACGGTATGGAGGGACATCGGTTGGTCAGTGATTTCATGACAGACCGCAAGCTCTCCTTGATAGACAAACGGCGTCAGCTAGTGATGACTGATTGCGATGGTCAGATCATCTGGCTGGTGGGTCTTAGGAGCGATCATCGCTACAGAGTAACGGCGGAAACATCGAGTATTTTGCGAATTGTTTGGTTATTAGAGAAATAATGCTTACCTTTGCAGCGCATGAGAGATCAGAAGATCATAGCAGCCTTAACCATAGCATTAACTATACTGCTTGGAAGTTGTGGAGGAAATCCGCAACCAAGGTCGTATGTTTCAGAGTTAACCAGCGATGACAGCATGACCATCAAGATGGGACAGTGGGAGCTGATGAAGTACCATAGCGATAAACTGGGTATGGAAATCAACTATCCGTCGTTCCTCTATCACCAATCGTTGCCGAGTGAGACATCTCAGGAAGTCTTTATCAAAGATGATATCTCCATTTCTATCGTGGTCGATTCCCTGAATGGCATGAATTATAGTGCCGGACAGCAGATGATGGGTATGGGAGGTGATCTGGTGGATGTCGGTGATAACTACAGCATTCTGACAGGTGCCGACGAGAACTGGGACTACTATGGTAAGGTCATTGACGATGATACGACGCGTATTGTGACGGTCATGTTGCGATATTCACCTGATCATTCTGAAGCGGTAGAACCGTTGAGGGAGTGGGTGAATAAGTTTGAAGTAGTGAAATAAAAAAGTCTCGGCGAGTGCCGAGACCTTTTTTATTTGCAAGGAATCTTGTCAATCCTCTTCTGATGACGACCACCTTCAAATTCGGTGGTGAAGTACTCGTCCATGATGGCACGGGCTGTGTCTTCATCGATGAAACGGCCCGGCATCACGAGCACGTTGGCATTGTTGTGCTGACGGATGAGATGGGCGATCTCAGGAATCCAGCAGAGACCTGCACGGATCGACTGGTGCTTGTTGAGCGTCATGTTAATGCCCTCACCTGAGCCGCAGATGGCGATACCCGGGAACACCTCGCCCTTCTCGATACCCTCAGCCAGTGCGTGGCCGAAGTCCGAATAGTCGCACGAGTCCTCCGTGTATGTACCATAGTCCTTATAGGGATAGCCCTTCTCGGTGAGGTACTTCTTGACGAACTGTTTTAAGGCAAAGCCAGCATGATCGCTGGCTATGCCTATGGTCTTGATATCCATTATGCAAGGAGTTTCTTAACCTGTTCATAAACGTTCTGGCCAGTGAAGCCGAGCTTCTCGTCGAGCACCTTGTAAGGAGCAGAGAAGCCGAAGCTCTCCAGACCCCAAACGGTACCGTCGGCACCTACCAGACCTTCGAGGTTCACGGGCAGACCAGCGGTCAGACCGAACTTCTTCTTACCAGCAGGCAGGATGCTCTGCTGATACTCCTTCGGCTGGCTGCGGAACAGGCCCTCAGAAGGAACACTGACGATGCGTACCTTCACACCATCCTGACGGAGTAGGGCAGCACCAGCCTCCAAGGTAGAAACCTCAGAACCGGAAGCCAGCAGGATCACGTCGTAGTTCTCGTCTGAGCCTGCCACGACATAAGCACCCTTGGTAGCCTGGTTATAGTCGTTACCCTCAGGCAGCATCTCAATATTCTGACGAGAGAAGATGAGAGCTGTCGGGGTATCGATATTCTCCATAGCCATACGCCAGCAGACGGTGGTCTCCTCAGCATCGGCAGGACGAACAACGAGTACAGAGTTCTTGCCATGATGGTTCTTCAGCTTCTCCATCAGACGGATCTGAGCCTCCTGCTCAACAGGCTCGTGGGTAGGACCATCCTCACCAACGCGGAAGGCATCGTGCGTCCAGATGAACTTCACAGGCAGTTCCATCAGGGCAGCCATACGAACGGCGGGCTTCATATAGTCTGAGAATACGAAGAAGGTACCGCAAGCGGGGATGACACCACCGTGCAGAGCCATACCGATACAACAGCAAGCCATCGTGAGTTCTGCCACACCAGCCTCGAAGAAGGCACCGCTGAAGTCACCACGAACCATATCCTTGGTCTTTTTGAGGAAGCCGTTGGTGTTGTCAGAGTTCGACAAGTCGGCAGAAGCACAAATCATGTTGGGTACCTGCTCAGCGAGTTGCCCCAGAACAGTAGCCGATGCGTTACGTGTGGCGCAACCTGCCTTCTGCTCTACCTTACTCAATTCAATCTTCGGAGCCTTGCCGCTGAACCACTCCTCGAGTTGCTTAGCCTGTAAGGGATGACCCTTGGCCCATTCTGCCTTCTCGGCGTAGCGCTCAGCCACGATCTTCTTCAGTTCCTCAGCACGCTTGGCATAGAGAGCCTGTACCTCTGGGAAGATCTGGAACGGATTCTCGGGATCAGCACCCAGGTTCTTCATGGTGTTGATGTAAGCATCACCACCGAGAGGAGCACCGTGGGTAGCGCAGTTGCTCTCGTAAGAGCTGTTGTCTGCCTTACGGGCACCCTTACCCATGATACAATGACCGATGATCAGTGAAGGACGCTCCTTCTCAGCCTGAGCCTTCTTGATGGCCTCACGGATCTGATCCACGTCATTACCGTCGATTTTCTGGACAAACCAGCCCCATGCCTCGTATTTCTTGGCGGTATCCTCGCAGGTCACCACCTCGGTACGTGTAGAGAGCTGGATATCGTTGGCGTCATAGAACATGATCAGGTTGTCGAGCCCGAGGTTACCGGCGATACGGCCAGCACCCTGAGAGATCTCCTCCTGCACACCACCATCAGAGATGTAGGCGTAGATAGTCTGGTTCATCACGTTGCCCAGACGAGCCTTCAGGAACTTAGCGGCGATGGCAGCACCAACGGCGAAGCAGTGACCCTGACCCAGAGGACCAGAGGTGTTCTCGATGCCGCGCTCAATCTCGCGCTCGGGGTGACCAGGAGTCACAGAACCCCACTGACGCAGGTTCTTCAGATCCTCCAGTGAATATTTGCCGATCAGGGCCAACTGGCTATAGAGCATCGGAGCCATGTGACCAGGATCGAGGAAGAAACGGTCACGACCCTCCCATGCGGGATTCTCGGGGTCATACACTAAGAACTCACTGTAAAGGGTGTTGATAAAGTCAGCACCACCCATAGCGCCGCCGGGGTGACCCGACTTTGCCTTTTCAACCATCGAAGCAGCAAGGATACGGATGTTATCCGCTGCCATGTTCATAACTTTGTTGTCGTTCATAATTTGGTAATTATAGTAAAAACGTTAATTGTGGCGCAAAGATACAAAAATATTCCGAAACTACCACGCTTTTCAGAATAATTAATACATCATCTTTGGTTGTTATTTGTTAGCTAAGACTTCCTTAAAGAAGCGTATGGCGTCTTTGAAAGAATCAAAATCATTATTGATGATAGAAAAGATTTCATAGGCATCAATATCAAAGTAATGATGGGCAATAACGTCCCTTACGCCTTTTACTTCCTTCCATTCGATAGAAGGGTATTGAGGGAGAAGTTCAAAGTTCGTCAGTTTGTCAAGATTCTTAAAACTCTCTCCAATAGCTTCAATCACCATACATGCAGCGTCCAACTTCTCTTTCCCTTCAGGAGTTTCAAGGAAATCATCAGCACTACGGATAACCGTGTTACGAATCTGAACCGTATTGATTGCCTCTTCTATTCTGTCAAGAATGTGAAGTGCTGTCAGTCTGTCATTTGAAGATAAGGATTCCATCTCGATCTATTTGTTGGATTAAGAAGTTGTCCATATTCTTATGGATACGCAAGACATCAACCTTACAATTCAGCAATTCTTCAAGATAGATTTTCAGTCCAGAACGCCTCAATAGGCTGGGCTCCATCTCAACACATACGTCAACATCGCTTGATTCGTTTTGCTCATTACGGGCTACAGAACCAAACAACCTCATAGAACGGACGCCAAACTTGTCTGCTACCACATTCTTACAGGTTTGTAGTTTCTTTATGCATTCAGCTCTACTTATCATTGCAGATGCAAAGATAGGTATTTCTTTTCAAACTTCCAAATAAAACATCAAAAACTTGTCAAAGAGAGTTTTGTTATTATTATTCTACTTACTTATTTCATCGGCTTAAAATCACCAACTTACTATTCGTTATTTCCCAAGAACGAAATCCGCTTTAGTGGCAGCATATTCTTATCGTCATCTGTCATTTTGTCATAGAACTCTAGCCACATGTCGATAAACTCATCACCATCTATCAAACGGATGAACTCACGCGAACTTGTCCCAGTAGTCTTTGCATCAGGCGAGAATGTGCCGCTGGTGACAAACAGGGCGATGTCTCCAGCACGTAGTACACCCAACAAGGCACGAATATCCGAGGCACCGATGGCCGTTTCTGGCTTATGCTTCACCTGTACTTTTATACGTGGAGTCTGAGCGCCAAGTGGATCTAAGTAAGCTGTTATGTCGATACCGCCGTCTTTGCCTTTGGGAGCAATGAAGGGCGTGTGATAACCCATAGCTCGTAGTAAAGCCGCTATCATGTCTTGAAATTCATACGGACTCTTTGAGACAATGAATTTTCTAATGCCTTCGCGAGCATCTGATTCCAGCATATTCAACTCCTCAGCCCTGTCTCTTTCTACATTGTCGTCCGTAGGTTCTTCGTCATGTTTGTCCTCTTTGGGATTCAACTTTCGCCATTCACGGTAAGCCACCTCGCCCTTTTCCATCACCTCCTCAGGCGATAGTTTGATGGCAGCTTCACCTTCAGGCGTGAGATACCACATGCCGTTCTTTTTGACAATAAGACCCGCCTTGGCGTAGTTAATGGAGTAGAACTGGAAACTGTTCGTCAATCGGATATACTTGTTCTTGCCAGCTGGTTCTTTCTCCCATTCCGTCAGATTCACGTTAGTTTCCACAAACGGATAAAGCTCTTTGGCGGGCATACTACCACCCCGACGGCTTATCTCTTTCATGACAGCATACAGCGTCTTGGTTGCTGTTGCCTTTGTTCTGCCTACATGTTCTTTTGCCATATATATTCTAAGAAATTATGGATTCCATTATGTTAGTAGCATCTTCGTTCTGGGCAATAGATTGTTCGAGTGCCTCAATTGACGCAATAACCTTTGAACCAATACGGTCAATAACATTTCTGTCTTTTGGTATTGGTATTAGTATCTCTCCTATTACATTAGGCTCCAAATGCTCTTGGTTTGTTCCATAAGCATTCTTTAATATAAGACTCTGTCCAATTGGTGATTTGAGGAACTGATAAACATAGCCACGCAGATTTTTATCATCAATAACGACTCTGATTAGATTATTTGTTGCAATATGTCCATCATGCATACTTAAAGCGTAAGATATACGCCCTAGTGTTCCTGAATCTGATATTAGAATATACCCTTTGTAGATGGTTAACTCTGCTAATTGTCGTAACATTTGTTTTTTGCACTTTTTCTCATCAAGGTATTTTACATTATCAGAGTTGAGTTGTGTTATTGCTGTACCAGTGAAGTATTTGCGAATACCTTCTCCCTCTGTTATTCCTTGGTCTGCATAGGGGCGTTTAAATCTTGGGCCATTGAATACTGCCTGTGCTATTTCAGAAAGAGGCAAGACGTCAAAATCATCGCGTTCATTAAGCATAATTATTTTTTTCAAAGCTTCATTATGCTTTGGAAGGTAATGAATCGGATTAAATGAAAGCGACGCTTTATCAAGTTCATTAACGGATATCGAGAAACGGAATTCACTTTCCATTAATTCTCCTTTGACAAACTGATGGTAACATTCTGCAATATCCGTTAGATCCTCATCTAATTGCAAATGCCCGTCAACTACTATTGGTTCTCCATTTGCATCTTTCCGTAACATAGTTTCTCCTCGACTATTTTGACCTACCTTATTGGAGATTGCCATGAAAATTCGATAATCTTTTGGTGGATTATCACATTTACGCATAAGAAGCACAGAAGCTTTTGAACCACAAAACGGTTCAAAAGTATCCTCATGAAGATTTATAACAGCCAACAATTCGCATTCGGAAAGGACTTTGCGTCTAATGGCCAATGCCTCTCTATTATCAAGTTGACCTTTGGCCATTACGATACATATAAGGCCATCTTTCTTTATCCATTTTAAATATTGTTCCGTAAACAACAATTCTGGGGCTACACCAATGCCTTCATTCAGTTTCTCATCATAAACGACTTCACCCCAATTGTTCACATTCCATGAATGGCCAATATCAAACTTGCTTAGAACGGTCTTATTCTTAATACGTATGTCATTCCCTGATCCAAATGGAGGATTCGATAAAATAACATTTGGCTTACCAAAGCCGCATTTTTCACAGAAGCTTGCTGATAATTTTTCTGTTTCATTTAGACTATCAACACGCTCTATACCACCATGACCATCTTTCCCTAATAGCATATTGGCCTTAGCTATTTTTACAAGTTTTGGTGATATGTCTATACCAAACAAATTGTGAACAACTTTGGCGCGAAGTACCTCCTTTGCAGACTCTCCACGCTTTGAGTCCTTAATCTTCCTTATAATGTAGTTCATGGAAGTAATAAGAAATCCGCCACTTCCACATGAGGGGTCAAGAATTATCGATTTGTCATCCGGATCAACCATCCTTACCATCATAGATACTACAAGACGATTAGTGAAGTATTGACCTCGTTCTCCTTTGAGATGTGAGGCCACATAGACTTCGTAGGCAGTACCAATAACATCGTAAGGTGACTCAAGGAAAGAATATTGCTGAAGTTGAGAAATAACGATTGCTAATTTTTCATCCGATACAGTTATTTCCTCACTCTCTGAGAACACATCAGGATAGCGCTCTTTTACAGCATTAAAGAGATCACGCACTCTCTTACATGCCGTTGCTCGTTTTACTGGGTCGTCATATTCTTCTTGTGTCATTCGGAACTGACAAGCCTCGTCAGCACTTTCTTCATCCTCATGTTTAGCTAATAGGATTCGAGTCATATCAAGAGCAACATCTTCCGAGTCATTACCAGAACGATACATGGCATTATGGCATCTTTTGAACGCAAGTTTCAAATCAACGGGAACAATAAGATCGCTCTTTTTATATTTTCCTACAGCATCCCAAGGTTCGCCGTTTCTTGGAATTCCGATAGTCTCATGAATCGTGTTGTCTTTTTCACGACGATAGAAGATAATTCGCTCACCATTTGTCCAAAAACCACCTTGTGCCGATGTGGGAATTAGGTAGGATATCAATTGGTTGTCAGGCTCCTTGATATTAGGAGCCTTTATCTCAGCTATAAGTAAAATTTCTCCCTGCCTATTATTTGCCTTAGCTTCTGCATTGGTATAGACAACTATATCTGCACGCTTTGTTTCATCGCGACCAATTTGGATAGCCTTTTCTAAAGCAATTTGCTCCTTGCTGTACTTGAATTCTTCAACAAGGATTCTCGCAGTTTTCTGTCTGATACGTTCTTCAGGCTTGTTTTCTCTACGAATATTGCTGTCAAGGTAGTCAATAATTTTACCTTGTGCGTCCAGTCTGATTTGAAATTCTTGGGATTCAACCCATTCGTCAACAGTAATCATACGCTAATATTTTTTAGCGCACCCTACTATCAATCACGCCAAGACGCAAAAAGGGCGTGATGCTCTTATTGCGTTCAGCAAGAGGCGAAGCCTAGGAAACTTGGTACCTCTGTAAATCACAAGATGCACCACGCGCCATGCGTGTGCACCGCTATTATGATTTAACAGAGAACCATTTACGGCTCACCTGTCACATATTATTTCGTGCTTGTTATACCAATTTAAGTTTCCTAGGCTTGCTTGGCTGAACGCGAAATAATAGCGAGTGCTATTTGTCAGTCCGGATTTCTCCCCGAACCGAGGGCAAAGATAGTAATTATTTCTTTAACAACAAAACGATTTTGTGTTTTTCTATCAAAAAGGCACAGGATTGCTCCCGTGCCCGATTGTCATATAGTGATTTCATCGATTAAAATACTTAACACAAGCAATAATATACCACCCGAATTAGTTCAGCGTAATGATATATGATCTATTAAGTACCTCTTCCAATGTTTTGCCATCAATCCTGATACCGTCCCAAAGTAAAGTACGATCTTCACACGAGAAGATTACTTCACCCTCTACATGGGTGTCCCCCTTACATTGGGAGTTGATATAAGGGCTGAAATCTTTATCACGAGGGAGCACCTTCACTTCTATGGGAGTACGCTCTGTGTGGATACCATAGAAGCTATCATTATCCACGTAGTAGAAAGCCAGATTCAAACCAACTTTCACTACTTCGAACTCGAATATCTCCTTCGAGACGAAGGAGCGGGCTTCCTGCTTTTCGCGTGCAGTCCATCCTAGTTGGTCAAGATAAAGATGCTCGTTAGCTCCAAAGAAATCCTTGACCACAATAGTTCTGTTTCCTAATTTGTGTCTTTTTTCCATATCTTACCTTTTTGATTAAAATCCACTATCTTAGCAATGAGCGTATCCAACTTAGAATCAATAGGAAAGTAGTTGGACTTGTCATGGCTCTTTCTTCCAATTATACCTGGTGAGATTTCACCCCAGAGATGAGAATGCGAACCATTCTCATTTTTGGAAAACGGGATGAGGTTTCCATGACTGTCAAACTTCAAGTCAACACTCACAGAGAGCTTTTCTTTCTGGTATATACCTATACCGGTAACAACAATCTTCCCGGTTTTCTTATCCACTGAGGCGAACAAGTATGTAGGACTATCTGAATTTGCATTCATTATAATCTTATCATGCTCGACATTTTCACCGAATAGCAACACTTTATGCCCATCTATCCGATATTCAGTTTCAATGTGGGTGCGACTGGCTTCAGGCACTCCACCAAACTCCTTAGAGTAAGAACCATTTCCTCCCATAGCGTGATGATTTTTCGTTGTCGTTTAAGAAATACGTACTGATACCCTCCACTTCGTTAGGTTGTTTAGCACCATAGCGTAGAATGTGGAGTGGCTGGAGAATGTCTATGACGTAAGGATAGATAATCTGCCAATTTTCTTTGGCCCTCTTATCGCTCCCAATGCCTGAACTGTTCATGGCTATCACCGAATGTTTGGGATAGCCATCAAGACAAGCCTCAATGATAGCAGGATCGACCACTACATTGGGTACCACGATGTTTCCTCTTGTTCCCACCCATGCCATGTGTAGCTTGTTGTAGAACGAGACAGCCATTTTCATTGGTATTGGCATTTCGGGCTTGATTGAGATGTCCAATCCGATCATCACCTTGTGGTGGGCAATCTTGTCATAATGACCATACGGGTCATTGATGAAAGGTATCAGGTTCTTGTCGGGCGTGTAGAAATGCGGTATTACACCATCTACCGTAGTGTTTCCGAGACGATAGTAACAACAGATGTCGCGAGGTGTCTCAATTGTACATGTAGAGACTTTCGGCATCTGGTACTTAGATGTAAAGTTCACGTTCTCACACAAAGACATGCTGAACTGGTTGGTAGGCTGGAATATGCCGTGCCAACCAACATCTGTCTTGTCCTCATTTAGTTTTTCAGAGCCAAATTCGGTGAAAAGCTCAAGTTGTATGTTATCTGACATATTTTTAAAATATATGCATTTAACCAAAACTTTTCTAATTCTCGTTCGGGAACTGGCTCTTTATTTTGCAGTTTGCTTTATTTGTTTTAACTTTGCAAATGCTTTATGGCCACTCCCATTGGCGTAAAGTGCCGCCAGACTCTCCGAGCCTCGTAAACTAGTAGAGTCCAGCTCCTCGCCCTGCCGTAGTCCCCTACAGGTCAGGGCCTTTTTCGTATTTAATATTTCATTTGCGTGTTCATGTCCTCCTTTCAATTAGAGACTGCCGCGCCATTTCTCGATACGAAGATCGATCTCTGGCTTGGGGAGTCGGTGGTTGATACTATATAAAAGTTCGAGTTTATCAGCTGCTATGGCAGGGGTGATAACTTTATGTTCGACCATTTTGTCGAAAATGTAGATTGTTCCGTGTACTTCAACGCCGTCTTCAGCCGCCAGTCTGCGCAGGTTGCCATCACCAGTCAGGAGAATGTATTTATTTTCAGAAGCATATTGCCATACACTGAAATCGGCTATCCGGAGATTGCATCTTCTTCGTCGGCTATTGAAAAAGTTGATTAGTCTTAGCATCTCATCAGGCGTGAAGGCTTTGACTGTGAGGCATCGTGTCTGGACCAATGTTCTTACCTGGGCCTTCTGCTCTGGAACCGTCACTTCGGAAATGACAATGTCGGTGGTATGAACCTTCATGGGCAGAAGGAAGAACTGTTCCAGCACACCTGCTTCTATCAGGTCGATGAGGATATTTGTGTCGCTGACTACAATGATTTCCATTAGAGTGTATTGGCGTTTTTGCGAACTGTGTTAATACTGACTCCGAGGAGAGAGGCTGCCTTGGAGGTTGAGATGAGTTCGTGGGCCAGAGCACTATAGACCATTGCCTGGAAGTGAGTGGTGGCTTTCTCGGTGAAGCGAGACTTGACAATATACTCGTTGAAACTCGGACTTTGCCTTTTCCGGATGCAGAAGCCTCTGTATCGTCCTTCGCCAACAATCCCAAGGTCTTTGAGTTTATAGACTATTGCATCAATGGAAATGCCATAGTTGATGCTGAGTGATTCGAGTTCAGCATAAGCAATCTGGTCTTTGCTTTCAAATTGTGACAAAAGAATCTCGCAGGGTAGCAACATCTCATTGGCAAAGGCGTTGCAGAGGTTCTCCTTCTGATGCTCGGTGAGTCCTACGGAGAAATGTTTATTATATAAAAGGTGACAGAGTTCGTGGAGCGCAGTAAGTCGGCGACGCTCAATATGAGTGTTGGTGCTATTGAGCACAATGACCGGGGTCTTGTCGTTGACAATACCACTAACACCATCGAAATCCTCTGGTGCCTCAGTGAGCAATACTTTAATGCCATGTACCTCTAGCAACTCCATGGTGTTCAGAATGGGCGCGTTGCCAAGTTGCCAGACTTCCCTGACCTTCTGAGCCATTTTTACCATATCGCTGTTTAATGTCAGTGGCTGGGATGGTTTCAGAGACTCTGAGATTAGATCGTCAGATTTGACTTGGAGAATCTCTTCGATCTCCAGATAACGTTCCACTTCGTCCTGAATCTGGACTTTGAGCGCTTTCTGATCGCCAGCGGTGGTGTCGGACTTCTTGCGGAAAGACACCTTGAACTCGTCGAGATCGAACGTGAAGGGGCGGAAGAAATAGTCGAAGTCACAGCCGAGGGCTTCGGCCATGGCAATGATGATGGTGCTACTGGGCATCATCTTAGCCTTCTCATACTTGGAGATAGCCTGCTTGGTCACGATTCCGTTCATCTTTTCGCTGAGTTTCTCCATGGAAAGCCGGGCTTTGAGGCGGGCCTGCTGGAGACGCTTTGCGAAGGTCATTAAGTTGTTGTCCATACCTATAATTATTATGTTTCTTTGGATTTGTTGACAAAGATACAATAAAATCTGATACGTCAACTCGTCTTAATGGTTAAATCTTGTTAAGTCGAGTATAATTATTGTCGAGAGATGGTATTTTTAACGAAATCAGAAATAATAAAAAGTAAAAAGAAAATTCATTTACCCTTCAGTGGAGGTGTATGTTGCTAATATACAGAGAGTTACGCTAAAGGGTGTTTTTGGGGGCTTTTCGGAGAGCCCATAGCACATCTGTAAGAAGGCACTTTACGGTTCTAAAGGGCTCCTTTTCGTGTCTAAAGGACTACTTTACGATGCTAAAGGGCTCCTTTAGCGGAAGAAATCTTTACAGAATTTGCATTAAAAAGGATAAGGATCAAACTTATAGATACGTTTGATGAGCTGGGGGACAGACCCCAAAGATCCCTTCAGCCGAACGCACATGTAATCAGCATGTTACGCTCTGGCTGAAGGGATAATTGAAAATGAATTCTATCTTATAATGTTACTTGATGTTCAGCACGATGATTGACTTGGCGGGCACCTTGACGGTAATCACGCCCTTCTTCAACTGGGCATCGTTGTAAGCCTTCGGAGCCACGACATTCGGGTTGTTGAAGTCGTTGTAGTCGGCCACGTTCTTCGAGGTGAGGATACGGCCGCTGACGCTCTTGGCGTTGTAGCCGTCGAGTTGGAAGTCGATGGTCTTGTCCGTGTCGAGACTGACATTGGTGATGGCGAGCACGAGGCCGCCGTCCTTGGTCTTGGCAGCAGAGGCAGAGAGTAGGGGACAGGGGCGATAGCCGGCATCCTTGGCACCCTCCTTCTCCTTGAAATAGGCCTTGCTCACAGCCACGATCTCACTCTCCAGATCCACGGGCAGATAGGTGGCCTCCTGGAACGGGGTGTACATCTCGAACACGTGGTAGGTGGGCGTGAGCACCATGTGGCCCGTACCCTCCTGGTCAGTGAGGATCATCGACTGCAGCACGTTCACCACCTGAGCGATGTTCGCCATCTTCACGCGATCCGTATATTTATGGAATACGTTCAGGCTCAGCGCAGCCACAAAGGCGTCGCGGAGGGCGTTCTGCTGATAGAGGTGGCCGGCGATGGTGCCAGGCTCCTCGTCCCACCACGTACCCCACTCATCAACGAGCAGTCCGATCTTTCCATCGGGGTCTGTCTCATCCATGATGGCCTTGTGCTTCTTGATCACTTCCTCGATCTCCAGACACTTACCCAGAGCCCAATAGTACTGGTCGGTACTGAACTTCGTGGCAGAGCCCTTCGAGCCTTCCCAGCCTGAGCAGGTGTAATAATGTAAGGAGATACCCTGCATCTGACGGCCGATGTTCTTCATCAGAACCGTGGTCCAGTCGTAGTCGTAGTCAGAGGCACCAGAGGCGATGCGGTAGAGACGATTGCCAGGCTGGTCGCGCAGGTAGGTGTTGAACTTACGGAACTCGTTCGAGTAGTACTCGGGCGTCATGTTACCACCACAGCCCCATGCCTCGTTGCCGATGCCAAAGTACTTTACCTTCCAGGCCTTGTCGCGACCGTTCGCACGGCGCAGACGAGCCATTGGCGTGTCACCGTCGCTGGTCATATACTCCACCCATTGGGCCATCTCCTTCACCGTGCCGGAGCCGACATTACCGCTGATATACGGTTCGCAGTCGAGCATCTCACAGAGGTTCAGGAACTCATGGGTACCAAAAGAGTTGTCCTCGATGGTGCCGCCCCAGTTGTTGTTACGCAGAGAGGGACGCTGGTCCTTGGGACCAATACCGTCCATCCAGTGATAATCGTCGGCGAAGCAACCGCCTGGCCAGCGCATCACAGGAATCTTCAGGGCCTTCAGGGCCTCGAACACGTCCTTGCGGTAGCCGTTGATGTTGGGAATCTGAGAGTTCTCACCGACCCAGAGGCCGCCATAGATACACGAGCCGAGGTGCTCGGAGAACTGTCCGTAGATCTCACGGTTGATCTTGGCACCAGCCTGATCAGCGTGGATGGTGGCCTTCACATTGTCGGCAGCAGACACACCTGCTGCGAAGGCCAGCGCGAGAGTTGCGCTCATCAATAATCGTTTCATAATCTTATAGGTTTTTGAGGATTTATTATCTGGGTTCTACGTGAACGACCACATGGGTCTCTTCACCATATTGTTTCTTCAGCAGGTCTTCTACTTCGGAGGCCTTGTCGTGGGCTTCCCGCAGGGTGATGTCGCCATCCACGAGGATATGCATCTCGATGGCATAGTGATTTCCAATCCTACGGGTACGCAGGTCGTGGGGACTCTCCACATCAGGCAGGGAAGAAACCAGCCTGAGCATCTCTTCTTCCACCGCATCCGGCAGAGACTGCTCCATCAAGTCGCCAATGCCATTGCGCAGGAGATCTACGGAGACCTTGACGATGAACAGGCCCACGATGACGGAGGCAATGGGGTCGAGCACCGCCCAACGACGACCAAGGAAGATGGCACCACCGATTCCGATGGCTGTTCCTATGGATGACAAAGCATCACTGCGGTGATGCCAGGCATTGGCCTCTACCGCCTGGGAATCCAACTGACGGGCTTTCAGGATGGAGTAGCGATAGACACCCTCCTTCATGATGATCGACAACAAGGCTGCCCACAGAGCCAACAACTCAGGAGCCTCCAGTTGTTCGCCATCCGCCCAGGCCATGATCTTGGTAATGCCGTTGTATAGGATGCCGATGGCCACTGCCGCCAGCGCGATGCCAATGATGGTCATCGCGAGGGTCTCGTATTTACCGTGCCCGTAATCATGCGACTTGTCCTTGGGCTTCCCGCTGACATGCACGAACATCAGCACGACGATATCTGTCAGGAAGTCGGACAGCGAGTGAACGGCATCGGCCACCATGGCGGCACTGTGTCCTAAGATACCTGCCACGAACTTGATAAGGAGGAGTAGTACGTTGACTGCTCCTCCTATCAGCGTTACCTTATAGATTTCCTTAGTACGATCCAGAATGACTTACTTGTTATCGACGGCGGCCTGCTCGATGGGCAGACAACGCTTGTAGTTCTCGATATACTTCTCGAAGCCTGCGACATCCTCTGGAGTGGGGGCGATAGAGACACCAGTGTTGCCTGCGAAGACAACATTCTCCAGATAGTCAGCCAGAGAGAGTTTGTCAGGATTGTTCACGGCATAGCCAGCCAACAGGGCGATACCCCAGGCACCACCTTCGCCAGCGGTCTCCATGACGGAGATGGGCGAGTTGAGGGCAGCAGCCAACATACGCTGACCCACACTAGGCGTCTTGAAATAGCCGCCATGGCCCGTGATACGATCCACGCGGATCATCTCCTCCTTGAACAGGATATCATTACCGATCTTCAGCACGCCGATGGCTCCGTAGAGCTGGGCACGCATGAAGTTGGCGAGGTTGAACTTGTCGTTAGCAGAACGGACGAACAGGGGACGACCCTCTGCCAGACCTGTGACAGGCTCACCAGAGACATAGTTGTAAGCCATCAGACCGCCACAGTCGGTATCACCCTTCAGTGCCTCGTTGAACAGTTTACCATAGAGTTCGTTCATATCGACCTTGATACCCAGCAGTTGCTGATACTCTTTGAAGAGACCCACCCAAGCGTTGATGTCGCTGGTGCAGTTGTTGCAGTGAACCATCGCCACGAGCGAACCGTCAGGTGTGGTCACCATGTCGATCATCTCATAAGGCTTGGAGAGTTCCTTCTCCAGAACGATCATCGAGAATGAAGAGGTACCTGCGGAGACGTTACCCGTGCGCTGCTTGACGGCATTGGTGGCAACCATTCCCGTACCAGCATCACCCTCAGGAGGACAGATGAGGATACCTGCCTTCAGATGGCCGGAGACATCGAGTTTCTTGGCACCCTCTGGTGTCAGGAAACCAGCGTTCTCACCTGCGTTCAGTGACTTAGGCAGGATGTCGAGCAACTTCCAAGAGAAGCCCTTCGGAGCGATGAGTTCGTCGAACTTCTTCACCATCGTAGCGTCGTAGGTCTTCGTCTTAGGATCGACGGGGATCATACCAGAGGCGTCGCCCACACCGAGGACAAACTGACCTGTTACCTGCCAGTGCACATAACCGGCTAGGGTGGTCAGATACTTGATGTCGCTCACGTGCTCCTCGTTGTCAAGGATACACTGGTAAAGGTGGCTGATACTCCAGCGCAGGGGGATGTTGTAGTTGAAGAGTTCGGAGAGTTCTGCAGCAGCCTTACCCGTGTTGGTGTTACGCCATGTGCGGAAAGGCACGAGGATCTCCTGCTTCTCGTTGAAAGCCATATAGCCATGCATCATGGCTGAGAAACCAATGGCAGCGAGGGTCTCGATCTCGCAGTCGTACTGCTTCTGGACGTCCTTGCGGAGGTCGGCATAGCAGTCTTGCAGACCGTACCAAACGGCCTCGGTAGAGTAGGTCCAGAGACCGTCAACCAACTGGTTCTCCCACTCGTGGGAACCCTGTGCTATAGGCTTGTTCTCCTCGTCTATGAGGACGGCCTTAATGCGGGTAGAGCCAAACTCAATACCGAGGATGGCCTTACCTGCTTCAATTGTCTGTTTTGCTGTCATATTACTTCAGGGCTTTGTTCAACATATAGTACATCTCGTTGTTCTGGAGTGTCTGCTTGAAGTCGGCGATGTTCGTATCCTTATTGATGCGGACGTACTCGATGCCGAGCATCTCAGCGAAGTCTGCCCAATACTCTTCGTTGATGTCATAAGAGAAAGCACTGTGGTGGGTACCACCGGCGAGGATCCATGCGGCTGCACCAATCTCGAACGTGGGCTGAGGGATCCACAGAGCGCTGGCGACGGGGAGTTTCGGCATGGGTTTCGGCTCGATGCACTCCACTTCCTGAGAGATCAGACGGAAGCGGTTGCCGAGATCGACGACGGTAGCCTTGATACCACGACCGGTCTTAGATGTGAATACCAGACGGGCGGTCTGCTGCTTACGGATACCTATGCCAAGGAAGTGAACCTCGAGTTTAGGCTTGTCGGTAGCGATCAGCGGACAGATTTCGAGCATGTGGCTCTGCAGACAAGACGAGCGGTCGCCAGCGAAGTTGAGGGTGTAGTCCTCCAGGAACGAGCAACCGATAGGCATACCCTGCTGGATCACCCAGAGTGTGCGATAGAGACAAGCGGTCTTCCAGTCACCCTCAGCACCGAAACCGTAACCCTCTTCCATCAGACGCTGTGAAGCGAGACCAGGAATCTGGTCGAAGCCACAGAAGTCAGGAGCGTCGATGTCAGCATCACCCAGGTCGTCGAAGTTGGTGGTGAAAGCGGTTGCGCCCTCATCTTTCAGCACGCGGCGCAGGGCAATCTCTGCCTTGGCGCTGTTCTTCACCTTCTCCCAATATACTTCCTCACCGCTTTCGTCAATCTTAATGGTGTAGAGTTTCTTATACTCCTCAACGAGTTCGTCGGCCTCCTTGTCGGTGACCTTCTTGAAATACTCCATCAGAGAGCTGACGGGATAGTAATCCACGTGATAGCCAAGGCGCTGCTCGAACTCCACACGGTCGCCGTCGGTAACGGCCACGTTGTTCATGTTCATACCGAACATCAGACAGCGTACGTTGTGAGCATCAGCAACACCAGCAGCCACGCGAGCCCATACGGCAATCTGCTTCTGAGCCTTCTCGTCCTTCCAGTAGCCACAGACCACCTTGCGGGCAATACGCATACGGGTACAGATATGTCCGAACTCAATATCACCATGGGCGCTCTGGTTCAGGTTCATAAAGTCCATGTCGATCTCACTCCAGGGGATCTCAGCATTATACTGTGTGTGGAAGTGGAGTAGGGGCTTCTGCAACTGCTGCAGACCCTTGATCCACATCTTAGCGGGCGAGAAGGTGTGCATCCAGGTGATGATACCTACGCACTTCTCGTCGTTGTTGGCAGCGAGCATGATCTGCTCTACTTCCTTCGAACTATTCGCCGTACCTTTATATACAATCTTCACGGGGATATTGCCGCTGGCGTTCAGGCCCTCGACCATCTCCTTAGAGTGTCCATCCACTGCAACCACTGCGTCGCCTCCGTAAAGGAGCTGTGCACCAGTCACCCACCAAATCTCATAATTCTCAAATGCTTTGTTCATTGTTTTTAAGTTTTATTGTTGTGATTGTTTTAATGTTTCTGACCTTTCTGGCCATAATAAGCGTTAGGACCGTGCTTGCGGTTGTAGTGCTTCTCGATGAGCAGCGGGTTCATCGTCAGTTTCGGGTTCACAGAGAAAGCGACGAAAGCCATCTTGGCGCACTGTTCCATCACCTTGGCATTATACACGGCATTGTCGGGAGAGGTACCCCATGAGAAGGGACCATGGTTTTTCACCAGAACGGCAGGCGTATGATCAGGATTGATCTTACGGATGTTCAGGATCTCATCGACGATCACATTACCCGTCTCCAACTCGTACTGACCCTCGACCTCTTCCTTGGTCATATCCCTCGTGCAGGGAATATCCTTATAGAAGTAATCGGCGTGGGTCGTGCCGATGTTGGGGATATCCCTACCAGCCTGTGCAAAAGCGGTGGCGTAGGTGGAGTGGGTGTGTACCACACCCTGGATATTGGGGAATGCCTTATATAATACAAGGTGTGTGGGGGTGTCGCTGGAGGGATTCAGGTCTCCATCGACCACCTCACCAGTCTCCAGATCCACCACGACCATATCATCGGCCTTCATCTCATCATAGCTGACACCAGAGGGTTTGATGACCACGAGACCATGCTCACGGTCGATACCACTGACGTTACCCCATGTGAAGATGACCAGACCCTGCTTGACGAGATCCAGATTGGCCTTGAATACTTTTTCTTTAAGTTCTTCGAGCATAATTGTCAATTGTTAATTGTGAATTTACAGCTTGAATGTCGGGTCTTCGTTATATACCCGTTTGTTAAACCGATAAAGGGATGCACCGCGCTTCGACCCCGTCTTGTCGATCAGTTCCGTCTTCTCGATGAAATCCATGTCCTTGATGCGCTTGCGGAAGTTACGCTTGTCCAACTCAGCACCGTTAACAGCCTCATAGAGCTTCTGCAACTGGGTGAGGGTAAACAGACTCGGCAGCAGACGGAAGCCCACTGGTTCGTTGGCGAGTTTCTGTTGCATCATCTTTCGGGCCTTACGCACCATCTCGTTATGGTCGGAGTAGAGTTGTGGAATCTCGTTGATATCCATCCATTCCACACCGTGCTCCTGACGCAACTCATCGTCGTAATCCTTGACATTAATAAGAGCGTAGTATGCGATGGATACCACGCGTTCACCTGGGTCACGATCGACATTTCCGAAAGCACCCACCTGTCGCATAAACAGATTCCGAAGTCCGGTTAACTCGTATAGTGTGCGGCTGGCAGCATCGTCAACGCTTTCGTCGCCGGAGACGAAGCCTCCATAGAGGCTCCATTCTCCTCGACCGGGATCCATCTGACGTTTGCCGATTAGAATCTTCAGTTTGCCTTTGTCAAAGCCGAAGATGATACAATCGACCGACAACCAGACTTTGGCATGTTCGTGATAGTATGTCATTCTTGCTTAAAAGAAATACCAATAGAAACTACCACATAGGGCAATGACACCCAGTGTGCCGATAATGTCCCAGAATCCCCAGCTCTCGCGTATCTGCTTGCGATACTCCGGCGTAAAGGTGATGGCATCCACTTGTGCCTCCGTGGGAGCAGGAGTGAAGAATGTCACCACAATCATCAGCAGGACGATGAATACCAGCAGCCAGCATTCGAATTCGAGCCAGTTGGTCTGCCAGAACCATGAGGTGGCCTCCCAAAAACCTCCCTCCATGAGCTTGCTGCCAGTATCTGTGATAACGTTGGTGACGAGACGGACCATACCGATGAGGAAA
Source organism: Prevotella sp. (assembly GCA_017965475.1). GTDB lineage: Bacteria > Bacteroidota > Bacteroidia > Bacteroidales > Bacteroidaceae > Prevotella. Next base: position 30,063 of record JAGCPV010000120.1, read on the forward strand.
CCACCGATGAGTCCCCATTCGCCAGCCTTCGGGCTGATCTTCTTCGACAGGATTCCGAGAGTGAACACTGCCACCATCGAAGGAGCCAGCAGTGACTGTATGCCCTGCAGATAGCTGTACAGGTTGCCCATGCCCATCATCACGGGGAGCCAGAGCAGACCGAGCACCACGACAACGACGGTGGCAATACGGCCAACCAATACGTAGTGAGCCTCGCTCATGCCCTTCTTCATAGGCTTATAGAAGTCCTCGGTGAAGAGCGTTGCGCAGCTGTTGAAGAAAGCAGCCAAAGAGGTGACAAGTGCGCAGATGAAACCAATGGTGACGAAGCCCTTAATACCAGCAGGCAGGATGCTCTTCACCATCATGGCAAAGGCACCGTCGGTGTCGTGCTGGTTGGTGATGTCCATCGATATGCCGAAGTCACCAAACTGGCCGCTGGCCAGCGAAATGGCCACCATACCGGGAATAAGGAACATGAAGACGGGAAGGAGCTTGAAATAGCCTGCTGCGATAGTGCCGCGACGAGCACGCTTCATCACTTCTTCGTTGCTCTCACCCTTCTGCTGGCCGAGCACACGCTGCACGATATGCTGGTCAGTACACCAGTACCAGAAGCCAATAATGGAGGCTCCGAGGAACACCACGAAGCCGGGATACTCATGGTAGAGTGGGTCGGGATGACCCGAGGCGTTGATGTCGCTCCAGTGGAACATGTGGGTTGTGCCGTAGCCGTCGTGCAACTCACGGCAGAAGCTAATCATATTCTGCCAACCGTCAATGATGCTGCCACCGCCAAGCTGGTAGAGACCAAGGAAGAGTACCAGGAAAGAACCTAAAATAAGAATAGGTGTCTGGATGGAGGACATTGTCATCACACCCTTCATTCCGCCAATGACAGTGAAGATGGCTGTAACGGCAATTAGTCCGAGGGCACCCCACCAGAACGGAAGGCCGATAAGGTACTCGAAGAAGATACCACCTGTGAACGCTGTCACACTCACCTTTGTAAGGATATATGCAATCAGTGTGATGATGCTTAGCCACGAACCCGTGCGCTGTGTGTATCGGAATTTTAGGAAGTCGGGCATGGTGATTATCTTGCCCATCTTGTTATTCAGTAGTTGATAGAAGGGGACGAACAGCCAGCCGAGGATGAGAATCATCCAGCCTTGCATCTCCCAGTGGGCCATACCAACACCATCCTTGGCACCTGTACCGGCGAGACCAACGAGATGTTCAGAACCGATGTTGGCGGCAAAGATAGCCATACCGATTACATACCAGGGCTCGCCCTTGCCGAACAGATAGTCCTGCGAGTCGGCACCCTTCATTTTCTCTTTGTCTTTCTTGATGGCACGATAGACAAGCCATACGACGCATAAAACACCTAAGGCTAAAACGAGCCAATCGAGCCAGATAAATTCTTTAGCATTCCAATCCATAATACTTATTTATTATATTAATCTATTTTACAGAGAACTTGTATGCAGCGTGGCTGAAGTACTTCTCACCGGGATTCAGCGTCGGCTGTACCCATTCAAGATGATTTGGAGAATCAGGATATTTCTGGCTCTCCAGACAAACGCTCACATGCTTGGGGTAGGTGATACCATGTTTACGGGCAATCTTGGCATCAGCACCTACACCCTGGAAGTTTCCACTATAGACCTGAACACCAGGCTCATTGGTGAACATCTCCATGAAGATACCTGTCTTGGGACTATAGAGGCTGGCGCATACCTGTGTATCATCACCCTGACCATCTTTATAAGTATTCAGACAGAAGTTGTGATCGTAACCCGTGGCATTCTGGATCTGGTCGAAGTCAGACTGGATGCTGTCACCGATGGCATGAGGTGTACGGAAGTCCATAGGGGTCCCCTCCACAGACTTGATCTCACCTGTCGGAATATAGAGCTTGTCACTCGGCGTGAAGTTGTCTGCATTCACATAGAGTACCATATCATAGCCAGGCTGCGTGAAATCACCGCTCAGGTTATAATAGTTGTGATTGGTCTGGTTGATGATCGTCGGTCTGTCTGCCTCTGCCTCCCATGTCATGTCGAGGACATTATCAGCAGTCACCTTATAAGTAGTCACAGCCATCACCTTGCCAGGGAATCCGTTCTCACCGTCAGCAGCCACGATGGTCAGCTTCAGGATAGAGTCACCAATCTGCTCAGCATCATAGACTTGATGCATCCAACCGCTATTACCACCACCATGCAGACAATTAGGACCGTCGTTCTTCTTCAGTTGGATGGTATCCTCACCTAAGATGAACATACCATTCTTAATACGGTTGGCATAACGACCTACACTTGAACCGTAGTCTGTAGGTGTGTTGATCGTGTCGGCATACTGGGCAATGTTGTCGAATCCGAGCACCACATCCGTCAGTTTACCATTTTTGTCAGGCACGCAGAGTGAAACAATACGTCCACCATAGTTGGTGATACATACCTCCATGCCGTTGGCATTCTTCAGCGTGTAGAGTTTGACTGGCTTTGACTGGATCGTTGTGTCAAACTTGACAGGATCAAGACCCGAAACCGTTAACTGTGGAGCCTTCTGGCTACCGGCACAAGCACAGAGCATCAGTGTTGCTACACCGAGGCCCCAAAAAGTACTCTTCATTGCTTTCATTTTTACTTGTTTTAAGTTCATAATTATGTTATCGCTTCATTTTGGGTGTAAATTTACAACTAATATACCAAAGATGCAAGTAAAAAGGAGAAAAAATAAGCGGTAAAGTGTAACTTTTACACCTTACCGCCATTATTTAACCTTTATAAACACTAAAAGTAGCGTTTATGTCGGTTTAGAGTTAGCAAATCTTACGTGAACCGTCGCCAATAACCACGTCATAGACTTTGGGTTCATGACCATACTTGGCATTGAACCTCTTCTTGGCATCCTCAATGAACTTCTTATACAAATCATTGCGTACGAGATTGATAGTACAGCCGCCGAAGCCACCACCCATAATGCGACTACCGGTGACACCGTTCTCCTTGGCAATATCGTTCAGGAAATCGAGTTCTTCACATGATACCTCATAATCCTTGGACAGTCCTTCGTGAGTCTGGTACATCAATTCACCGACTTTCTCGTAATCGCCTTCATTGAGGGCATCGCAGACAGCCAACACACGGTCTTTCTCTCCAAGTACGAACTTGGCACGCTTGTAGTCTTCTTCACCGACCTCTGAACGAACCTCGTCGAGTTGTTCCCATGTGCAGTCGCGTAAGGTCTCATACTTGCCTTCTGGATGTTTGGCGGCAATATGCTTCACGACATTCTCACAGGAATTGCGGCGGTCATTGTAGGGAGAGCCTGCCAGCTGATGCTTGACGACAGAGTCGAGCAGTACGAGACGATAGCCATCCGGTTTGAACGGGAAGTACTCAAACTCACGACTGCGACAGTCAAGACGCATCAGACAGCCTGCCTTACCAAAGACAGAAGCGAACTGATCCATGATACCACAGTTCACACCACAGTAATTATGCTCGGTAGCCTGTCCTGCCAGTACAATATCCCATTGGGACACCTTGTTCTCACCGAAGATATCATTGAGACCACAGGCGAAGCAACTCTCCATAGCAGCACTTGAAGACATACCAGCACCAAGGGGCACATCACCTGCAAAGGCGATATTGAAGCCTTTAACAGGAACACCCAATTTCTTCATTTCCAAAGCTATACCATAGATATAACGAGCCCATGAAGCACGAGGACCATTCGGGTCAGAGAGTTTAAAATCCACACGATCCTTCAGATCAATAGCATAGGCCATGACCGTATCTTCAGTTCCGTTGGCACGCATCTCGGCCATCACGCCTTTATCCACTGCACCAGGGAATACAAATCCACCGTTGTAGTCGGTATGTTCGCCGATGAGGTTGATACGTCCTGGAGAGGCATATATGTTGCCAGTCTTTCCATCAAAGTGCTTGATGAAGCGGCTTCTTACAAATTCAATATCCATACTATATATATTAATAAGGTATAGTTAATCAACAGGGATATCCTTGTTTACATTCTTGCAACCAACGAGAGCATAGTAGAACATATAGCCCACGGCGAGCAGATAGATGAAGTAGCTCGGCATATAGCCCATGATGTCAGCAAAGAAATTCTGAACAACGGGAAGTACACCACCGCCAACTACCATCATCATGAAGATACCAGAGGCCTGTGCCGTATATTTGCCAAGTCCTTCTGTAGCGAGGTTGAAGATGGAAGCCCACATGACGGAGGTACAGAGACCTACCAAAACCAGGAGCATAGCGCTCATCGGCACTACGGTCATCTCCACGGAACCTTCGAGGATCTTCACCAACGGCATGGTGACGGTCACATCCTTCGGTGTCAGCATGGCAGCGAGGATCAGGATCATGGCTAAGGATGTGCAGAAGAGCATCATCTGACGAGAGGACACCTTCGCACCAATGGCACTGGCAATCATACGTCCAATGAGCATGAGCAGCCAGTACATGGCAGCCACGGCGCCACCAATCGTTGCTGCATTGAGCACAGTCTCGGGATTTACCCAGGCACCGTTGGCAGAAGTGTCAGACAAGTAGAAGTTCAGACCACCAGGAATACCAACCTCGACACCTACATAAACAAAGATGGCAATGACGCCTAACAGACAGTGACGGAACGACCAGGGTGAATGCTCGAACTTAGTCTCGGCAGTGACCTTGCCCAACTCAGGATCCTGGATGGGGATGAACAACAGGATAATAAAGGCGGCTGCAAAGACGGTCATGGCGATATACATGACAAGGTTCACGTCAGCCATCTGTGTGGAAGCTGTCACCGTACCGATCAGAGCACCTACGAGCATAGGTGTCATCGTTCCAGCCAGAGAGTTCAGGGTACCACCGATCATGTTCAACTGGTTACCACGGTTACCACCGCCACCTAACAGGTTCAGCATCGGGTTCACCACAGTATTCAGGATACATACGGAGAAACCTGAGATGAATGCACCAAATAGATAGATGCAGAAACCGGCTATACCACCAGAGAATCCTGATAGGAACTGGATCAGTACACCGATAAAACCAACTGCAATACCGATGAGGGCTGTTTTCTTATAACCCACCTTCGTCAACATCTTACCAGCTGGAATACCCATGAACAGGTAAGCGAAGAAGTTCATGAAGTTACCCATGATACCCAAGACGTTGGAACCGCCGATTTCTGGCTGGTTCTTCCAGATAACGCCGATGGGTGCGCCAAGATTCGTCACAAACGAGATCATGGCATAAAGGAACATCATCGTAATGATAGCGATGACACTTCCATTCTGTTTTTGATTACTCATAAATATAAATGTAAGTCTTTTAAGTTTCTGTTTTATTCCACAACACCAAAGCGGTAGATGGTCTTCTGCTTATAGCGCTGTCCCGGGTTCAGAATAACACTGGGGAAGTATGGACGGTTTGGTGTGTCGGGGAAGTGCTGAGCCTCAAAGCAGACGGCTGAACGATAGGGGAATGTGCAACCGTTAGCGCCTTTATAGCCCGTAGCATAGTTGGCAGTGTAGAGCTGCATGCCTGGTTCGGTGGTATAGACCTCCATCGTACGACCGCTCTTCGGCTCAGTCACTTTGGCAGCAAACGATAGTTCGCCCTCTTCCTGCTTGTTGAGAACGTAGTTGTGATCAAATCCCTTACCGAACTTGATCTGCTCATGGTCGGCATTGATATCCTGACCGAAGGGTTTGGGCTTACGAAAATCGAACGGAGTACCCTCGACCTTCAGAATCTCACCTGTCGGGATTGCTGTAGCATCTGTCGGCAGATAGAAGTCTGCATTGATTTCACAGATCTGATCCAGGATGTCTGGGGTGGGATCTGCTGTGCCTGCCAATGAGAAGAAAGCGTGATGCGTCAGGTTTACGATAGTCTTCTTATTTGTCGTAGCCAGATACTCGATCACCAATTCGTTCTGGTCAGTGAAAGTGAATTCCACAGTCACGTCGAGCTCGCCCGTGAAACCTTCCTCACCATAGGAGGAAATTCGGTGCAGGGCCAGTGAACGTGGACCCATCTGACGAGCATCCCAAACCTTGGCATTGAAGCCAATGGCACCGCCATGCAGGTGATTAGGACCGTCGTTGAGGGCCAACTGGTACTCCTTTCCATTCAGCGTGAACTGACCTTTGCAGATACGATTACCCCAACGGCCAATCAGTGTTGACAGGTAGGGCTCCTTTCCACTCGTCAGCTGCTTGATGCTGTCGTGTCCCTGAATAACATTAGCTACTTTGCCATCCTTATCAGGCACCATAATAGCACAAATGGCACCGCCATAATTGGAGATTGCCACTTCATAACCTTTACGGTTTCTCAGGATGTACAAGTCTGTTTTTTTACCATTGATCGTGGCCTGGAAGTTTTCTCTCTTCAGACCACACAGATTCGCTGTTTCTGTAGTGTTTGCCATAATGAATAATGTTTTAAGTTATGTATTTTCTGCAAAGTAACAGAAAAAAAACCAAACAGACGAATGAAACAACGAAAAAAATGTTTCGGATGTATTAAAAAACGCTAAATGCAGTTTTTAAGGAAGTCTGCGACTACATAACTGCTACCTCCGATGAACACAAAGTCTTTCTCGTCTGCAGCATCCTGAGCAGCCTGATAGGCACTGACGACATC
>JAGCPV010000121.1 GCA_017965475.1 Prevotella sp.
AAACGGGCATCCAGATCGGTTTCAAGCCCGCTGGTGGCCTGAATTCCGTCATGGACGCCCTGATCTACTATACCATCGTGAAGGAGGTGCTGGGCGAGAAATGGCTCACGAACCAGTGGTTCCGCATGGGAACATCACGACTGGCGAACATGCTGTTGAGTGAAGTCATCGGTGAGGAAGTGAAATTCTTCTAAAAAACAAGGGTGAACAAATCGTTCACCCTTTTCTTATAATGCTCTGTGAATGGCGTATTCCAGATAGGCCGTATAAGCATCCTTCAGCGCCGGGTCATGGACGTTTTCATCGATATACTGACGCACCTTCCCGGCTATCTCGTCCATCTTCTGTTGCGCATATTCGATACCACCGTATTCCTTCGTAAACTCCACGAGTACGGCGATTTCATCGGTGTTAATCGTGCCAGCCTTCACCTTCAGGGCCAACGGCATCATCGACTCGTAAGGCGAATGGGTCAGTGCATAGATCACAGGCAGCGTCAGTTTACCCTCCGCCATATCAGCACCTGTCGGCTTACCCACCTCAGCAGAATCGAAATAGTCGAAGATATCATCGCGGATCTGGAAGATCATTCCCAGGTTCTTACCGAATTCCCTGGCCTTCTCCACATCCTCCGCAGACGCTCCGACAGACAAAGCACCTATCCCTGCACAAGCCTCGAAGAGAGAGGCCGTCTTTTGCTCAATCACCTGATAATAAACCTCTTCCGAGATTTCCTTATTGTTGATGTTTTGCAACTGGAGGATCTCACCAGCAGCCAGGGTACGACCCAGTTCCGAGAGATCACGGAGGATCTCACGACTACCAGCCACAGAGACGTTCAGCAGACAGGTAGAAAGGATATAGTCACCCACCAGGACGGCCACCTTATTACTATAGGCCGCATTGACAGAAGGACGTCCACGACGCTCATCACTCTCATCCACCACATCATCATGGGTCAGACTGGCAGTATGGAGCAGTTCGAGGGCAACGGCGGAACGCTGGGTGATATCAGAGACCACACCGTAGTTCTTCGCGGAGAGAAGGGTTATCATCGGACGCATCTGCTTACCAGAACGCTGACGGATATAGTTAAGGGCCTGTGACAACAGACCGTCAGGATGAGAGAGGGCTTCATGAAAAAGACGGGTGAAGTCCTCAAATTCCGTTGCAATCGGTGATTTTATGCGTGATAGATAGTCCATTCTGCAAGAATTTGGGACAAAAGTATAAAAAAATTGGGTAATTAGAAAGTTTTTTAGTAATTTTGAGCGGAAAATTAAGAAAGTTATGCAGAAATTGTTCCTTTTAGACGCTTACGCGCTCATTTACAGGTCGTATTACGCCTTCATCAAGAACCCGAGAATCAACTCGAAAGGTCTTAACACATCGGCCATCATCGGCTTCTGTAATACCCTGAACGAGGTACTGCAGAAAGAGCAGCCCACCCATATCGGTGTGGCCTTCGACCCTCATGGTCCAACTTTCCGCAGTGAGGCTTTTCCGGAATACAAGGCACAGCGCGAGGAGACGCCTGAGGACATCCGTAAGGCCGTACCCATCATCAAGGACATCCTGAAGGCCTATAACATCCCCATCCTACAGGTGGATGGATACGAGGCCGACGATGTGATCGGCACACTCGCCAAACAAGCCGATTCCATCGAGGGATTGAAGACCTATATGCTCACGCCGGACAAGGATTATGGTCAGTTGGTGACGGAGAATGTCAACATCTACCGTCCACGTCATGGGGGTGGCTACGAGGTGATGGGTCCCAAGGAGGTGACGGAGAAATACGGCATCACTACCCCACTCCAGGTCATCGACCTCTTAGCACTGATGGGTGACTCGGCAGATAACTTCCCCGGCTGTCCTGGAGTCGGAGAGAAGACAGCCACGAAACTTATCAATGACTTTGGAGATGTGAAGTCGTTGATTGAACGGTCGGGTGAGATCAAGGGTAAGTTGCGCGAGAAAGTGGAGGAACATGTGAAGGATATCGAGATGAGTTACTTCCTCGCGACCATCAAGACGGATGTTCCTGTCGAACTCAACATGGATGCGCTGAAACTTGTCGAGCCGAATGAGGAGGAACTGGGCCGACTGTTCACCGAATTGGAGTTCAAGAGTCTCGCCGACCGAATTCTTAAAAAGAATCAAAAACCGCAAAAAACCGTCAACACACAACTCGATCTCTTTGGCGAATTTCCTGCCGACGGGTCGGATTTGAGCGAAAATTCAAGTTTTGAAAGCCTAAAAACAACGACGCACAATTACAAACTCGTTGAAAATGAGGAAGATTTAAGGAGACTTTGTGATTATTTCTTGACAAATGACATTTTAAGTCTAGACACAGAAACGACCTCAACCTCCCCCATCGATGCAGAATTGGTGGGTTTGAGCTTCGCCGTGAAGGAATTCGAGGCATTTTATGTGCCCGTTCCAGCCAATCGTGAAGAAGTGTTACGAATTGTTAATATCTTTAAACCAGCCTATGAGAGTGAGAAAATCCTCAAGGTCGGACAGAATCTGAAGTACGACTTGGAGGTGCTCCGTAACTATGGCATCGATCTGAAGGGTCAGATGTGGGACACGATGATCGCACACTATCTCATCCAACCAGAACTGCGACACAATATGGACTATATGGCGGAGATCTATCTCAACTACCAGACCATCCATATCAACGAACTCATCGGACCCAAGGGCAAGAACCAACGATCGATGCGCGACCTCCCACCCTCACAGGTCTATGAGTACGCTGCTGAGGATGCAGATATCACCCTGCGTCTGAAAAACAGACTGGAGCCCGAACTGAAGAAGTTCGAATGTGAGGATCTGTTCTATAACATCGAGATGCCCCTGATGCCCGTACTGGCAGAGATGGAGATGAACGGTGTGAGACTCGACACGGAATCCTTGAAGGAAACGTCAACAATTTTGACTAATAGAGTGTTGGAGATCGAACAGCGTATCTACGAACTCGCAGGTGGTCAGTTCAATATCGCCTCACCCAAACAGGTGGGTGAGATTCTCTTCGATAAACTGAAGATCGTGGAGAAGGCCAAGAAGACCAAGACGGGTCAATATGTCACCTCAGAAGACGTGCTCCAGCAGCTAAGAAACAAGCATGAGATTGTGGCTGATATCTTGGAACACAGAGGTTTAAAGAAACTGCTCGGCACCTATGTCGATGCCCTACCCTCTCTGATCAACAAACGCACAGGACATATCCACACCTCGTTCAACCAAACCATCACAGCCACTGGTCGTTTGTCGAGCAGTGATCCGAACCTCCAGAATATCCCCATTCGGGGTGAGGATGGTAAAGAGATCCGTAAGGCTTTTGTACCAGAGCCTGGTTGTCTGTTCTTTTCAGCAGACTATAGTCAGATCGAACTCCGTGTGATGGCCCATCTGTCGCAGGATCCTCAGATGATCGAGGTGTTCCGCGAGGGAAAGGACCTGCATGCGGCAACGGCAGCGAACATCTATAAGAAACCTATAGAAGAGGTAACGCGCGACGAGCGTACGAAGTCGAAACGAGCCAACTTCGGCATTATCTACGGCATCACGGTCTTCGGTCTGGCAGAGCGTCTGGATATCCCCCGCGACGAGGCCAAGATGCTGATAGACGGCTACTTCGCCACCTTCCCACAGGTGCACGACTATATGGAAAAATCTAAACAAGTAGCTCGTGAGAAGGGTTACGTCACGACCCTCTTCGGACGTCGTCGCTACCTGCCAGATATCAACTCCCACAACGCCACCGTCCGTGGTTTCGCCGAGCGCAACGCCATCAACGCCCCCATACAGGGTACGGCAGCCGATATTATCAAGGTGGCGATGATCCATATCTTCCAGCGTTTCAAGGCCGAAGGTATCAGGAGTAAGATGATCCTACAAGTACACGACGAGCTCAATTTCTCCGTCGTTCCGGAAGAAAAAGAGCTCGTCGAGAAGATTGTCCTGGAGGAGATGCAGCGTGCCATTACGCTGGCTGTTCCCCTAGTAGCAGACTCCGGCTTCGGCGCCAACTGGCTCGAAGCCCACTAAGTCTGATTACTTCACGCGCCAAACGTTCAGCACGATGCCTTTGAACTCCTGAGAGAAGTCGGGGGCACAGAGGAAGAGCGCGTTGTTCAGCCACGCGTATTTGCTGTCGGCAGGAGCCTCAAACTGGGGGGCAGCCTTGAAATAGAACGTGGGCTTGCCCTCTGCGTCGGTACCTGAGCAGATAATGCCCCTGTTACGGACGTGAATATACACACCATCGTCCGTCTTGATGCAATAGATTGCCTCCAGTTCTGTACGGTTGATGGCCGTGTTAGCGATCTGGTAGTCAGCACCCCCATTGATGATCGTTCCCTTGATGTTAGGACCCTCGAACGTGCCACCCGTGATGGGGATGACCGTACGACGACCATGCTGTGTCTCACCACAGGAGAAAGCATCTCCCAACGTCACCTTCAGCTGCAGGGCAAACTCCAGTTGAGGCGTGTCCTTTGGTTCAGAGACTTGTGCACTGACACCCATCACAGATGCCATCAGCACCACCATTGTTACAAAAAACTTCTTCATCTGTTGATTATCTTTTTACCGTTCTTAATGATGATTCCCTTATAGTTCTGATTCACCTTCATACCATAGAGATTATAGATATTCTGGTTGTCAGAAGCATCGTCTTTCACAGACAGGATACCTGTACCACCTAACTTCAGTTCGATCTTGTCGAGGTTGGTATAAGCGCTGGTGAATGTGATGCGGAGCACCTGTTTGCCTGTCTCCAGAGGTGCTTTGAGATCACCTGATACCACCTTGTAATTACTCCAGTCGTTATTGCCTGTCTGGGGCACATCCACCTGAGCCAAAGAGACAACTGTTCCATCTTCCTTGATAAGCTCCATCTTGAATCCTGAGCCCGTAGAACCAGAAGAGACGGTAGCCTCGTAAGAGTAGTCTCCTGCCTCTTTCACGTTGATGGTATATTCGAGCCATTCACCCTCATACGTATAACCGATGACACAACCACCGTTGCCCTTGACGAAATCCACGCCACCAGCATCGTTACGGTAGTCCTTAATGTCACCTTCGTTCTTGTTGTCAGAGTCGTGGAACGACTGACCATCTGAGCCAGAGTCAAAGTCCTCTGCCTCGAAAGCGCCAGGTATCTCCTTCTCGCCGTTAAAAGGACTGCGTGCAGGATAGACGGTGATGCTGGAAAGACGCTCGTACTTGGTGCCGTCCGTCGTTTTGACAACAGCCTTGAGCTCGTATGTTCCCTCTTCCGTAGGCGTGAATTCCGCGGCATCGGTGTGGTTAAAATGGGAAAGCCAGGAATATTCTCCAGTAAGTGCGGCGGGCGTAAGAGCAACCTTTTCGTCGTTCACATAGAAATCAATGTGATCGATAGTCTTGCTTTTCAGGTTGGCCAGTACTAAGATGGGAACCGTCGTGCCCTTCTCCACCTTGATAGCAGCGGGCTTCACATAGATAGAGGCTTCTTTCACCATCCCAGGGAACGGGCTCTTGGCTGTCTTGGCGGCATCCGTCTGCATATACTCACGCAACCATTCCAGAGCAGGACGCTCCTTCTTGTTCTTGATGATACCAGAGTTACCATCAGTCACCCATGTCTTACCATAGATCCATCCCCACAGGGTGACACCTGCGCAATAGTCCGCCTCCCACATCAGGGGAATCTGCTCCTGATACTTTTTCAACTGTGCATTATCGTCAGCGGTGCCGATATCGTACTCCGTGATATACATCGGCATCTGCAGAGCATCCTGGATCTTGTCCATTGATTTCTTGAAGTTGCTCAGACTACAATCCGTCAGATCGTGCGACTGACAGCCGTAGGCATCAATAGGAGCACCTGCGTCACGAACCGTCTTGACGAGATCGATAAACTGATCCGTATTCCACTGGAACGTGTTGAAGTCGTTATAGATCAGGATGGCATCCGGCCAACGCTCATGGGCCATCTCGAAGGCTTTGATGATCCAGTCGTAGCCTGTCTTACCGTCGCCACCTAAGGCTGCCTTAATGATGGGTGTGTTGGGCTGGTGACCAGAGATAGCCTCGTTCACCACATCGATGATCGTCAGATCAGGGTAATGAGCCTTTGCCTCATCCATCCATGCTACAATAGCTTCGTAACGCTCCTCTGGCGTGAGATTGTTCACCCAGTCGGGATACTGCGATCCCCATACGAGGGTGTGGAACTTAAAGGGGAATCCGTGTTCCTTAGCATAGTCGGCAGCCACATCGGCAGCGCGCCAGTCGAATTTGCCTCGCTTACCTTCCACAGTGGACCACTTCGTACCATTCTCATGGGTCACCTGGTTCCAGTAATCAGAGAAGATGAAACCATCGGTATCCATGCTTCCTGGCCATCCTGTGGTGATGTTTCCTAGGAACTTGTCCGGATTAGATGAAAGTTGGGCACTGGCAGTATTGGAGAAGAGACCAATAAAGGCTGCACAAACGATTGATTTTCTTAATCTTTGGGTCATTTATTTACTTGTTATTTGATTTTTCGGCTGCAAAGGTAGCCAATTATTTTGTAATATTTGGCTAATTGTCCTTTTTTTGCTACCTTTGCACCCAGAAATAAACGTTTATAGAAGAAAATGGCATTAAAATGTGGTATTGTGGGATTGCCCAACGTGGGTAAATCGACACTGTTCAACTGTCTGTCGAGTGCGAAGGCGCAGGCAGCAAATTTCCCTTTCTGCACCATCGAACCCAACGTGGGTGTGATCACCGTTCCTGATGAGAGACTCACCAAACTCGCTGAGCTCGTACACCCAGGACGTATCGTACCGGCCACCTGTGAGATCGTAGATATCGCCGGTCTGGTGAAAGGTGCCTCGAAGGGTGAAGGCTTAGGGAATAAGTTCCTCGGAAATATCCGTGAGACGGACGCCATCATCCATGTGCTCCGTTGTTTCGAGGACGAGAATATCACCCACGTAGATGGTACCATCGATCCCATCCGCGATAAGGAGATCATCGACACAGAGCTTCAGCTGAAGGATCTTGAGACCATCGAGAGCCGCCTCGCCAAGACAGAGAAAGCCGCAGCTGCTGGTAATAAGGATGCGAAGGTGGAGGTGAACGTGCTCCATGCTTATAAAGAGGTGTTGGAACAGGGTAAGAACGCCCGTATTGTGGAGTTCGAGAGTAAGGACGAGCAGGATTGTGCCCGTAATCTCTTCCTGTTGACCTCGAAGCCCGTGCTCTACGTCTGCAACGTGGGCGAGGCTGACGCTAAGGACGGCAATGACTTCACGAAAAGGGTAGGGGAGTTGGCTCAGGAAGAAGGTGCTGAGATGATGGTCATCGCCGCCAAGACGGAAGAGGATATCGCGGAGCTCGAATCATACGAAGACAAGCAGATGTTCCTCGAAGAACTGGGCCTCGAAGAGAGTGGTGTGAACCGCCTGATTAAGAAAGCCTACGCCCTGCTGAACCTCGAAACCTTTATCACGGCTGGTGAGATGGAGGTGAAGGCCTGGACGTATAAGAAAGGGTGGAAGGCACCGCAGTGTGCTGGTGTCATCCATACGGACTTCGAGAAGGGCTTTATCCGCGCTGAGGTCATCAAGTACGATGACTATATCCAGTATGGTTCTGAAGCTGCCGTCCGCGAAGCAGGTAAACTCGCCGTCGAGGGTAAGGAGTACGTCGTTCAGGACGGTGATATCATGCACTTCCGTTTTAATGTGTAGTCTATGGTGAATTGGCTCAATTATATCATCTGGCAGCCAGATCTGGAGGCATTCCGGCTGGGTCCCATCGCCGTACGCTGGTATGGTCTGATGTGGATCATCGGACTGGCACTGGCCTACCTCGTGGTGAAACGGCTCTACAAGGAGCAGAAGATCAAGGACGAGCTCTTTGATCCGCTCTTCATCTACTGTTTCATCGGCATCCTCGTGGGCGCCCGTTTAGGACATTGTCTTTTCTACGAACCAGACTATTTCCTTACCTCGTGGAAGGGTTTTGTGGAGATGCTGCTGCCCATTCGTTTCCTGCCTGAGGGAGGCTGGAAGATCATCGGCTATGCCGGTTTGGCTTCGCACGGTGGTACCTTGGGTCTGATGATTGCCCTATGGCTCTATGTGAAGCATACGAAACTGAGCATTTGGACAGTACTTGATAATATCGCCATCGCCACAGGTACGACGGCCTGTTTCATCCGTCTCGGCAACCTCATGAACTCCGAGATTATCGGTAAGATTACTGACGTACCCTGGGCCTTTATCTTCGAAAAGGTGGATATGATGCCACGTCATCCCGGCCAGCTCTACGAGGCCATCGCCTACGCGATTCTGTTTGGATTGATGTGGTATCTTCATAAGAAGATGCCTGAGAAGATCGGCACGGGCTGGTATTTCGGCTTCTGTCTGGCCTATATCTTTACGTTCCGTTTCTTCATCGAATACACCAAGGAGATCCAGGAAGCCTTCGAGGCCTCCCTCCCCATCGATATGGGACAGATCCTCTCGATCCCCTTCATCATCCTCGGTATCTATTGCATGATTAGAGCTAAAAAAACAGTATAATATGAAACAGTTGGTATCTTCTTTAAAGCTTCTTGCAGTCATAACGCTGAGCGCTGCCGTCTGGATGGCGTGCTCATCAAAGGGAAAGAATGTGGCTGATGCTGACACCATCGCTGATTCGACAGAAGTGATGAGTCAGGATTCTGATGCCGTCGCACAGGTGCCTTATAGTCAGGAATTCTCTATAGAGAACCTGTTGGTGATGATGTATGGGAATGCTAAGCAGATCCAGGAAAAAGGACTGCCTTTGATCTATAAAGACTCTGCTCAGGATGAAGAAGACCCAGGACTCACATATTATGAATATGTCTATGGCTGGGATATCGAGAAGACGGACAAGAAAGGATTAGGCTACAACCTGAAGGCAACCACAAAACATGGTTTCTACTTCCAGAAGGATCTCGACACCTCCACTCAGGCCAGCCTGAATTTCGTCAGTCAGAAAGATGCCACCAGTTTCTTCGACAGAGCCTCGAAATCTGAGCCCATCAAATATGGGAACAAGACTTACTACTTCCATCAGAAGGAAGAGTCGGGCAAGGCCATCCTCTATGTCGAGACCCCATATGAGGAGGATGATTTCGAAACAAGATTCACGATCGCTTATCCCGAATTGGAAAAAGGTTTCTATCGAATGAGGATTGACGTGTGGGTATAACTATTTCCCAGAGACAATCTTCTTAATATCATTGAGCTTATTCAGAGCTTCGAGAGGGGTGAGGTTGTTCACGTCGAGGCCCAAGATCTCGTCGCGCACTTGGCAGAGCACAGGATCATCGAGCTGGAAGAAACTTAGCTGCATCCCTTCGCGAGAGGCGGCGATCTCCGCCGTAGGCTTACCAACACTGCCTACAGAGGCATTCTCGGCCTCCAGCTGCTTCAGAATCACGTTGGCACGCTTCACGATGCTACGAGGCATACCCGCAATCTCGGCTACGTGGATACCAAAGGAGTGCTCGCTACCGCCACGTTCCAGTTTACGCAGGAAGATCACCTTACCATCGACCTCCTTCACAGAGACATTATAGTTCTTGATGCGGGAGAAGTTCTTTTCCATCTCGTTGAGCTCGTGGTAGTGCGTGGCAAAGAGGGTGCGGGGATGACCTTTGGCGTTCTCATGCAGATACTCCACGATGGCCCAAGCGATGGAGATACCGTCGTAGGTGGATGTGCCTCGGCCTAACTCGTCGAAGAGCACCAGCGAGCGCGAAGACACGTTATTCAGGATATTCGAGGCTTCTGTCATCTCTACCATAAAAGTAGATTCCCCTAAGGAAATATTATCTGAAGCTCCTACGCGAGTAAAGATCTTATCCACCAGACCGATTCTCGCAGCCTCTGCGGGCACGAAACAACCAATCTGGGCAAGTAATACGATGAGTGCCGTTTGTCGCAGCAGCGCCGATTTACCAGCCATATTCGGACCCGTGATGATGATGATCTGCTGGCGCTCGTTGTCGAGCAGGATATCATTGGGCACATAGCGCTCGCCAAGGGGAAGTTCCTGTTCGATAACAGGATGACGGCCCTGCTTGATATCGATAACCTCAGAGCTATCGATCACAGGACGGATATATCTGTTCTCCTCAGCTGTCTTCGCAAAGCTCAGCAGACAGTCGAGACGGGCGATGATATTTGCATTGATCTGGATCTGGGGGATAAACTCCTGCATGGCGAGCACGAGGTCATTGAAGAGTTTGGCCTCCAAGGACAGAATCTTATCCTCTGCGCCTAAGATCTTCTCCTCGTATTCCTTCAGTTCCTGTGTGATATAACGCTCTGCCTGAGCCAACGTCTGCTTACGCACCCACTCTGCGGGCACCTGATCCTTATAGGTATTGCGCACTTCGAGATAATAGCCGAAGACATTGTTATAGCCTATTTTCAGTGAACTGATACCCGTCTGCTCCGCCTCGCGCTCCTGAATCTTCAGCAAATAGTCCTTACCGCTATAGGCGATACTCCTGAGCTCGTCGAGTTCGGCATTGACACCATCGCGGATAACCCCACCTTTCGCCACTAACTGAGGCGGATCGTTCTGAATCTCCCGCTCTATCCTGTCGCGCAGACTCTCACAGAGATTCAACTGCTCGCCAACACGATTCAGGGCCTCGTTCTTGGCATAGAGACAAGCCGTCTTGATGGGCTGGATAGCCTGCAAAGCCGTCTTCAACTGTACCACCTCACGGGGTGAGACGCGCCCCACAGCCGCCTTCGAGACGATTCGTTCCAAGTCTCCGATACGATGGATCTGCTCGTCGATACATTCACGAAACTCTGGCTCACGATAGTAATACTCCACAATGTCGAGGCGCGCGTTGATGGGCTTCTCGTCCCTCAGTGGGAACACGAGCCAACGGCGCAGCAGGCGTCCGCCCATCGGACTCACCGTCTTGTCAATCACATCCAGCAACGACTTACCGTCATCCTGCATGGGATGCACCAACTCCAGACTGCGGATGGTGAACTTATCCAGACGAACATATTTATCTTCTTCAATACGTGAGATCGAAGTGATATGGCCTATCTGCGTATGCTGCGTCTGTTCGAGGTATTGTAGGATGGCTCCTGCGGCGATCACACCAGCCTGCAGGTGATCCACACCAAAGCCCTTCAGGTTCTTCACGTTGAAATGGCGCAACAGTTTCTGCTTCGAGGTCTGCTCCGTAAATACCCAGTCATCGAGTTGGAAGGTGAAGTATTTCGAGCCGAAGAGCCGTTCGAACTCCTGTTTCTTCGTCCTGTCGTGCAGAATCTCCTTGGGGGAGAAGTTGCCTAAGAGCTTCTCCACATAATCCTGCGTGCCCTCACCCGTCAGGAACTCACCCGTCGAGATATCGAGGAAGGCAACACCAAACGAAGCCTTGCCGAAGTGCACGGCAGCCAGGAAATTATTCTCCTTATAATTCAGCACGTTGTCTGAGAGGGCCACACCTGGTGTCACCAGTTCTGTAATCCCTCGCTTCACCAACTTCTTTGTGAGTTTAGGGTCTTCGAGTTGGTCACAGATGGCCACGCGCTTACCCGCACGGATCAGCTTCGGCAGATAGGTGTCGAGGGCATGATGGGGGAAACCAGCCATCTCGTCGCCCTTCGCCCCTGCGCCGTTGTTACGGTGGGTGAGGGTGATGCCTAAGATCTTCGAGGCTGTAATGGCATCCTCACAATAGGTCTCATAGAAGTCACCACACCTGAACAGCATCACTGCATCCGGGTGTTTCGCCTTCAGATCGAAGAACTGCTTCATCATCGGCGTCAGTTCTTTACCTTCTTTCTTCGCCATTGCTTTAATTCGAGCGACAAAGTTAGTCCTTTTTTCCCCAATAGGCAAATATTTCTTCACTTTTTTCTTCAAAAGGGAACTTTTCTCGTTTTTTCTTCTTATTTTTGCCACACGAAAAATCGCCATCTGAATCACGATGAAGACCAAAGCACTCATACAGAACCACTGGCGGTGGCTGTTGAACATCGGACTGGCCATAGCCGCCTACATATTCTGGTTGTACTTCTATCCTTTCGCCATGCTGTGGCGGGAGCAGATGCAGTTGTTCCTATGGAACACCGACTATCTGTTGGAGCGCCTGGCCGTTCCTGGGGGCATTGCCCGTTATATCAGCGAGTTCCTGGTGCAGTTCTTCTACGACATCCGGATAGGGGCCCTGATCATGACCCTGTTGATCGTCTCGTCCCAACTGCTGATGGCACGGTTGCTGCGCAAGGAAAACCAGCAGCCTTACTATTTCCTATCCTTCGTCCCAGCCGTCTATCTGTGGTATCTGATAGGCGATGCCAGCTTGCTGATGACCCTCCCAGTGGCCATCGTCATGATGCTGGCCCTTTTGGCGTTGCTTCCAAAGAAACATGTCCCCTGTATAATCTGCTCGATAGTCAGCATCCCCCTGGGATATTGGCTGTTCGGACCTGTAGTGGGGTGGGTGATACTGTATAACCTCCGTTGGCTGAAGGAGCGGACTTCGCGCTGGAGCTCTGTCGGCTGGATCGTCATATTGGTGGTGTTGTATCTAGTCTGCATATTGGGATCCTCATGGCTGGTACCTTATCCCCTTCAGGAACAGTTCCAAGGCGTGGGGTATTCCGTCTATGGAGAGACAAGGTTAGTGTATATCATTTGGATCTTAGGACTGGTCATTGTGGCTCTTCCCTATGTGGCTGGGGTATTCCATTCTACGTCAAAAAGTATTGAATGGGGGGGGATAGTGGCCATCATACTTGGAGCCATCATACTGATCCCCCATGGCTATCGCGCAGACGACTATGAGGAGATCGAATACGACGTGATGCTGCGCATGGGACTGTGGCAGCGCATCATCAGGAAGAGTGAACAGAAAGAGCCGAAAACGGTGGCCTGTATGATTACGGCCAAATATGCACGATGGCGTGATGGACAACAAGGGCAGATGGAGATGGACCCCTCGTGGTTGAATCCCAAGGTGGTCATGAACAGCCAACCTTCTGCCTTTATGGCCAGTGAACTATATTTCCAGATGGGAATGGTGCGCATGTCTCAACGTGCCGCCTTCGAGGCGATGGAGGCTGTGTATTGCAACAAGAGCGGACGGGCGTTAAGACGGCTGGCAGAGACAGCACTCATCACAGGTGAAGACGAGGTGGCCAGCAAGTATCTCTCCATTCTGGAAGAGACTCTCTACTATCGCCATTGGGCACAAGAAAGCAGACAGTATCTTGGACATCCTGAGCGGCTGGACACACATCCCACCTATGGACGGCTGCGTGACTATTACCTATACGAGGAGGATCGCTTATTCTATTAAGGACATGAAGATGAAAGAACAATTCAAGACGATAGGATGGACACTGCTGATGATGCTGGGACTGTGTGCCTGCAGTTCGCGCCCAGAGAACGTGAACAGGGTGGAGACGCTGCCAGAGATCTATCCGGACTATACGGGTGTGACCATCCCTGTAGGACTGGCTCCCCTGAACTTCAGCATGGCAGATGAGGATTATACGACCATCGATGTCGAGGTAAAGGGTTCGAAGGGTGGTAATATGCACGCCAATGGTGCATACGCTGATTTTGACATCGATGAATGGCACCAGTTGCTCGAACAGAATAAGGGTGGTGAACTGACATTTGCCGTCTGTGCGGAGAAAAACGGACAATGGACAGGTTTCCGCGACTTCACCGTCAACGTCAGCAACAAACCCTTGGACGCATGGGGCGTTACCTATCGCAGGGTGCCCCCTACATACGAGATGTTTGGTCAGATGGGGCTCTACCAGCGCGACCTCAGCAACTTCGAGGAAACACCTCTGCTCGTGAATACCCAGACCCCAGGCCAATGTCTGAACTGTCATACGCCCAATCGTACGAATCCAGACCAGTACGTCTTCCATGTGCGTGGGGAGCATGGTGCCACTGCCATCAGTAGAAACAACCATATTGAGTTGCTGAAGGCGAAGAACGAGTTCCTTGGGGGGTCGATGGTCTATCCCTACTGGCATCCTAATGGCCGCTACTGTGCCTTCTCCACCAATAAGACCTCACAGATGTTCCATACCAACAAGAAACACAAGCCCACAGAGGTCTATGATTCCTCCTCCGATGTCTTTGTCTATGACTGCGAGACGAACACTGTCCTCTGCGATTCGCTCATCATGACGAAGCAGTGGGCAGAGAACACCCCAGCCTTCTCGCCCGACGGCAAATGGCTCTACTTCACCACAGCCCTCCAGCAGGAATATCCCAATGACTACGATAAGGAGAAATACAGCCTCTGTCGTGTGAGTTTCGATGAGACAACAGGCAAACTGGGACAACAGGTAGATACGCTCATCAACGCCCAAAAAACAGACAAGAGCGTCAGTTGGCCAAGACCCTCCTACGATGGCCGCTATCTGATGTTCACCCAGACAGACTACGGCTATTTCACCATCTGGCACCCAGAGGCCGATTTATGGCTGCTGGATCTTGAGACAGGAGAGACGCGGCCCATGACAGAGGTGAACAGCGAACGGGCGGAAAGCTTCCATAACTGGAGCGCGAACAGTCAGTGGTTCCTGTTTACGAGCCGTCGTGAGAACGGGCTCTACACCCAACTCTATTTTTCCTCCATCAACGAGCAGGGAAAGGCCAACAAACCGTTCCTCTTGCCACAGCGCAACCCTCGTCAGTACTACCGCAGACTGATGTATTCCTTCAATACACCAGACTTTGCCTCGCGGCCTATCAAGAGAGACACACGAGGACTTGCTGACAGAATCCTTAAAGATGACAGATCATTCTGATTTGGGCTCGAAGACCAACATCCAGCGATAGAGGTTGCAACC
>JAGCPV010000122.1 GCA_017965475.1 Prevotella sp.
CACAGACAGTCTGATGAAGGTGGTGGATAAGAACCTGTCAAACCTGCAGAAAGACAGTGCCTCCGTGATGCTCAACAACGCGGGCAAGGAGCTGAAGTCCGTCAAGGACTGGGCCACCTGGCAACCTGTTCCCCAAAGGGCCTTGTGGCTGGCACTCGTCATCCCTGGCGGCGGACAGATCTACAACCGCAAATACTGGAAACTGCCGCTAGTCTATGGCGGATTCATGGGGTGCATCTATGCGATGGCGTGGAACAACTCCATGTATAAGGATTACTCACAGGCCTATATCGACCTGAAGGATGATGACCCAAACACGCAGAGCTACAACCAGTTCCTGCACCTCGGCATGAAGATCACCACAGAGGCAGATATCAAGCGCTACGAGGATATCTTCAAGAAGCGCAGGGACAAATACCGCCGTTGGCGCGACCTCAGCTTCTTCTGTCTGATTGGTGTCTATGCGCTCTCCGTGATCGATGCCTACGTGGATGCAGAGCTCTCGGTATTCGACATCTCCAAGGACCTGAGCCTGAAGGTGGAGCCGACGATCATCAACAACCACTCCTCTGGGAACCCCTTGGACAACTCGTCCATAGGCCTGCAATGCAGCCTGAACTTCTGAGAACAAACAAATAACAAATAGACTGAAAAGAGAATGAAGAAACTAATGCTTATCCTCGCCGCGATGCTATTCACCTGCGCCATGCAAGCCCAGGTGGAGATCGACGACGTTGACGTCGAAAGCGAAGAAGAAGAGGAAGAAACGACTGATGTGCGGGTAGAAGACGAGATTGCCGTGACAGACAAGGATGGCAACGAGGAAGTCATCGAGTTCCCTGAGGCCATGACCTACGACCTCGACAGCCTGATGAACCTCTATATGTCGAAGAACTATCTGGTCACGCCTGGCGACTGCAACATGAAGAGCGAGAACCCCTATTATCCCAAGGAGGTTTATATCGAACGTCTGCAGCGCATCCCCTCTGTCATGGAACTGGCCTATAACGATATCGTGCAGCGCTTCATCGACCGTTATGCCGGACGCCTGCGCTATTCCGTGAGTTATATGCTGGGGGCGTTCAACTTCTACGTACCTATCTTCGAAGAGGCCCTTGAGGCTTATCAGATCCCGTTGGAACTGAAATACCTCCCCATCATCGAGTCAGCCCTCAACCCAAAAGCCGTGTCGCGCGTTGGAGCAGGTGGCCTGTGGCAGTTCATGCCAGCCACCGCCAAACAATATGGTCTGACCATCAACTCCCTCGTCGATGAGCGTCGCGACCCCGTGAAGGCGTCGTATGCCGCTGCCCACCTGCTGAGTGACCTCTATAAGATCTTCGGCGACTGGAACCTGGTGATCGCAGCCTATAACTGTGGCCCTCAGAACATCAAAAAGGCCATCCAGCGCCATCGTGTCGCCAAGGGACGTACGGAGGAGGATCCCATCACCGCTGAGGACAAGGACTACTGGCAGCTGTATCCCTACCTGCCCGCAGAGACCCGTGGCTACGTGCCCGCCTTCATCGCCGCCAACTATATCATGACCTACTACTGCGAGCACGACATCTGTCCGATGACCTCCAAGCTGCCCATGCAGACGGATACCGTCGTCGTAAACAAGAACGTGCATCTGGGACAGATCGCAGGCGCCCTCAACATCGACATCGAACAGTTGCGCGCCCTGAACCCCGAATACCGTCATGACATCGTTCCTGGCATGACCAAGCCGTCGGCCATCAAGATGACCATCACCGATATCAGCAACTTCCTCGACCACGAGGACTCCATCTATAACTACCGCGCCAGCGAGTTCCTGACGAAACGGGCAGTGGTGGATGTGAATGATGATGTGCCCACCTTCTCGCGAAGCCGTCGCAGTGCATATAACCGTAGGACGGGCCGCCGTTCCTCGCGCAATGCCAGGAACGCCCGTGGTGCCCGCAGCTCACGGAGCTCAGCCTCCAGCGGTACCTCTGTGACCATCCGGAAGGGACAGACCCTCTCCGAGATCGCCAAGCGCAACGGTACGACGGTGGCCAAGCTCAAAAAACTTAACAATATCAAGGGCAACAATATCCAGGCTGGCAAGAAGCTGAGAGTGAAATAGAGTGTGAATAGTGTATAGTGATGTAGGAGGATTTCTTATGGATGATGTAGATGAGCAGAAAACCTTAGAAGAGGCTGATGACCAACTGATCAACGCGGCGTTCCAGAAACTGTTGGACGACTATAAGGCGTCGCGCCACAGAAAGAAGGTCGATCTCATCACGAAAGCCTTTAACTTCGCCCGTCAGGCACACAAAGGTGTGCGCCGACTGTCGGGAGAACCTTACATCATGCACCCCATCGCCGTGGCCCAGATCGCCTGCTCGGAGATCGGACTCGGCTCCACGAGTATCTGTTCGGCCCTCCTCCACGACGTGGTAGAGGATACCGACTATACCGTCGAGGATATCGAGAACATCTTCGGCTCGAAGATCGCACAGATCGTCGATGGACTGACGAAGATCAGTGGCGGCATCTTCGGTGAGCAGGCCTCAGCACAGGCGGAGAACTTCAAGAAGCTGCTGCTCACGATGAGCGACGATATCCGCGTGATCCTCATCAAGATCTGCGACCGTCTGCACAACATGCGTACGCTGGATTCGCAGCCTGCCAACAAACAATACAAGATCGCCGGTGAGACACTCTATATCTACGCCCCACTGGCCAACCGTCTCGGACTGAACAAGATCAAGTCGGAGCTGGAGAACCTGAGTTTCAAGTTCGAGCACCCCGACGAATATGCGGCCATCGAGTCGAAGCTGCAATCGACGCGTGCCTCCCGTGATGAGCTGTTCAACCAGTTCACGACCCCCATTGAGGACGCCCTGAAAAAAATGGGTATCCAGTATGAGATCAAGGAACGTGTGAAGAGCCCCTACTCCATCTGGAACAAAATGCAGAACAAGCACGTCACTTTCGAGGAGATCTACGACATCCTTGCCGTACGCATCATCTTCACGCCGAAGGTCCGCGAGGAGGAGGTCAACGAATGCTTCAATATCTACGTCGCCATCTCGAAGATCTACAAGTCGCATCCGGACCGTCTGCGTGACTGGCTCTCACAGCCGAAGGCCAACGGCTATCAGGCCCTCCACGTCACCCTGATGTCGAAACAGGGCCGTTGGATAGAGGTACAAATCCGTTCCGACCGTATGGACGAGATCGCAGAGCAGGGCTTCGCCGCCCACTGGAAATACAAGGACGGTGTCGAAGAGGAATATACCGAGGACGAGACCGAACTGAACGACTGGCTCCGAACCATCAAGGAGATCCTCGATGACCCACAGCCCGACGCGATGGACTTCCTCGACACCATCAAGCTGAACCTCTTCGCCAGCGAGATCTTCGTCTTCACCCCGAAGGGTGAGATCCGCACGATGCCTGCCGGTTGTACTGCCCTCGACTTCGCCTTCTCCATCCACACCTTCCTCGGCAGCCACTGCATCGGTGCGAAGGTGAACCACAAGCTGGTGCCCCTCTCCCATAAGCTGCAGAGCGGTGATCAGGTGGAGATCCTCACCTCGAAGTCACAGCACGTCAGCGCCTCATGGATCAACTTCGTCTCGACGGCGAAGGCCAAGGCGAAGATCCAGGCCATCCTCCGTCGTGACAACCGTGAGATCCAGCGCCAGGGTGAGGAGATCTTCAACGCCTTCCTCCAGAAAAACGGCTTCGAGCCCAGCGTGGCACTGGCAGACCAGCTGGCAGATTTCCACGACTATTCCAAGCGCAACGAGTTCTTTCTCGCCATCGGTGAGAATATCGTGCTCTTAGGCGAGAAGGATATCGACAAGCTCCATGGTAAGGACAAAGATGCCGAAGGTCAGTCCAGCTGGCTCAAATACGTGCCCTTTGTCGGCAGCAAGAAGAAAAAGGAGGACAATCCCAAACAGGATCTGTTCATCGTCCCGGAGAAGTTCAACCGCAAGAAACCCGTCTATCTCTCCGAGGAGAGTATCAACCAGTATAAGTTCCTGGGCTGCTGTCACCCGATTCCTGGCGACGATGCCCTCGGCTATATCAACAACAAGAACCAGATAGAGATCCACAAGCGCGCCTGTCCCGTGGCCGCCAAGCTAAAATCGAGCTTCGGCAACCGTATCCTCGATGTGAAGTGGGACATGCACAAGATCCTCTTTTTCAACGCCACGATCCGTCTGGGTGGCATCGACCGTGTGGGACTGCTCAACGAGATCACCCAGATCGTCTCCTCACAGATGAATGTCAATATCCACAAGGTGCTGATCACCTGCGAGGACGGCATCTTCGACGGCAGCATCGACCTGCGTGTCCACGACCGCGAGGATGTCAAGCAGATCATTGCCAACCTGAGGAAGATCGGCGACCTCAAGGAGATATCAGAGATCATGTAATAAAAAGGAAGCCTCCCAAAGTGGGAGGCTTCCTTTTTTAGTTTACTGCAGACCGTCCAACTGTTTCTTCAGCGTCTGGAGCTCCGTCCGGATCCCCATCAGCGATTCCAGCACGTCGGCCTTCTTGTCGGCACCCTTGCGGTTCTGCGTCAGGATCTTCCTGGCTGCCGCCAGTTTGAAACCGCGCACCTTCACAAGGTTATGGATCAGACGGATCTGCTCGATATCCTTTTCCTGGTACTGGCGCACCTTGGCGGGGCCTGTCGTCTTAGGCTTCAGAAACGGGAATTCCTGTTCCCAATAGCGCAATGTACTCTCGTTGAGTTCAAACATCTCCGCCACCTCCTTGATGGAGTAGTAGAGTTTCAGGTTCTTGTTCAGGTTCAGTGCCATATCATTCGGGGGTTAAAGATTTGCCAATTCTACCACTTTGTCGATCGCTGCCGAAAGACCATCGGGGTTCTTACCGCCGGCACTGGCAAAATGGGGCTGTCCGCCACCACCGCCCTGCATCAGCTTGGCAGCCTCGCGCACAAGCTGACCAGCGTTAAGACCATGATCCTTCACCATATCGTCGCTCAGCATAACGTTGAGCATCGGCTTATCGTCAAAGACTGTACCGACAACACAGACGAGGGACTCGGGCTTCAGCTCGCGCACCTTGAACACAAGGTCCTTGGCGGCATTGGGCATCATATTAAACTGTCCAGTGATGACGGTCACGCCATTGACAGTGCGGGCCTTACTGACGAGTTCACCGGCAAGAGCCTGTACGCGCTGGGCCTGGAACTGCTCGATATCCTTCTTCATGGAGTCATGCTCCTCGATATACTTGGCGATCACACCCTGCAGGTCCTTGGCATTGTTGAAGAACGACCTCACGGCCTTCAGGATATCCTCAGTCTTATAAAGCAACTCCTCGCACTCCTTACCTGTCTTGGCCTCGATACGGCGGATTCCTGCTGCCACACTACTCTCGGCAATGACCTTGAAGAAGCCGATCTTACCCGTCGCCTTCGCGTGGATACCACCGCAGAACTCACAGCTGGGTCCGAAGCGCACCACGCGCACCTTGTCTCCGTACTTCTCACCGAAGAGGGCAATGGCACCGAGTTTCTTGGCCTCGTCGAAAGGCACTTCACGATGCTCGTCGAGGGGGATGTCCTGACGGATCATGTCGTTCACCATGCGCTCCACTTCGCGCAACTGCTCGTCGCTGACCTTCTCGAAGTGCGAAAAGTCGAAGCGCAGCGCGTCGGCGCTGACAAACGAGCCCTTCTGCTCCACATGGTCGCCCAGCACCTGTTTCAGGGCGTAGTCGAGCAGGTGGGTAGCCGTATGGTTGGCGGCGGAAGCATCGCGCTTGTCGGTATCCACACAGGCCATGAACTGCGCCGTGGGATCCTTCGGCAACTGCTTCACGATATGCACCGTCTGGTTGTTCTCACGCTTGGAGTCGATGATCTCGATGGTCTCGGCCTCGTTGCAGATTACACCCTGATCGCCGACCTGACCACCCATCTCACCATAGAACGGTGTGTAGTCGAGCACGAGCTCGTAGAACTCGTTCTTTTTCTGCGTCACCTTGCGATAGCGCAGGATATGACATTCATATTCCGTATAGTCATAGCCCACGAACTGCTGTTCTCCCTGAGCGAGTTCTGTCCAGTCAGAGTTCTCCACAGCGGCAGCATTACGGGCACGCTCCTTCTGCTTCTGCATCTCGACATCAAACTCCGCCTCATTCACCGTGAATCCGTTCTCGCGGCAGATCAGCTCCGTCAGGTCGAGGGGGAAACCATAGGTATCAAAGAGCCTGAAGGCCTGCACGCCGTCGAGTTCCGTCTTACCCTCCGACTTCAGCTGTTCCATCGCCTTGTCGAGCAGGGAGATACCCTTGTCGAGGGTGCGCAGGAAGGCATCTTCCTCCTCCTTCATCACCTTCATGACCAGCTGCTGCTGGGCCTTCAGTTCGGGGAAGGCATCACCCATCTCAGCCACCAGCGTGGGCACGAGTTTATAGAGGAATGATTCCTTCTGACCGAGGAACGTATAGGCATAGCGCACAGCCCTTCTCAGGATACGGCGGATCACGTAGCCTGCCTTCGCATTCGAGGGCAGTTGACCATCGGCAATCGAGAACGACACAGCCCTCAGGTGATCAGCACAGACACGCATGGCGACGTTGATCTCGTCCTGCTGCTTGCTCACCTCGCCCTCCTCAAAGGTCGTATATTTCAGCCCTGTGATCTGCTCCTCGGCCTTGATGATCGGCTGGAAGATATCGGTATCATAGTTCGAGTGCTTGCCCTGCAGCATGCGCACAAGGCGCTCGAAGCCCATACCCGTGTCGATCACGTTCATTGACAGTTTCTCCAGACTGCCATCGGCCTTACGGTTGAACTGCATGAACACGAGGTTCCAGATCTCGATCACCTGGGGATCATCCTTGTTCACGAGGTCGCGGCCGCTGATACCCGAGGCTGCACGCTGCTCAGGCGTACGCGAATCGACATGGATCTCAGAGCAGGGACCGCAGGGACCCGTG
>JAGCPV010000123.1 GCA_017965475.1 Prevotella sp.
ACTCTCAAACTGTACTTTTCTAATCATAGTCGTATCCTCCTTTATTCTTTACGTGGGTCAATTGCTTTCACTGCACCCTGATCCTCGGTACGACGACCGTAAGAACCGGTGAACTTCTTCAGAGCCTCGTTGGCATCCATGCCGTTCTTGATGGCTTCCATCATCTTGCCGAGGTGTACATACTCGTAACCGCAAACCTCGTTGTTGGCATCGAGATACATCTTAGTGATGTAACCCTCTGTCAACTCCAGATAACGTGTGCCCTTGGCAACGGTACCATAGAGAGTACCAGTCTGTGAACGAAGACCTTTACCCAGATCCTCAAGACCAGCACCGATAGCCAGACCACCCTCAGAGAAAGCACTCTGTGTACGGCCATAGACAATCTGCAGGAAGAGTTCGCGCATAGCGGTGTTGATAGCGTCGCAAACGAGGTCTGTGTTCAGCGCCTCGAGGATGGTCTTACCGGGCAGAATCTCAGAAGCCATAGCGGCAGAGTGAGTCATACCAGTGCAACCGATGGTCTCTACGAGAGCCTCCTGAATGATACCGTCCTTCACGTTCAGGCTCAACTTGCAGGCACCCTGCTGAGGTGCGCACCAGCCGATACCGTGGGTATAACCAGAGATCTCCTTGATTTCCTTCACTGCAACCCACTTGCCCTCCTCGGGGATAGGTGCAGGACCATGGTAAGCGCCTTTGCAAACGCTACACATGTTTTCCACTTCTTTTGAATAAATCATTGATAATAAAACATTTAAATGTTAAACAACTTAATAAGTCCTCTTTGTAGCCCACAAAATTAGTCGTTTTTCGTGAACCATACAAGTCTTTTTCCATGCATTTAGATATTATTAACATCAAATACCTCACGATCAGAGAATATATCGAAACATTTTTGTATTTTTGCAACCCATAACAATTAAAAACCCAAACAATATGAATAACGCCTTATGGTTTGATAACATCCGTATCTATCATCTGTTGATTGACAGATTTAACGGAGGGTGGCAGGTGCCGCCAAAGAGTGAGAACGTTTTCTGCGGGGGGAACCTGCAGGGAGTTATTGAAAAACTTGACTACATCAAGGACCTTGGCTTCACGGCTATCATGCTCTCGCCCATCTTCAAGACGGCGAACTACCACGGTTACCATACCCTCAATTTCGACGAGGTGGATCCACACTTTGGCACATGGGAGGACTACCAGCGGCTGTTAGACACGGCTCACGACAAGGGCATACGGATTATCTGCGACTTCGTGCCGAACCACTGCTGGTATCAGGCACCGCTCTTTGAAGAGTCGTTGCTCAAGAATGGCGGTAAGCATCGCGACTGGTTCTTCTACAACAGTGAGGACAGCGATGCCTTTGTCTCGTTCCTAGGTTTCGGCGACCTGCCCAAGTTCAATCTGACGACCCCGGAAGTGGTCAGTTTCATGATCGACAAGGCGGAGCGGCTCGCCCGTATGGGGGTAGATGCCTTCCGAATCGACCACGCGTTAGGACAACCTTTCAATTTCCTGCAGCATTTCCGTGAGAGTATGCAGGCCATCCGCAATGATATCGTTGTGTTCGGCGAAGTATGGGCGTTCGGCATCGGCCCGCAGCTGGCCAGTCAATTGTACTTCAAGACGGAGGACAGGTTGAGCGAGTTCCTGACCCAGGACACGAAGCCGTTTAGCCAGGATAACCTGCAGGCCGACTATGTGGGAACGTTGGATGGTGTTCTGGACTTTGCCTATCGCGACATCCTCCTAGAAGAGATCCATGCAGGGCGAGGTATCAAAGGAAACCAGACCCTACACAGCAAGATAGAGGATCACTTCGCCAAGTATCCTAAAGACTTCAAGTTGGTGCTGTTCCTGGATAATCACGATACCGACAGGTTCATGTTCGACTGTCATGATGATGTGTCCTTGTTGCAAGAGGCCATCGATTTTACCATGGAACTGTCCAGACCGTTCTCCTTCCTCTATGGAACAGAACAGCTGATGACCATCCAATCGACCATCTTCAATGCAGAGCCATACGCTGACCTCCGCGTACGTAACTGCATGGACTGGTCTAAGCCGCAGACCG
This sequence comes from Prevotella sp., assembly GCA_017965475.1. Taxonomy (GTDB): domain Bacteria; phylum Bacteroidota; class Bacteroidia; order Bacteroidales; family Bacteroidaceae; genus Prevotella. Next base: position 2,081 of record JAGCPV010000123.1, read on the forward strand.
TGTTGAAGCTGCATCAATAAAGACTGCGATGAAGATACCCCAACTCATACGTATCCGAGAGTCGCTCGCCAGCCGCATTAGCCTGTGGATCGTCATCTGTGTGGTGATGATCCTCACTGGCACGGCCATCTTAGGCAACTCTTATGTGGCAAAGAGCATCAAACTCGAAGAAAGCGTAAGGGCAAATGGTATCCTCTATATCGTAGGACAACGTCTCAACACAGAGCTCATCTCCGTAGAAGTCGCTGTGAGGAATCATCTCAATGACATCAAGGACAACCTGAACGATGCTGATGCGCTCTACTGCATCACCCAGGATATGCTTGAGGACAATCCCTCCATCGTGGGTTCGGCCATCGCCTTCAGACCCAACTACTTCCCTGAAAAGGGCGTATGGTTCTCTCCCTACAGCTATCGTGAGGGCAACACCATCAGCTCGAAGCAGTTGGGATCGGCCGACTACGACTACCACAAGATGGACTGGTACCAGACGACCGACTCGCTCAAGCACGACTACTGGAGTGAACCTTACTTCGACAAGGGTGGCGGTGAGATGTTAATGACCACCTATAGTTATCCGATGAAAGACGAGGCAGGCAACCTTATCGCGGTGGTCACTGCCGATATCTTGCTCGACCATCTGTCAGAGTTATTGGACGTAAAGTACTACAAGCACGCCTACGCCTGCATCATCGGTCGCAGTGGCACCATCATCTCGCACCCCACCAAGGAACTGATTCTCCACCAGACCATCTTCAGTGTGGCCGACAAGATGGGCTATCCCGAACTAAAGGAAATAGGTCAAGAGATGGTTGACGGGAAAAGCGGCATAAGGAAATGGAAGTCGCCCTCCTTCGGCAGCTCCTATATCTTCTTTGTACCCTTCGAACACACAGGCTGGTCGATGGCCATTGTATGCAAAGCCTCCGAACTATTCAAGGGCGTACGTCAAACAGCCTTGTTCCTGACAGCACTGTTTATCCTAATGATCGTCTTGCTCACCTACCTTCTGTGGCGGGGTGTGCATCGTCTCATCGCTCCACTCACCACGTTCACCCAAGCTGTCGATGAGGTGTCACAAGGTAACCTGCAGGCAACACTTCCCGTCATTCACTCCAAGGACGAGATGCAGCGACTGCACCATTCGTTCAGTACCATGCAACAGTCATTGGCCCGTCAGATGGAGGAGCTGAAACAGGTAAACGAGGCCAAGGGTCGCATAGAAGGAGAGTTGAAGGTGGCCAAAGATATTCAGTTGTCCATGTTACCAAAGGCATATACACCAACTGCCGATAGCAACAACCTGGACATCTACGGTCAACAGATATCTGCCAAGGAGGTGGGAGGCGACCTCTACGACTTCTTCATCCGCGACAAGAAACTATTCTTCTGCATTGGTGATGTCTCGGGCAAGGGTGTGCCTGCCGCCTTGGTGATGTCCAAGACACTCAGCCAGTTCCGTAACGTGGCCAAATATGAAGACGATCTGGAGGAGATTATCAGATCCATTAACAAGACAACATGTGACGGCAACGACACCTGTCTATTCGTGACCTTCTTCGTGGGTGTACTTGACCTATCTTCCGGACAGTTGTACTACTGTAATGGAGGGCACAACAAGCCATTCATAGTCGGCGGTACTGCTGCTTCACTCTGCGAAGAACTGCCAGCAAAACCCGACCTGCCTCTAGGCGTTTCCGATGAGGCATCCTTTGTGGTAAGGGAATATACCGTGCCGGTAGGTGCCATGTTGTTCCTCTACACCGACGGACTAACTGAAGCTAAAAATAAACAGCGCGAGCAATTCGGTCTCCAACGACTCATAGACCAACTGAAGAGTGGGACTGACAGTCAGGAACAGATAGAACAAATGACCCAGGCGATGCATCAGTTTGTGGGTGATGCTTCCCAGAGCGATGACCTCACCATGTTGGCCATTCGATACATAGGTAACGGATAATAGATAAATCAAAATAGCGATGAATACAGAAAGTTACAAATTAGGTAAAGAGTTGGACTCTTTCAACTACCAGGAAGTACAGGATGGTATCTTGGCCATTCTGGAGAAGGGAAACTGTGTGGTGCTCGACATGACAGACTGCCATTACATTTCCAGTACGGGTCTGCGCGTTCTGCTCTATTCCAAGAAAGTGGCGGCCTCCAAAGGCCTGAAATTCTCTCTGCATGGCGTGAGTGCCGAGGTCAAGGACATCATGAGTGTGACAGGCTTCGATAATTTCTTCGAGTATGCATAGAGTCGATTCATTCCCCACACATGAGTATCAGGGGTTGAAGTTGCGCACGGGCAGACCCTATCCGTTTGGGGCAACTGTCCTTGGTAACGCTGTCAACTTCTCAGTCTATTCCCGTTATGCCACCGACTGTACGCTAGTACTCTTCCACAATCGCGAGGAAAAACCGTTTATCGAAATTCCCTTCTTCAAAGAGTTCAGATTGGGCAACGTGTTCTCGATGATGGTCTTCGACTTGGATTATGAGAACATCGAATACGGCTACCGGATGGATGGTCCCTTCTGCCCGGAAGAGGGTCATCGTTTCGATAAGTCGAAGATCCTGCTCGACCCATACGCGAAGCTGATCGTGGGGCGTGACGTGTGGGGGCAGCAGCCTAATTGGGACAGTCTGTACCAATACCGTGCCCGTGTGGTCTTCGACGACTTCGACTGGGAGAACGATCTCCCGCTGGAAAAACCTGTCAACGACCTCATCATCTATGAGATGCATGTGCGTAACTTCACGTGCGGCGCTGCCTCTGGGGTGAAGCACAAAGGAACATTTGCCGGCATCGTCGAGAAGATTCCCTATTTGAAAGAGTTGGGTGTTAACTGCGTAGAGCTGATGCCCATCCATGAGTTTGATGAGTTTGAGAACTTCCGACCCTCGCCTATCGATGGTCATCCGCTCTATAACCTGTGGGGCTATAGCAATGTGGGATTCTTTGCACCTAAGGCCGCCTATGCCTCGTCAGGACGGTTCAGCATGCAGGTGGATGAATTGAAGAACCTCGTGAAGCGACTGCATGCCAATGGCATCGAGGTGATCCTCGACGTGGTGTTCAACCATACCGCCGAGGGCGACCAGCGAGGCCCCTACATCTCCTATCGTGGCATTGACAACAAGACCTATTACATGCTAACCCCCGATGGCAGTTACTTTAACTTTAGCGGCTGTGGCAACACGTTGAACTGCAACAATCCCAATGTGCGTGATATGATCGTCGAAAGCCTGCGCTACTGGGTCACCGACTATCACATCGACGGTTTCCGTTTCGATCTGGCAGCCATCCTAGGACGTGACCAGAACGGCAATCCAATGTCGAATCCGCCTCTACTCGAATCGTTGGCCCACGACCCGATCCTCGGTAAGACAAAACTGATAGCCGAAGCTTGGGATGCGGGTGGACTCTATCAGGTTGGCTCCTTCCCCTCATGGGGACGCTGGGCTGAGTGGAATGGTAAGTTCCGTGACAGCATTCGCCGTTTCCTGAAGAGTGACGAACAGGTGCTGGCCGACGTGAAGGAGCGCATTATCGGCTCACCCGACCTCTATGCCTCACAGAAACGAGGTATCAAGGCCAGTGTGAACTTCGTCACAGCACATGACGGTTTCACGTTGATGGATCTGGTATCCTATAACAGCAAACACAATGAAGCCAACGGCGAGGATAACCGCGACGGCGAGAACCACAACAACAGCTGGAACTGTGGCTGGGAAGGAGAATGCGACGATGCTGACATCAACCGCCTGCGTCACCAACAAGTGAAGAACGCCATCTCACTGTTGATGGTCAGTCAGGGTATTCCGATGGTACTGTCGGGCGACGAGATGGGAAACTCGCAGCAAGGCAATAACAATGCATACTGTCAAGACAACGAGATCGCTTGGCTCGACTGGAACAATCTGGAGAAGAATGCCGACATCTTCCGATATTTCAAACAGATGATACATTTCCGTCGTCTGCATAAGGTGCTGCGCTACGAAGATCACCTGAGCCATAACGATTATCGTAACCTGGGCAACCCTGACTTCTCGTGGCATGGTGTAAAGGCCTGGCAGCCATGGTCCGGTTACAACAACCTCACCGCAGCTTTCATGTTGAACGGACAATATGCCGATACCGACGGCGTGGCCGACGATTTCATCTATGTGGCCATGAACATGCACTGGGAGATGCACGGCTTTGAACTGCCTCGGTTGCCCGAAGGTATGGCCTGGCATATCTTTGCCAATACCGGAATGGAAGCGCCAGAAGATATTTTCGAACCAGGGGAGGAACCTGCCATTGAGAACCAACATGAAATACTGGTTGGTGCACGTTCCATCATCATTCTAGTGGGAAGAGACAGGTCATGAGTAAATTCCACTTCCAGCCAATCAGAGGGAGGGCTCGAGAGATACTCAAAGCCATCCTGCAAACACCCGAGGTGGCTTCGTGCAGCCAGAAGGATGTCTTTGCCCTCCGACTGGCTTGCGAAGAAGTGGTCATGAATATCACGTCATACGCCTATCCCGAAGGTTCCGAAGACTATTTGGATGTGGAAATCCTGAAAACCGACCGCATTATCATCCGTTTCGAAGATGGCGGAATACCCTTCAACCCCTTGGAACATGAAAAGCCAGATACCACTATGTGGTGGGAAGATCGTCCGATTGGCGGCCTTGGCATCCTGATCACCATCAGAAAGATGGATGATGTCCGCTATGCCTACGTGGATCATAAGAATGTTTTGACGATCGAGAAAGTTATAAAGGACACAGAGTAACCAATAAAGAACAAAACACCCGAGGCCGCACAGTACATCGTCGGCATCGAGAAGTACGACTCGCTGATTGACTACAGTCAGGCTGAAAACTGGCTCGATGTGCCCGTAGCACTTGTTAAGGACGGCGTGCTCGACGGTACCGCCGCCTTCTCTCAGAACTATTTTCAGATCCGTTCTGCCGGATCCTGGCTTCTGGGATTTGGCTTTCAGGGCGGTAGTATCAAGACGACGGATGAGTTGATAAGGAGAAGTCCCCGTGCGCCCGATGCACATCTCAGGTTTGCCAATGTCTCCCTTGGCGCAGGCTATGGCTACAATTTCGTCTTTGGCCATCATGCGCAGTGGCTGCTCCATCTCTCCTTCCTGCCTACCTTCGTGGTCTATAAGCACAACCGACTGACGGTTCGTTCGGCCGACGACCGCATACAAGGCAAGGATAGTCAGGAGAAAAAAGACCATGGCATGTGTTTCAACATGATCTTCAACGAGCGGGCCTCGCTGGTCTATTATTTCACGCCAAAGTATTTTGCCGGTGCCTCTTTCATCATGAGCAACTCCATCTTCGACAACGACAAAGTCACCATCAACCAGAACAAATGGCTTGCCCGTGCCATCATTGGCATGCGCCTGTAGTTCAGGAATTTACAGATGCAGGCCAATGCCGAGCATCAGGTTGTTGGGATAGTAGAAGTCATAGAGGCTGTAGCCGATGTGGAGATAGGCCTGTCGCATGACATTGATCTTCAGGGCAAGAATCTCATAAAAACCCCGGAAATCGACGGTGCCGGCATTGACGATGTTATGCCCAATGCCGAAGTTGATGGTGAAATAGGGCATCACAAACTCTGTGCGGGCAGAGAGTCCGAGAGCCACCTTGCGATACCATGGAGCGGGGTGGATATTCTCATCTGTCCCGCTCCAATAAGTCTCCGTCAGTGCCCCTGTGTCGATCTCTATATTGGCACTCCCATCATAAGAGCCATCAAGAGAGGCACCGACATTCAACCAGTGGTTGATATGGTAGAGCGGGTTGAGCGTAAAGCCGACAACCCCATAGGTGCCAGGCAGGGCGTAGGCTGCCTCCTCCGTATCGACACCCTTGCGCTTCCAGGCACCATAGAGCGTCAGGTCCCAGCCCCAATGGCGGTCAAAGACAGGAAGAGCCTTTCGCACCGGTTCTCTATCGCTGCGATTGATATAATAGGCCACACTCGCCTTGGCACCCACGACATTCAGTCCGGCATTGGGGATGGAGGTGTTGCCATTACTATAATGGGTGATCGTAGCGCCAAAGTTCAGGTCCCAATGCTTGGAGATCATCCATCGCAGATAGAGATCAACATCGATATAGGCTGTCATCTTCGAACCGATGACCCTGTTCTCGGGATTCGTGTCCCAGTCATGCGCCTTCCAACCGTAAGTCAGTCCGAAGTCCCATTCGTAGTTAAGTGATAAGTGTCGGGTCAACGTCTTGATGGTGGCCCCCTGGAAGATATAGGCTGAGACAGGATTTCCCAACTGAGGATTGAAATCATGAATGGCAAGTCCCACACCTTGATAGACACCTTTATAGATCAGTGCCTGTTCGGATTTCTCGGGCGGCGCAAAGGCATATTTCACCTTCGCGAGGAAAGAGTGGTTCATCGTCCTGACCTCAGAGTTAAAGCCTTTCAGAAACTCATTGGTATGGATAATCCGCCCTGGGATGGCCTCCACCTCAATACGGTGGATGACACCACTGTCCTCTGAAACAGTCTCCGTTTCGGACATAGCAATAGCAGCGACGGGAAATGCCATCGCTGCTATTAAAAGGAAAGACTTTCTATTATTTGTCACTCTCGGGAGCCTGTCCAATCAGGTCCATGAACTCGTCGAGTTTCGGCGTGATAATGATCTGCGTACGGCGGTTGCGCTGCTTGCCCACTTCGGTATCATTGGTAGCAACGGGGTTATACTCACCACGGCCACCGGCTGTCAGACGCTTCGGATCTACGCCGTAGTCGTTCTGCAGGGCCTGTACCACTGAGGAAGCACGGAGGGCAGAAAGGTCCCAGTTGTTACGGATGTTCGTCTTCTTAATGGGCACATTATCCGTGTTACCCTCGATCAGCACGTCATAGTCTTTATAGTCCTTGATGATCTTGGCGATCTTCGACAGGGTCTGGGCGGCACGGCTGTTGATCTCGTAGGAACCACTCTTATAGAGCATGTTGTCGGCCAGGGAAATATAGACCACACCCTTCAGCACCTGCACATCGACCTCCTTCAACTCCTCATTCGAGAGCGAACGGGTCAGATTGTTCGTCAGCACCAAGTTCAGTGAGTCACTCTTTGACTTCACCTCCACAAGGTGACGGATATACTGATTCGACTCGTTGATCTGATCCACCAGCTTCTCGATAGAGATATTGTTCTGGCTGGCGTTGGTCAGACTCTTGTCGAGCGACTCCTGCAACTTGGCATATTTGGCCTCGGCATTCTTGAGGGCCTGCTGCAGACCCTTCTGCTGATCCTCAAGGGCAGCAATACGGGCATTCTTTCCAGCCAGATCCTCACGGGCATCCTGCAGTTTCTCTGTCAGAGACTTGTTCTCTGTCTGGCAGTTTGCCAGATCTTTCTTGCTGGCACAACTCGTCATCATCAGACCGGCAGCCAGGGCGATAAATAATACATTTTTCTTCATAACTTGCTCGTTTTTTAAGTGTAACGAATGCAAAATTAGTGAACTAACCGAAAAAACAATGAATTTCTGCTTGTTATTAGAATTATTTTAATTAAATTTGCAGTCAAAAACCAAAATAGCAATGAAAAATATCAAATTCTTACTCATCGCAGTACTGAGTATGATCGTTTTAAGCACACATGCCCAGATGCTATCTAAAGGCGTTTCAAAGGAACTCGCCGACCATCGAAAAGCAACTATCAGTAATGTGGTCTATGATCTCACTTTCTATATCCCATCGGATCTCAACAAACGGGTGACAGGTAAGGCTTTCATCAGTTTTGAACTGAAGACACTGGAAGACGTTGTCCTTGACTTCCAAGGAGGCTTCGATGGCACCTGCTATACTTTTACAGGCAAGAAGAACAAGAGGCGTGCTGCCGTCGCCACCTACCAGAATGAGCATATCATCATCCCAGCGAAGTCACTCCAACTGGGAAAGAACAAGGTGGAGCTGGATTTTGTCGCCCTTGACAAGGCCCTGAACAGAAACAAGGATTATATGTACACCGTCTTCGAGCCGGATATGGCGAGGTCGGCGTTCCCCTGTTTCTGTCAGCCGGATCTGAGAGCCGTCTTCGTGACGACCCTGTCCGCGCCCTCTGGATGGAAGGCGATGGCCAGCGACAACAGCTGTCAGCTGCCGATCTACCTGTACTCTTTCGTGGCAGGTAACTTCAACGAGAAGACAGCCGTCCGTGACGGACGGACGATGCGGGCGCTCTATCTGGAGACCGACTTCGACAAGGTCGCCCAACTCGACAAGGTGTTCGATGAAGCCGCACAGGCCGTGAAATGGATGGAAGGCTATACCAGCATCGCCTGTCCGTTCAAGGAATACGGCATGGTGATCCTGCCCAACTACCCCTATGGTGGAATGGAGCATCCGGGAGCCATTCAGTTTGATGACCGTCAGATCTTCCTGGAGAAAAATGCCACACAGGAAGACGAGCTGACC
>JAGCPV010000124.1 GCA_017965475.1 Prevotella sp.
CCCTATTTCCTGATCGGTGTGGGTATGCTCATCAACGTCCGCACGATCTTCTCAGGGCTCGACATGGTGTGGATCGTGTTCCTCATCGTCTTCTTCGGCACCTTCGGAAAGGCACTGGCAGCCTATATCTCCAGTCTGCTGTTCCGTCTGTCGAAGGCTGACGGTCACATGATGTTCGGCCTCACCTCTGCCCACGCTGCCGGTGCCATCGCGATGGTGATGGTGGGTATGCGTCTGGAGGTGGCCCCTGGGGAATACCTCATCAATGATATCATGCTCAACGGTGTGGTGATGATGATCCTCTTCACCTGTGTGATCAGTACGCTGATGACCGAGCACGCTGCCCAGCAGATCATCATCCAGGAGAAAGCCCATCTGCAGGGAGACACGCCCAAGGATGATGACGAGAAGATCCTGCTCTGCGTGAAATACCCGGAGATCGCCCCACAGCTGCTTTATCTAGCTCTTCTGACGCGTAACCAGCGACTTAACCGTGAACTCGTGGCCCTGAACGTGGTCTATGACGGACAGGACAGCAACCTCTCCCGCGAACAGGGACTACGACTGTTGGAACAGCTTCAGCAACAGGCCAGTGCCTCCGAGGTGAAGGTGCAGACACAGGTGCGCCTGGCCACGAACATCGCCAACGGCATCAAGCACGCCTTCCGGGAATTCGCCTGTTCGGAGATCATCATGGGTATGCACGTGCATACCGACATCAACCCCCGTTTCTGGGGTGAGTTCATCCAGAGTCTCTACAATGGTCTGAACCGTCAGATCATCCTCACGCGCTTTGTACAGCCGATGTCCACCCTGCGCCGCATCCGTGTGGTGGTACCCTCACGGGCGGAGTTCGAACCGGGCTTCCACCGCTGGCTGGAGCGTCTGAGCCGTCTGGCAGGACAGCTCGACTGTCGCATTCAGTTCCACGGGCGCAACGAGTCGCTGGCACTCATCGCCGAATACATCAACAACCGCCACTCCAGCGTTAGGGCGGAATACACGCCGATGGGCCATTGGAACGAACTGCCACAGTTGGCCTCACAGGTGGCCGAAGACCATCTCTTCGTGGTTGTCACCGCCCGTAAGGGTACCATCTCCTACAAGAATGCCCTGGAGAGACTGCCAGACGAACTACAGAAGCACTTCTCGGGCAAGAACCTGATGATCATCTTCCCCGATCAGTTCGGTGTGCAGAAGGAAGACCGCATGAGCTTCACCGAGGCCCAGCACCATGAGGAGAAGAGTATCTACGACACCATCCTGCGCTGGATACATGAGAAGAGAAAGTAAAAGATTTAAACAAAGTACGAAAAATCGTAGCAAGGGCGTAGCTAGGGGGTAGAAAGGGCATAGAAAAAAGTAAGAAAAATATACAATATATGATTGAAATCAAAAATATCAGGAAGAGTTTTGGTTCGTTGGAGGTACTAAAAGGCATCGACCTGCATATCGACAAAGGCGAAGTCGTTAGTATTGTAGGACCTTCCGGTGCCGGCAAAACTACCCTGTTACAGATTATCGGTACGTTGGACAGACCTGACACGGGAACTGTTATTGTCGATGGCATCGACACCAGTCGCCTGTCGAAAAAGAAACTGTCTGACTTCCGTAACCAGCACCTGGGCTTTGTGTTCCAGTTCCACCAGTTGTTACCGGAGTTCACGGCGCTCGAGAATATCATGATTCCGGCCTATATCGCCGGTGTTTCCCGTAAACAGGCCCGCAAACGTGCGGAAGAACTGCTCGACTTCATGAATCTGGGGGATCGTGCCACCCATAAGCCCAACGAACTCTCCGGAGGAGAGAAGCAGCGTGTTGCCGTGGCCCGTGCCCTCGTCAACAATCCGGCAGTGATCCTCGCCGACGAGCCCTCCGGTTCCCTCGACACCAAAAACAAGGAAGAGCTCCATCAGCTCTTCTTCGACCTCCGCGACCGTTTCGGACAGACTTTCGTCATCGTGACCCACGACGAGACGCTCGCCGCCATTACCGACCGTACCATCCATCTGCGTGACGGACTCATTGAGACACCTATCATCCCACAAATACCTGAAGAAGAATGCTCACCCTTGGAGACTACTGTATCCTCAGAATAGTCAAGCAAGTCGATTTCGGCCTGTATCTTGACGGCGGCGAGGAGGGCGAGATCCTCCTGCCCCAGCGCTATGTGACTAACGATATGCACGTCGGCGACGAAGTGGAAGTGTTTATCTACCTCGATCAGGAAGAACGTCCCGTCGCCACCACCGAACACCCTTATGCCAAGGTCGGCGAGTTCGCCTCTCTCGAAGTGGCATGGGTCAACCAATACGGAGCCTTCCTGAAATGGGGCCTAATGAAAGATCTCTTCTGTCCGTTCCGTGAACAGAAACAGCGCATGGAACAGGGACAGCGCCACATTGTATATATCAAGACTGATGAAGACAGTTACCGACTGATGGCTACGGCGAAGGTGGAGAAACAACTCAGTACGCCAACAGCAGAAGAACTGCCCTCACTGACGCATGGTACGCTGGTGGATGTGCTCGTCTGGCAGAAGACCGATCTGGGCTTCAAGGTGATTGTGAACAACAAGTTCCAGGGACAGATTTACGACAATCAGATTTTCCAGCCCCTGCATAGTGGCATGAAGCTCAAGGCATACGTCGATCACGTTCGCCAGGATGGCAAGATCGATATCGTGCTCCAGCAGAGTGGTCGCCAGCATACGCTCGACTTCGCAGAGGTACTGCTTCGTTACCTTTATGAGAACGACGGACACTGTAACCTAGGCGACAAATCCCCCGCCGAACTGATCTACGATAGATTCCAAGTCTCGAAGAAAGCCTACAAGAAAGCCATCGGCGATCTGTATAAACGCCGCCTCATAACCATCGAAGAAGACGGAATAAGGTTGGTATAATATATAATCCCCGCCGATTGGCGGGGATTTTTATTGATTACGCCGAATAGCCATCATGGTGAGATCGTCGCTCTGCTCGTAGTCGCCAACAAAAGCATGGACGGCCTGTGTCATGCGATCGATCAATGCTTTCGGAGAGATTTGTGAAGCTAGGAGCACACGATCGGCCTCTTCGAGGATCCGCTGTTCGCCAAACATGCTATAATCGGCAATCATGGCCTCGTTCAGTCCATCGGTATAGATGAAGATGGTGGATCCCGGCTCCAGGACAAAGGTCTGCGTCAGGTAAGAGGTTTCGTCGTAAGAGCCCACAGGGAGGGCGTTTTCAACAGGTAACTGGCTGGTCGGGCATAGACTCGCCGGCGGCATAGGCACGGAACAGCCTCTTGGTCATCATCATGAACAGGGCGGCGGGCACACCCTTGCCACTGTCATGATTTTGAGGACAAAATGCACGAATCAGACGATGAGAAATGATAAATTTTTCATAAAACGGTTGGTAATCAAAAAATAATTTGTACTTTTGCAGCCGACAATCTATCCCTGTGAGGGAAAAGTGTATAACACAATTGCGTGCTAAACTATTGATCTATTAACATTTAAAATTTTAAGATTATGAATAAAAATCCATTTTCAATCAGAAAGTCTCCAGTAGAGATTATTGCCGCTCAGGCTGCGACCCTTGATGATTATTTGAAACTGATACCCATTTGTGCCTAGAGTGGCAGTGGCGAGGAATCCATTCCTGACACCTGTTCTACAACTAAATAAGGATAAGTGAAGCCCATTTTTCGCCCCCTGTACACTTGCGGTGCTTTCAACCGCAAGGCGCAGATAGCCGTGATGTATAATACGGCCCGAAACACATGCTATACTTTTGAGGACGTATCGGCCCTGTTAGTCAACGAGATTCTGACAGGCAAAAGAGAGAACCCTATTGACACGGCGCATATCGCTGACGTAACAGGCACAACCGAGGAACAGGTCATTGCATTTTGCCGTGAGCAACTAATGCCTATCGGACTCGTGCACGACCATGTGTGGAGCGATGCCGAGTGGCAGCAATACCGTAAGGATTATCCACCCTGCTTCGGTGATAACGGCAATAAACCTGCAAGCGACTATTTGGATACTTTACCTGAGGAACTACAGGTTTCGCTGAACTTCGAGCTGACCTATGCCTGCAGCGAGCGATGCCTACACTGCTTTAATGAAGGTGCCGCCCGCAGCGACCTGCACGAGGAACACCGCCTGCACCATGATATGTTGACACTGGCCGATTACAAGCGTGTCATTGATGTAATTGTAGAGCTGGGTATACCTATGGTAACTATTACTGGCGGCGATCCGTTCAGCTATCCCTACTGCTGGGATATCCTTGAGTATTTGCACGAGCGTAATTTGGCGGTCAACCTGTTTACAAACGCTCTGGCACTCAACACCAGCGAGAAAATACGACGCATCGCCCGCATGGGACTCCTACAGTTTAGTGTGTCGATCTACAGTACGGATGCCGAGGTACACGATCAGATTACACGTCGACGCGGATCTTGGGAGCAGTCGATGAAGGTGCTGAGGGAGATGGCCGAATGGCCTGTGCCCCTGAACCTCAAGACACCCGTGTTCCGTCTGAACACCCGAACCTATTACGGCGTGCGCAAAATAGCTTATGAACTGGGGGCGGAGATTGAGGTTTCATGTACACTGCATCCTGGTGCCGACGGCGATGTGTCGATGATCGAGCATCTGCAGACACGCCCTGAAGCCCTGCGCATCATTTTGATGGATCCGCTTGGGAAGGGTCATGTGCCAGCTGATGGGAAAGCCGACGGCTATGAGTTTGGCAGCAAGCAAGGGTTCCCTTGTGCTGCCAATGGCATAATAACCGTTTCGCCCAACGGAGTAGTCAGAGGATGCGGCAATATTCCCATCACTTTTGGCAATGTGCATCATGCGTCGCTCAAGGAGGCCATCATGAGCCCACAGCGCCAGCAGATGCTCCAGGCCGATCAGAAACAGGCATTCCCAGGCTGCGGCCAGCACGACTATTGCCAGTACTGCCATGTGCCATGTTATGCAGGCGAACCTTTGGAAAAGCATGCCGACGGCACCTTCACCCTCAGAGAGATACAAGGCGACATCTGTCTGACAGCCCAAATCCGCATGGATCTGTGCCGGCAGATTGAGCAGGGCATCGATCCGCTTGGCGGCAAGAGCATCGAGGAATGCCTGGCAGCCCAGCCCGTCGAGGAAGTGCCCGTATTCCGTAAGAAAATCAGAATTTGATACAGCATAATGATTTTTTTATCGAAACGAGGCATGAACTAGTTCCAAAAAGATTAATTAATGTTAATTATCATGCAAAAGAAGATAAGAATAAGGGAATTATACGTATATTTGCCCATGAAAAGTATAGCGCAAGCTTTCTATTAATATTATTAAACTTAAAATTTGAAGATTATGGCTAAGAATGACAATCCATTTGCAATCAGAAAATCACCTGTTGATCTTATTACCGCTCAGGCACTGACCCTCGACGACTATGTGCAGAGAACTTTAGATGATGGAGATCGTGTAAGTTTTTGTACAACATCGAATAAGAAATAAGTACTATTTATATAGTCAGGAACAACGAATTCTCTATCTGAAGAAGGAATAGCGAAGATCAACACCATATCCAAACTGGTGTTAAGGAAAAGAGGCGATTCGGCGGTGGAATTTTACAATGCCGCGAATCGCCTTTATGTGCTTCACTTCATTGAGGTGGCGGAGATGGGCGGTCATCGGGTACTCTACTTTTTGCTCAGGCTTGCCGACGGGAAGCGTGGCGGTGCGCCTGACAAGGAAGTGGGGCGGATGATTGTGGCGGTGATTACCCAATACCTTGAGGAA
>JAGCPV010000125.1 GCA_017965475.1 Prevotella sp.
ACATGGAAGAACCGTCCCATCGCCTCCCGTACGAAGGTGCCTTTCAGAACCAGGTAATGGTACAGTCGTCTGTAATAACCCAGTCCGCCAAGAGCCATCAGAAGTCCTGCATACTGTGCTATCACTGTTCCCAGGGCCACCCCCTCGATCTTCATGCCAAAGCCATAGACGAGGGTCAACGAGGCCAGGATGTTCACCACGTTCTGCATGATGCTGACAACCATCGGGATGCGTGTGTTCTGCATGCCGATGTACCAGCCTGCGAGACAGAACAGTCCCAGGGAGGCCGGAGCACCCCAGATGACGATCTGGAAATAGGTGGTGGCAAAGGGTGCTACGTCGGGTGTAGGACCGATCAGTCGGAACATCAGCCAGCGCAACGGTTCCTGAAAGACGATGAGCAACAAGGCGATGGTCATGGCGATGGTCATGGAACGTACCAAGAGCCGTGTGACCTCCGTCAGGTCACGTCGCCCCAGAGCCTGTGCCGTCAGTCCGCTGGCACCCATCCTCAAAAAACCGAAAAGCCAGTAGGTCAGGTTGAAGATCATCGAGCCCACCGCCACGGCGCCGATATAAACGGCGCTGCCCATGTGACCCACGATCGCCACGTCGATCATTCCCAGCAACGGTACGGTGATGTTCGACACGATGCTCGGCAGGGCTATTTGCAGGATTTGACGGTCTCTGATATTCATATTTCGTTGCAAAGTTACAAATAATTCTTAATTCTTCGCTAGGCTTTACCGCTTTTTCACCAAAAAGAATTCTTAATTCTTAATTTATTTGTACCTTTGCAGCCAAAATATCAGAAAGATGAATATAGAAGCATTGATTAGTAAGGCTGCGGGTGAGGCTGTGAAGGCCCTATATGGCATGGATGCCAACGAGAAGATGCTGCAGCTGCAGAAGACGAGAAGTGAGTTTGAGGGTAACCTGACACTGGTGGTTTTCCCCTTTGTGAAGGCCGCCAAGAAAAGTCCAGAGCAGACCGCCCAGGAGATAGGCGAATATCTGCAGAAGAACTGCGGGGCTGTGGAGAAATTCAACGTGGTGAAAGGCTTCCTGAACCTCAGCGTGGGAGACGGTGCCTGGCTGCAACTGCTTCAGGCGATCGATGCCGATGAGCATTTTGGTATGAAGCAGGCTACTGAGGATTCTCCCCTCGTGATGATCGAGTACTCCTCACCAAACACGAATAAACCGCTGCACCTCGGACATGTCCGTAACAACCTGCTCGGCTGGTCATTGGCACAGATCATGGAGGCCAATGGCAACAAGGTGGTGAAGACGAACATCGTGAACGACCGCGGTATCCATATCTGTAAGTCGATGCTGGCCTGGTTGAAGTGGGGTAACGGTGAGACCCCCGAGTCATCTGGCAAGAAGGGTGACCATCTGATCGGTGATTATTACGTGGCTTTCGACAAGCATTATCGCGATGAAATTAAGGAATTGGTGGCTCAGGGTATGGATGAGGAGAAGGCCAAGCAGGAGGCACCGCTCATCAAGGAGGCCCACGAGATGCTGGTGAAATGGGAGCAGAACGACCCTGAGGTGCGTGCTCTGTGGGAGAAGATGAACAACTGGGTCTATGCCGGTTTCGACGAGACCTACAAGAAGATGGGCGTCCGCTTCGATAAGATCTACTACGAGAGCCAGACCTACCTGAAGGGTAAGGCCAAGGTGGAGGAAGGACTTGCCAAGGGGCTCTTCGAGCGCCATGAGGACAACTCGGTATGGGCCGATCTGACCAACGAGGGACTCGACCAGAAACTCCTTCTTCGTAGCGATGGAACCAGTGTTTATATGACGCAGGATATCGGTACGGCCGAGATGCGCTTCCAGGACTTCCCCATCGACAAGATGATCTATGTCGTGGGCAACGAGCAGAACTACCACTTCCAGGTGCTCTCCATCCTCCTCGACCGTCTCGGTTTCAAGTGGGGCAAGGAACTCGTACACTTCTCTTACGGTATGGTGGAACTGCCCAATGGTAAGATGAAGAGTCGTGAGGGAACGGTGGTTGATGCCGACGACCTGATGGCTCTGATGGTGGAAGATGCCTATAAAACCTCGATGGAACTGGGGAAATTCGACGATATGACCGAAGAAGAACGTCGAGAGATCGCCCGTGTCGTCGGTATGGGTGCCTTGAAGTACTTCATCCTGAAGGTCGATGCCCGCAAGAACATGCTCTTCAATCCCGAGGAAAGTATCGATTTCAACGGCAATACAGGTCCGTTCATCCAATATACCTATGCTCGTATCCGCTCGATTCTGAGAAAATCTCCGGTAATTCCGGCAACCCCAGTAACCCCGAAACTCTCCGAGAAGGAGGTCGAGCTGATCCAGAAGATGAATGAGTTTGGTGCAGCCGTCGAGCAGGCTGGCAAGGACTATTCGCCCTCAGGTATCGCTAACTATTGTTATGAGCTGACGAAGGTCTTCAACCAGTTCTACCACGACTATTCGATCCTCAACGAGCCCGATGAACAGAAGAAAGCCGTCCGTCTTGTAATGGCCAAGAATGTGGCAAAGATCATCAAGAGCGGTATGGGTCTGCTGGGTATTGATGTGCCAGAGAGAATGTAATATGACACAGAATCCTCCCGACTATCGCCATGACACCGTACTGCCCCTTCCAATGGAGGTGAGGGCCGACGCGTGGGCGGTGGATGCCGCCTGTTCGGGAAATCCCGGGCCGATGGAGTATCAGGCGATAGACCTGCAGACGGGCTATCGCGTGTTCCACTATGGTCCTGTCCATGGCACGAATAATATCGGGGAGTTTCTGGCCATTGTCCATGCCCTCGCCCTTTGCTGGCAGCAGGGTCTGCATGATAAGACCATCTATTCAGACAGCTATAATGCCATTCTCTGGGTCACCAAGCGGAAGTGCAAGACCAAACTGGAGCGTACGCCTCAGACGGAACAGCTCTTCCAGATTATCGCCCGTGCCGAGAACTGGCTGCAAACACACAACTTTCGTAACCCGATCATCAAGTGGGAGACCCAGAAATGGGGCGAGGTGCCTGCTGACTTCGGACGGAAGTAGAACTTCTTTAACCCCTCCAATAGGAGGGGCTTATTGTTTCATGTAGGTTACGATGATATTCCCGTCATAGACTTGCTGGCAATAAGCGATGGCGTTGGCAGGGATCTGTGGGGCTCGCGTGCCGTCGCTGACGGTCATCTGGGCATTGGTTTCCACGCGGATCTCATCCCAAAGATCTTTCTCAATGAACGACTGGAGTGTTTCTGCACCTCCCTCGACGATGAGCGATTGGATGTGATGAGCATGCAGACTCTCCAGGTTCAGGGGATGGGCATGGTCGATCACCAGACGTTTGGGATCCGGACCGCTCCACTCACGGACATTTAACTGCGGATGGTCACGCTCATTGGTGACACGGCCGACGAGGATGGCATCTTCCTCGGCACGGAGCTTATGACTGAGCATCTTCGTGAAGTCGGATGATATCTGTGTCGGCTGGTAGTGGTCATCGATAAAGCCGTTGGCCGTCTGTGCCCATTTCAAGATGATATAGGGTCGTTTTTCCCGATGAAATGTAAAAAAACGACGGTTCAGTGCCTGACATTCCTCTTCGAGGATACCGACTTCCACCTCGATGCCTGCCTCACGGAGTTTCTGGATGCCACGACCCTGTACCTCGGCGAATTCATCGATACAACCGACAACCACCCTCTTCACACCTTTCTTAATTATAAGGTCGGCACAAGGGGGTGTCTTGCCATAGTGCGAACAGGGTTCCAGACTCACGTACATCGTCGCCTCTCTCAGGAGTGGCTCATCCTCGGCACGTACAGAGGCAAAGGCATTCACTTCGGCATGGCCCTGTCCGCAACGTACATGATACCCCTCACCGATAATCCGTCCGTCATGAACGATCACGGCTCCCACCATCGGGTTGGGCTTCGCATTCTGCCACCCGTTCTTCGCCAGCTGGATACAGCGGCGCATGTATTTCTGGTCGTCTATCATAAACTTTTTACTTTACTCTTTTCTCTTTTCACTTTTTATTCGTATCTTTGCACCCACTATGACATACGAAACACTCTGGCACAGACTGACATCCGTTTATGAGGCTGACGAGGCGAAAGCTGTCGTCCGCTGGGTGCTGGACGTGCGTTTCGGATTGTCATGGGCAGATATTCTTTGCGGCAAAGTTACGGAATTATCCGCAAACGACCAAACAGAACTGGGAAAAATCATGCTGAGGCTCGAAAAAGGGGAGCCTGTGCAGTATGTAATCGGTGTGGCTGACTTCTGCGGAAGGCAGTTCTACGTCGCCCCGGGCGTACTCATCCCCCGTCCCGAAACCGCCGAGCTCTTCCGTTGGATACCTCCTACTGGGGTCAGGCCCCGAGATAAAAAAACTACGTGTCGGGGCCTGTCCCCAGTAAGAGGTTTGGATATCGGGACGGGGAGTGGATGTATCGCGATCACACTGGCGCTGGAGATGCCTGAGATGAAGATGACAGGCTGGGATATCTCCGACGAGGCACTCCGTATCGCGCGACAGAATGCCAAGGCCCTTGGTGCCGATGTCACTTTCGAAAAACAGGATGCCCTGAATCCCCCCACAGATGGCAGGGAATGGGATCTTATCGTCAGTAACCCACCTTATATCCGTCCTGAAGAACGTGATGGAATGGCGCAAAACGTGCT
Source organism: Prevotella sp. (assembly GCA_017965475.1). Classification (GTDB taxonomy): domain Bacteria; phylum Bacteroidota; class Bacteroidia; order Bacteroidales; family Bacteroidaceae; genus Prevotella. The sequence continues at coordinate 4,694 of JAGCPV010000125.1, forward strand.
TGACTACGAACCCTGTGAAGCCCTTTTCGGACCAGCGGATGACCCCGCCTTGTTCTATAAGCGCATCGGCGATTATGCCATCCGTTCGCTCAGACCTGGTGGACAGTTGTTCTTCGAACTCAATCCACTGACGGCGGATATCGTCAGCGATTACCTCATCCGTCTTGGTTTCCAGGATGTCGAGATTCGTACTGATGAATATGGCAAGCGACGTATGATGAAAGCAGTTAAACCCCAAATAGAATCACTATGAAAGAAATGACCGAACAGGAAGCCTACCTGCGACTAACCGCCCTCTGTGCCC
>JAGCPV010000013.1 GCA_017965475.1 Prevotella sp.
GCTGATCGGGACCTTGGTCGTGATGTTCCATTTCTCACGACTGGTGCTGAAGGACGAGGCCATGCGCGATGCGGAGAACACGCTGGAGAGTACCGCCCAGCAGATCGACAATGTACTGATGAGCGTCGAGCAGTCGTCGGGAAATATCTACTTCGACATACTCCGTCATCTGGACAAGCCCGAGATGATGTTCGACTATGCCAGGGAACTCGTGAAGTGCAACCCCTATATCGTGGGCTGCGCCATCGTCTTCAAGCCCAATTACTATCCTGACCATGAGTTGTATATGGCCTACGTACGTCGTAAGGGTGTAAGCATCATGACCACCGAGAACGTGGAGCTGGAGACACGCGCCACATATACCAACCGTCCCTACACGGAACAGATATGGTATAAGCAGCCCATGGAATCCAGACGTGCCTGTTGGACGGATCCGCTGAAGAACGAGGATGCCGAGGACGAGGCGCTGGTGACCTTCTGTCTGCCCATCTACGACAAGGATAGGACGTGCGTGGGCGTGCTCGCATCCGACCTCTCCATCGAACTGCTCTCGCAGATCGTGCTCGCCGCCAAGCCGTCGCCCAACGGATACAGCACCCTGCTGGCAGACAACGGCTCATTTATCGTCCACCCCGACACCGTGAAACTGAACTACCAGACGGTGTTCAGCCAGATGGAACAGGGTGCCGACCCCTCTGTGCTGGATGCTGCCGAAGCGATGGTGAACGGCGAGGAAGGATTCAAGTCGTTCTATTTCGGCAAGGACAAATGGCATGTATTCTACAAGCCCTTCAAGCGTATGGCGGCACCAGGGCGCTCCACGGATGATGACCAGGGCTGGAGCGTCGGCGTGGTGTATCCCGAGGACGATATCTATCGCGAATACAACGACCTGCTCTATTACCTGCTGGCCATCGTCATCATCGGCTGCACACTCATCTTCATCATCAGCCGTGTGATGTACCACCGACAGCTGCTGCCCCTCGTGATGCTGACCCAAAAGGTGCAGCGCATCGCGGAAGGCAACTACGACGAGACCATCCCCGACACCAAGCGTATGGACGAGGTGGGACAGCTGCAGGGGCACTTCCAGAGGATGCAGAAGGCGCTGGCAGAGCACGTGGGACGTCTGGAAGAGCTCTCATCGACGCTGAAGCAGCGTAACGCGGAACTGGCTGTGGCCTATCAGCAGGCACAGCAGGCCGACAGAATGAAGACAGCCTTTCTGCATAACATGACGAACCAGATGGTGGATCCGTCGAATAAGATCACCATCAGCGTCACCTCGCTCTGCGACCTCTACGAGAGCGGCGGGATGGACCAGTCAGAACCCGTGGTGGAGACCATCAGTAACCAGAGCAAGGTGATGGTGGATATTCTCAAGGACATGCTGAAGACAGCCGATAAGGACCAAGAGAAAGGAGGTGGCGCATGATAAAGACCAAACGATCCTTGGGTCAGAAGCTCATCCAGAACACGCTGCTACTGTCTATCCCCATCTTCCTGCTGGCGATGGGACTGCTCTTTGTGCAGTCGCGGAAGATGATCTACCACGAGGCCACGGAGAGTGCCCACAGTGCCCTCAACATCGCCCTCCAGCGCGTGAGGAACTATATGGCCACCGTGGAGACGGCCACCAACTCCTCCGTATGGTTTGCGGAGAGGCACTTCGAACCCGACACGCTGCTGGCACTCACGAACCGTATCGTGAACCTGAACCGTCACGTCAGCGGCTGTTCGATCACGGCGGCGCCCGGCATGTTCCCTGAATACGGCGGAAACTTCTCTGCCTACAGCATCCAGAAGGGTGACACGATCATCACGCAGCGCGAAGGTGATTACGACTATTACAGTAAGGATTGGTATAAGTTGTCTGCAAAATCCGGCAAGCCCTGCTGGATAGATCCGTTCGACGACCACACGGAGGGTACGCTCTCGAACCCTGAGATCATCGCCTCGTACAGCAAACCCATCAAGCGCGACGGAAAGATCATCGGCGTGATCTCCTCCGACATCACGCTCAAGAGTCTCAGCAAGGAGCTGAACTCCATCAAGTTGCCCTACCCCAGCGCCTACTTCGCACTGATCGGTGGCGACGGCTGTTTCTATATCCACCCCGCGCCTCCCATGCTGTTCAAAAAAACAGGTTATTCCTATGAGAATTCGATCCATGAAGGCACGAGGCACATGATGATCCACGGACAGTTGTGTCACGTGGCCTACCGTCCCGTGAAAGGCACGAAGTGGATAATCGCCCTGATCACGCCCGACAAGGAGATGCTGAGGAGCTACAACCAGCTGACCTACATCATCACGGTACTCATCATCGTCGGACTGCTGTTGATCCTCTGGCTCTGCCAGATGGCCGTCAAGAAGGCCATCAGTCCGCTGACCCCACTCATCACCACCTCGCAGAAGATCTCGGAAGGCAACTACGAGCTGGTGATCCCCCATACAGACCGCGAGGATGCCGTCGGCATACTCCAGAACAGCTTCGCCACCATGCAGCACTCCATCAACGACCATGTGGCCAATATCCAAAGGACCACCGAGGAGACGAAGAAGAGCAACGAGGAACTGGCGCGCACCATGAAACTGGCAGAGGAGGCACTCAGGCAGAAGGAGATCTTCATCCAGAACGTGTCGCACCAGATTCGTACGCCGCTGAACATCATACAGGGTTTTGCACAGGTGCTCAAGGAGACACCCGGACTGGAGAAGAGCGACCTGGCGGAGATCACCTCCACGATGAAGCACAACGCGCTCCATCTGAACCGTCTGGTACTCATGCTCTTCGACTGTTCCGACTCTGGCGCCACCGTGGAGCTGATGAGCCAGAGAAACGATCATGTGCCATGCAACCTGATAGCCAGCGAGTGTATTGGCTATACGAAGGAACATTTCCCGGATAAGCCCATCCAGTTTAAGACAGACCTGCCCGACAGTTTCTTCGTGAGGACTAACCACCTCTACCTGATGCGTACGCTGAGAGAGTTGCTCTACAATGCGGCCAAATACTCCGACGGACAGCATATCTCCATGCACGTCTCGTTGACGGACAGATCCGTACTCTACATCGTGGAGGATAAGGGACAGGGACTGCCTGAGGGAGCAGAGGAGATGGTGTTCACGCCGTTCGTGAAGGTCGATGACTTGTCGGAAGGTCTCGGCTTGGGTCTGCCTCTGGCGAAGCGTCATGCACGGAGCCTGGGTGGCGATCTGACCATCGACACCAGCTATCACGAGGGCTGCAGGTTCATCCTGTCCATACCCAAATAATCACAGATCGTATTTATTCTTCCGCTTGTCGGCCTTACGGGGCTGGCTCGTGTGGTAACCCATGTGTGGCGACTTCACACCCTGATAACTGGCGTGACGGTCACGGATGCGGCGCACGTAATCGACGGTCTCGGAACCACGCATATAACCATGCTTCACGATAGGATCGTTGTAGTACTCAGGAGTGGCGAGTTTCAGCACGTAGGGGGCCACCTCACCCCAGCGGTGGGGATTACGGCCGTCGCGCCTGGCCAGCGCCATCGCGTCGCGGATATGGAACGAGCCACCGTTGTAGCTGGCCATCACGAAGTTCGTTCGTTCGTAGCCGTCGCGGATATCTGAGAAGGCCGTGGTGAGTTCCGCGATGAGTTTGGCGGCAGCGGCGATGTTCGTCTCAGGATCATAGAGCTGACTGCGGGGCACTCCCAGATGATCCGCCGTCCCTGGCATGATCTGCATCAGACCCTTCGCACCTGCGAAGGAGACGGCCTTGGGGTCGAAGGTCGATTCCTGATAGCACATGGCAGCCATCAGGCGCCAGTCCCAGCGGATATCACGGCTGTAGGTCATGAACAGTTGGTCGTAGTGCGAGATGATACCCTTGCCCTTGTCGAGCATCGGCGCGAAGATACGGCGACGCACCTTCTTCGTGGTGAGCAGCGCCGTCTCCTCCTTCCTCACCTCCTCGATGAGCGAGGGACGATACCACGCCTTCAGTTCCTCAGCGAGTTCGGGCTTCGTCTCTCCCACGTCGATCCTGCCAGGCGTCTGCCAGGCCACCATATCGACCTCGCCCTCCTGCAGCTTGCGCACCATCTCGGCACTGTCGCGGCAGACATCTACACGCAGACGCACTCCCAGGGAGTCGGCAAAACGCTGACAGAGCAGGAACTGTGTACCCAACTGTTTGCCACGATAGTCGTAGTAGGTCTCAGGACCGCTGAAGGTGGCGATGATCAGTTCACCGCTGGTCTGGATATCGTGCAGGTCGAAGTCCTCCTCCACGACGACGGAGTCGAGCACAGAGCCGTAGGGCGTCACCACCCGTTCCTTCTTCGAGGAACAGGAGAGCGTCAGGAAAACTGACAGTAAAACTGCAAAAACATACAAAATGCGCCTCACTTCGTCAAGAATCTGTTGAAAAACGCTGCAAAAGTACAGAATTTCTTGCATATTCGCATATTTTTGAGTAAATTTGCACGCTTTTTAATCAGACTTTAACGATATGTTACGTATTTCAGTACAATCCAAAGGACGTCTTTTCGACGACACGATGAATCTGCTGGCAGAGGCAGACATCAAAGTGAGCGCGTCGAAGCGTACCCTCTTAGTTCAGTCTTCGAACTTCCCGCTGGAGGTGCTTTACCTCCGCGATGATGATATCCCACAGAGTGTGGCCAGTGGTGTAGCCGACATCGGCGTGGTGGGTGAGAACGAGTTCGTGGAGCGTGGCGAGGATGCCGATATCGTATCCCGTCTCGGCTTCTCGAAGTGCCGTCTGTCACTGGCTATCCCCAAGGAGATAGACTACCAGGGTGTGGAGTGGTTCAATGGCAAGAAGATTGCCACGAGCTATCCCGTCATCCTGAAGCAGTTCCTCGACAAGAACGGCATCAAGGCCGAGATCCACGTGATCACGGGATCCGTGGAGATCAGTCCGGGCATCGGACTCGCCGATGGTATCTTCGATATCGTCAGCAGCGGCTCCACCCTCGTGAGCAACAACCTGCGCGAGGTCGAGGTGGTGATGAAGAGCGAGGCTCTGCTCATCGGCAACAAACAGCTCTCCGAGGAGAAGAAGGCCATCCTGGAACAGATGCTCTTCCGTTTCAAGGCCGTGAAGGATGCCGAGGATAAGAAATATGTACGCATGAACGCGCCGAAGGCCCGTCTGCAGGAGATCATCGACGTGCTGCCGGGTCTGAAGAGTCCCACCATCATCCCGTTGGCTGATGAGGAGTGGTGCTCTGTCCACACGGTGCTCGACCAGAAGCAGTTCTGGGAGATCATCGGTAAACTGAAGGAGATGGGTGCCCAGGGCATCCTCGTCACACCGATTGAGAAGATGATTCTCTAATTGATAGTTTTTTTAGTTGATTGTTGATATGAATATCATCAGATATCCAGAGCGAAGTAATTGGGCGAAGATTGTGGAGCGTCCTCATCTCGACGTGTCGAAGCTGAACGAGACGGTGTCCTCCGTTTTGGCCGACATCAAGAAGCGCGGCGATGATGCCGTGAAAGGCTACGAGCTGAAGTTCGACCACGTGGATCTGCCCTCGCTCGCCGTCACTGACGAGGAGATGGCCGAGGCAGAGAAGCTGGTGAGTGCGGAACTGAAAGCTGCCATCCAACTGGCCCATTATAATATCAACGCCTTCCACGAGGCACAGACCTTCCGCACGAAGAAGGTGGAGACACAGCCTGGTGTCGTCTGCTGGCAGAAGAGCGTCGCCATCGAGAAGGTGGGTCTCTATATCCCTGGTGGTACGGCCCCACTCTTCTCTACCGTGCTGATGCTCGCCACACCCGCGAAAATCGCAGGCTGTAAGGAGATCGTGCTCTGCACGCCCCCGGATCGTCAGGGGAAGGTGAACCCCGCCATCCTCGTGGCTGCCCGCATCGCCGGGGTGAGTAAGATCTTCAAGGCTGGTGGTGTGCAGGCCATCGGCGCGATGGCCTACGGTACGGAGTCCGTGCCTAAGGTGTATAAGATCTTCGGACCTGGCAACCAGTACGTGATGGCCGCCAAACAACAGGTGAGCCTCCATGATGTCGCCATCGACATGCCCGCAGGACCCTCGGAGGTCTGTGTCATCGCCGACGAGCACGCCAACATCGAGTTTATCGCTGCCGATCTGCTCTCTCAGGCTGAGCACGGCATCGACTCGCAGGTGTTGCTCATCACCACCTCGGAGCAGGTGATCCTCGACGTACAGGCAGAGGTGAACCGTCAGCTCGACCTCCTGCCGCGTAAGGAGATAGCCACCAAGGCCCTCGACAACAGCAGACTGGTGCTCGTGAAGGATCTGCAGGAGGCCATCGACCTCTCGAACGCCTATGCCCCTGAGCATCTGATCATCCAGACGGCAAACTACGAGAAACTCGCCCAGAAGGTGGTGAACGCAGGGAGCGTGTTCCTCGGCGAATATGCCTGTGAGAGTGCTGGCGACTATGCCAGTGGTACGAACCACACGCTGCCCACCCACGGTTATGCCACCACCTATAGTGGCGTGAACCTCGACAGTTACTGTCGTAAGGTGACCTTCCAGCATCTCACGGCGGACGGTATCCAAAGCATCGGCCACGCCGTAGAACTCATGGCGGAAGCCGAGCAACTCGCCGCCCACAAGAACGCGATGACCGTCAGAATCAAATCCCTCAAATAATATGAAGAGTCTCGAAGAACTCACAAGGCCCAATATCTGGTCGCTGGCGCCGTATTCATCCGCAAGGAATGAGTATGCCGGGCGCGAGGCACGCGTGTTTCTCGATGCCAACGAGAATCCCTATAACCAGCCTTTCAACCGTTATCCCGATCCCTTGCAGCTGGAACTGAAGGAGGCAATCGCGAAGGTGAAGGGTGTGCCAGCCGAAAACATCTTCCTCGGCAATGGCAGCGACGAGGCCATCGACCTGCCCTATCGTTGTTTCTGCAACCCTGGCATCGACAACGTGGTGGCCATCGAACCCACCTACGGCATGTATAAGGTGTGTGCCGATATTAACGATGTGGAGTATCGTCCTGTGTTGCTGGACGAGAGATATCAGGTGACGGCAGAGAAACTGCTCGCTGCGACGGACGCCCATACAAAGCTCATCTGGCTCTGTACGCCCAACAACCCCACGGGTAACTGTCTGAAGCGCGAGGAGGTGATCAAGGTAATCGAGGGTTTCGAGGGTCTCGTCATCGTGGATGAGGCCTACAGCGACTTCTCCTCGCAGAAGACCCTGCGCTCGGAACTGCCGAAATACCCCAACCTCATCGTGCTCAACACGATGTCGAAGGCATGGGGCTGTGCTGCCATCCGCTTAGGAATGGCCTTCGCCTCGAAGGAGATCATCGACATATTCAATAAGGTGAAATATCCCTATAACGTGAACCAACTGACCCAGCAACAGGCGCTGGAGGCCCTGAAGGATCCCTACGAGGTGGATAACTGGGTGAAGATCCTGTTGCAGGAGCGCACAAGGATGATGGATGCCTTCGAGATGCTGCCCATCTGCGAGAAGGTGTATCCTACGGAGGCCAACTTCTTCCTCGCCAAGATGACGGATGCTACGAGGATCTACAACTATCTGGTGGATCAGGGGATCATCGTCAGGAACAGGAACAAAGTGCAACTCTGCCAGAACTGTCTGCGTATCACCATCGGTACAAAAACGGAGAACAGCGAACTCGTCGCTGCCCTCCGTCAATACAAATAGGCTCTGGCACAGCTGGCATAGCCAGCAGAACGAGCCTAACTCTTCTTGTTCACATAAATGAAGATGCCGATGATCACGAGGATCACGACGGCTGCGATGTGTAACCAATCCATATACTATTCCTCCATGAGTTTACGATAACGTGCGCGCTTCGGCTCTTCCAGGCCGAGGCGCTGTGCTTTATTAGCCTCGTACTCCGAGTAGTTACCCTCGAAATAGAAGACATTACCCTCACCCTCAAAGGCAAGGATATGGGTACAAATACGGTCGAGGAACCAGCGGTCGTGGCTGATGATCACGGCACAGCCGGCGAAGGCCTCCAGACCTTCCTCCAGGGCGCGCAGCGTGTTCACGTCGATATCGTTGGTGGGCTCGTCGAGCAACAGCACATTACCCTCCTGCTTCAGGGCGATGGCGAGATGCAGACGGTTGCGCTCACCACCAGAGAGAACGCCACATTTCTTCTCCTGATCCGCACAAGTGAAGTTAAAGCGCGAGAGATAGGCGCGTACGTTGACATCCTTGCCACCCATGCGGATGGTCTCGTTGCCACCACTGACCACCTGATAGACGCTCTTCTCAGGATCGATATCCTTATGCTGCTGATCTACATAGGAGAGTTTCACCGTCTCACCCAC